>JACROF010000011.1 GCA_016214555.1 Candidatus Levyibacteriota bacterium
TGGGGAGGATTTTCTATTTTCGTTTTATTCCTGTAGTTAATTTTTATTATAACGATGCTACTCATCTACTTAATGCTGGTGAGGAAGGACTCAAGGCAGGCGTTACCGTTGTTGAGTCTCTCAAGCCGTACGCTGATGTGTTGGGACTTCAGGGGCAAGGAACGTTTGTCGGGGGATCCGCTGAAGATCGTATAAAAACAGCAGTTCTTTCAATGGGGCATATCACTCCAAAAATTGATGAAATTGCCGATCAATTAGTAAAAGTAAGAGCAGAGGTAGATAAGGTTGATGCGAGGCATTATCCATCATTTATTTTTGGAAAAAAATTAAGAGATCAGATTGATCAATTAAAAGAACTAACTGATCAAGGAGTAACATTTGTAGATGAGGCAAGGCCTCTTGTTAAAGTCTTCCCATCTCTTTTAGGAGAGAATGAAGAGAAAAAATACCTTGTTCTTTTTCAAAATGATAAAGAGCTCAGGCCAACAGGTGGTTTTATTACAGCGTATGCAATTTTTAGGCTTGATAAAGGAGTAATTCATCTAGATCGTTCTGATGATATTTATCCTCTTGATGAATCAATTCCAAATAAACCTTCTGCGCCAGCTGCAATTCAAAAATACCTCCCAAAAGTATATACATTTAATTTGAGAGACAGTAATTTGTCACCAGATTTTGTTGAGTCAATGAAGACTTTTACTCAGATGTATAGTAAGGCACGGGGTAGAACTGAGGTAGATGGGATAATTGCTATTGATACAAATGTTCTAACATCAACAATAAAAATACTTGATGATCAGATTACCGTTGGCGGCCAAACATATACTACCAAGCCAGATAACAGGTGTGGTGGATGTCCCCAGGTTATTTATGAGTTAGAAAATAATATTTCTCGTCCAGTCAACTACGTCAAAACAGATAGGAAAGGCCTGCTTGGAGATATGCTCTCAAATCTTATGAGTAAGGCATTGTCATCATCTCCAAAGATTTATTGGGGACCTCTTTTTCAATCTCTTCTTAGCCAAACACACGAAAAGCATGTCCTTTTTTATCTTTACGATAAAGACGCACAGGATGGCATAGAAGCGTTGAAAGCAGCAGGTAGAATCGAAAAGTTTGATGGTGATTATCTTCATATTAACGAGGCAAATTTTGGGGGTGCCAAGGCAAATCTTTTTATTAAAGAAGAAGTAGAAAGTACTTATGATATAAAATCAGACGGAACTATTTCTAAAACAGTTACAGTTAATTATGCTAATACTCAGCCGCCTTCAGATTGTAACTTGGAGCGGGGTGGACTTTGTCTTAATGCAGAGCTTAGAGATTGGATTAGGATATATGTTCCAAAAGGAAGTGTCCTAAAGGATAGTAGCGGTTCTGAGGTAAAAATGACCACATCTGAGGATCTTGGCAAGACAGTTTTTGAAGGATTTTTAACAGTTAGACCGCTTGGTAAAAAGACATTTTCATTTACTTATACACTTCCTTTTAAAGTCAAAGGCAATCAACTTCCAGTTCTTATTCAAAAACAACCAGGTACTACTGGATTCCCTTATGTAATAAAAGTAAACGGAAGAACTGTAGAAAAGTTTGATCTTACTACCGATAAAGAGATTGAACTCCGAGTGTAGATTGTGAAAAATACCACCACATCAGGAATTGTTATCAAGCGCCGCAATTTTGGTGAAGCAGATAGAATAGTTACAATCTATACGCAAAATTTTGGAAAATTAGTTGTGAAGGCAAAGGGAGTAAGGCGTATTACTAGTAGACGAGGATCCCACATTGAGCTGCTTAATTATACGCAATTCTCAATATACAAAGGATCACATACGCCAATTCTTACAGAAGCACAGACTATTAACAGTTTTTCTCATATAAAAAATAATCTTCAAAAAACTGGTCTTGCATATCATATTTGCGAGCTTGTTGATGGACTCTGTCCAGAAGAACAGGAGCAGCGGTCAATATTTGATCTTCTTAAAAGAGTTCTAAATGACATTGCAGTTGCAAGTGATAGTGAGTTAATTTTTATTGTCCATGCTTTTGAAGTTGAACTCTTGTCACAGCTTGGTTATTGGCACAAGAATATTGAAGACTCATCTCAGCTTGATACAAGAGAGTTTATCGAAGGAATACTTGAAAGAAAATTACGAAGTCATAAAGTGTTTTCAAAAATCTAGCTAAATCTTCTCTTCACGATCCTACAGATTTCTGCTATCATTGCCTCATGAGCGAGAATAAAATGGACATGCTTCAAGCGCTTTTTAAAAGACGAGGGTTTGTGTATCCTGGATCAGAACTTTATGGAGGTGTGGCAAATACATATGATTATGGTCCAGTTGGTACTGAGCTTTTGAGAAACATTAAAAACCTTTGGTGGAAAGTTTTTGTTCAAAAAAGAGATGATATTGTAGGACTTGATGCAAGTCTCATATCGCATCACAAGATTTGGGAGGCATCAGGTCATGTCGCAGGGTTTGCAGATGCTCTTGTTGATTGTAAAAGTTGTCGAACAAGAATTCGCGCAGATCATCTCATAGAGGATTATCTTGAAAAAATTGACGAGCAAAGGTTGAAAAATGAAATTGCAGAACTTCATTTAATAGATCACGAAAAAAGAAATATAATTGTATCAACAAAAAAAGTTGAAGGCTTGTCTCCCAAAGAAATGGAAATTGTTGTTCAGCATTTTAAGATACCATGTCCAAATTGTGCAGAATTTAACTGGACTGTGGTCCGAAAATTTAATCAACTTTTTCCTGTACAGCTTGGTATTGTTGAAGGAGAGCAAGGATCGGCCTATCTCAGGGGTGAAACGGCGCAGGGGATTTTTGTAGATTTTGATAACATTGTTAATTCAAACAGAGTGAGACTCCCTTTTGGTGTTGCTCAGATTGGAAAGAGTTTTCGAAATGAGATAACTCTTGGTAATTCAGTTTTCCGAACAATTGAGTTTGAACAGGGTGAAATAGAATACTTTTTTAATCCGGAGAAAAATGACTGGAAGAAATTGTTTGATGACTGGAAGGATCTAATGTGGAAGTTTATTACTGATGATTTAGGTGTTCGATCTGAAAATCTTAGGTGGCGTGAGCATAGTGATGAGGAGCGATCGTTCTATAGCAAAAAAACAGAGGATCTAGAATATAATTTCCCGTTTGGCTTTAAAGAGTTATGGGGACTTGCTTATCGAACTGATTATGATCTCAAACAACATAGTACTTATTCTGGTAAAGAATTAGCGATAGTTGATCCTGAAACATTTGAAAAAGTTGTACCACATGTTATTGAGCCAGCTGTTGGAATCAATCGTTTGTTTCTCATGATTTTGTCTGACGCATACCATGAGGATGGGGAGAGGGTTGTCTTAAAACTGTCTCCAAGACTTGCGCCATATAAAGTTGCAGTTTTTCCACTTCTTAAGAACAAACCAGAGCTTGTCGAAAAAGCAAAAGAGGTTTATGTTCATTTGAAAGATTCAATAGGTGGTGTAGTTGTTTGGGATGATAGAGGAAATATTGGCAAAAGATATCTATCACAAGATGAAATCGGCACTCCTTTTTGTGTGACGGTTGATTTTGATACGTTGGAAAATGATACAGTGACTATCAGAGATCGTGATACAGCTAATCAGGAGAGAGTGCAAGTTGATAAACTTTCAGAGTATATTACAAAAAAAATAATTTAATTATCCTGACTTTTATAATCAAAAATTACTCCCTGCTCATCAATTGGATATCTTCCTGTCAAACATCCACCGCACCCACCATTTTCAAGGAATATGTTTCGAATATCTTTTGGAGTGAGTATATCGCCTCCATTTTTTCGAGCTTTTATAAAATCAGAATGACTTACATAGTCAACGCTATCAGCGCCTAGCTCTCTTGCAATCGCATCAAGATCTCCATTGTTTCTCGCTGCAACCAACTCATTTTTTGTATGAAGACTTACTCCAAGGTGGCATGTATGCAAAACCATAGGGTAACCAAAAAAATCCCGTATAACAATCGCACCATCATCTCTCATTTGTTTGTTGACCTCTGTGTTTACATTTCCCCTAACATTTGAATCATCTCCAACGCCTACTCGTTTTCCTCGTACACTTCCAGGTACTAAGGATAATTTTCCTCCAATCTGATGAGGGATTAAGTCAATATTTGATCCTTGAAAAAGCCTTGGTTTAGCTTTTGGATCGACATGATCACGAATAATAATAGGCTCGTATGGTAATCCTGCTCCTATTGCGAGTCCCGCGCCAAAAGGACCTCCTGAATCCAGAACAGCAGTAATAAAATCAAGGTCTTTCATTTTATCTTTTGACTTTTGAGCAAGGTAAATCCCCGCAAGCTTCCGAGCTTCGTAATTTGACATCCACCTCTCTGGATGAAAGGAGTCATCTGGTGAGTTGAATGTGGGAAAAAGTGATCTGACGTCCTCAAAATAAGCGAGCTCAAAATCGCAAAAATTTCCTTGCCCTAATAGGCCCTCCTGAATTGTTTCTAATCCTCTATGGTCAATTCGTACTATCTCACCCCTCAAGAGTGATCGTTCTGTTTTTACTCCAATTTTTTGCAGTGCTAGTGTTTCAGAGGCAGCAACCCAGCCGTCCCCCAACTTGCCAACAACATGTGGGCGAAATCCGAATTGATCTCTTGCAAGAAAAATCATATCTTTAACTCCAATTGACACACTAAACGCTCCATTTACCTGGTTAAGCCCATGGATAATTTTTTCTTCCCATGTATCGCCAGGTGAATTGGCAAGGAGCTGAGCAACAAGAAATGAGTCACTTACATCATCTGGGTATTCTTTTCCTGAGTACTCTTTAACAAGAGATCTAATTTCATCCTTCCCCGTGAATTGACCATTATGCATAAATGATAGCTGTGACCCATCTGGAGCATGAGCTATTACAGGTTGGAGATTTTGTTCTTCAAATCCTGCTTGCTGATCAGTCCCATATCTTGTGTGTAATTGCATCCAGTGACCTGGGTTTTCTTCATTAAAACCTTTAACAATATTTGAGGTAAAAACATCGGGAAGCAAGCCATTTCCTACAAAATACCTTATACCTTCTCTTGTTGGGTATGCAATCCCTGCTCCCTGTTGACCTCTATGCTGTACTCCATATCCTGCTCTCAAAACATGGTCAACCTGTCTTTGTGTATCAAGGGTAGTGGAGTAGAGTGTAACAAGCCCACAGGATTCATGTGGGCGATCATCTTCAGGTTGTATCGGATTAAATCTTTCTCTGTCAAACATCAGAACATACCAACGATACAAGATCTTTTTGGTGATTGCAAGCAACTCCCTTGACAAAACCGATATAATATGACGATAATTTTGTAGTGAAGAAGAATCAATTACTCATTGCCGCAGCTGTCGTTGTACTTCTTATTGTTGGAGGGGTGTTTGTCTTTATTCAAAATGCTCAAGATAATGATGAGGCAGAAAATTCACAAATTCTTGAGGAAGAAGCAATAACAGTATCTCCTGAGGAGGTCGGTCTAAAATTAACTACAAGAAATAATCAAAAAGAGATCAAGTTTTCCGTAAGCAAGCTTGATGATGTTCAAACGATTGAGTGGGATTTTACTTATGATGCAGACGTTCCTCCAGAATATAGATCTGAGGGTGGCTCTGGGAAAGTAACTCAAAGATTTGGAAGCAGTGAGCCAGTTGATGTTGAGGGTAAAAGTTCGTACGAGTCAGAATATAGGGAAATAGGAACATGTTCAAGTGGGCGTTGTCGATATGATACTGGCGTTGAAAAGGTAGATTTTGTACTCAAAATGATTAAAAAAGATGGAAAAGAATATCAAGTTCAAGACTCTCTTAGCCTCGAATAGTTTTTAACATCCTCACATTTTTAATCGATTTCGTATTATTTTGGCTTGACAAGCCAGTTATTTTCATTCATTATTATCAAATACAGTGATTAGTAGTGATTTGTAGTGAATTATTATTAATCGCTCTGCTCATTTACAAGCTATGCTTATAGGTCAAGCTGAGGGAAAGTTAAGTATAAAATTTCAAACGGCATTTCCCAAGAGATTTAGGGATGAGATGGGAGATCAGCTAATAATTACGAAAGGCATTGACCAATGCTTGCTCGTTGTTTCGATTAAAAATTGGGAAACATTACTTGAGGGAACAAAAGATATGCCATTCATAGATAAAGCAACCAGGGAATTGCAGAGATATTTATTCGGTAGCGCGGAGTTAGTTAAGCTAGATGCGCAGGGAAGATTTTTTATGCCTGAGCACGTAAGATTATACGCAAAAATGACACGAGACATTATATTTATTGGAGTTCAGAGATATGTTGAGATATGGGACAGGAGTATCTGGCATGATCATCAAGAAAGCATAGCAGGTAGCGTCGAGCTATTAACAATTAACCTGTCCAAGACAAAAGGACATGAATAATTACCATATACCAGTTCTTTTACAAGAAGTACTTCATTATTTGAATATCAAGCCAGGCGAGCTTTATGTTGACTGCACTCTTGGAGGAGGAGGACATGCATTATCTATTGTGAGATCGGGTGGAAAAGTTTTGGCTCTAGATGTAGATACGGATGCAATTTTGTATGTACGCAAACTTATTGAGAAAGAGAAAATACATGATGGAGAAGAGATAACAATTGTTCAAGACAACTTTTCAAACGTTAAAAAAATTGCAAAAGAAAAAGGCTTTTTTCCTGTTTCAGGGGTTCTTATGGATATCGGAGTTTCAAGTTATCAGTTAGGAGAAAGTAAGAGAGGGTTTAGTTTTGTAGATGGGCCACTAGACATGAGGATGGATCAGTCACTTAGTGTGCAGGCAAAGGATTTAGTAAATGGATTGACCGAAAAGGAGTTAACTTTTCTTTTTGAAAAACTAGGTGAGGAAAGATTTGCCAAAAAAATTGCAAAAGTGATTGTTGAAAGGAGAAAAGATCATCAGATTGAGTCTACGGGAGAGCTTGCTGAGCTAGTAAAGGAATCTGTGTTTAGATCAGATCATGATATTCATCCGGCTACAAGAATTTTTCAGGCACTGAGAATTGCAGTAAATGATGAGCTCCACATTCTTGAGGATTCCCTTCCTCAGGCCGTATCGCTATTAAAGCCACATGGAAGGTTAGTAGTTATATCTTTTCATTCCCTTGAGGACAGAATAGTAAAGAGAGCTTTTGAACAATTTGAGAAAGAAGGAAAAGGCAAAGTGATTACAAAAAAACCTATTCAGGCATCTGAGAAAGAAGTACTTTCCAATAGAAGAGCAAGAAGTGCAAAACTTAGGGTTTTTGAAAAAAAAGAATAATGAAAAAACCAGTTATTTTTATCATCATCAATATCATGATCATTATGGGTTTATCCATAGTTCAGGTTGTTGTTGCAAACAGCATTTCAACATCAGGTATTGAGTTAAACAAGCTTCAGCAGCAAATCAGTGAGTTAAAAAGGTCAAATGCAATGCTTCATGAGCAAGTTTTGATCGCATCATCCTTTACGACAATCGCATCAAAGGCGTCGAGTATGGGGTTTGAGGAAGGAAAATCGCCGCTTGTTATATCTTCACCTCTTCCTATCGCAAGAAGATGACATGGCGCTATCAATTTACTCTCCTTTTTTTTATTGGGCTTTTCCTAGTCATCTCCATAAGGCTTTTTTATTGGCAAGGTTTTAAAGCAGGGGAGTTATCTGCCCTTGGTGAATCGCAGTATGGTCAAAACATTAAGATAAATCCAACGAGGGGCGAGATCAGGACTTCAGATGGATTTTCATTAGCTTCAAACAAAATTAGTTATCTTGTGTTTGCTAATCCAAAAGAAGTTAAGGAAAAAGAGAAGACTATACAGCTACTTTCCTCATTGTTGCAGGAAGATTCTGCAAGTATTTCGGCCTCACTTGCCTTAAATAGATATTGGGTAGTTCTTAAGCCACGTGTGGATCCGGAAGTAAAAAAGCACGTTGAAAAATATAATCTTCCAGGTATTGGCTTTGATGATTTATCTGTGCGATTTTATCCTGAAGCATCCATTGGTGCGAAGCTTTTGGGATTTGTTGGAAAAGACGATAAAGGATCTGATAAGGGATACCTAGGTCTTGAAGGATATTATGATCGTCAACTGAGAGGTAAAGAAGGTATTGCGACGCAGGTTCATGATGCGCTCGGGAGACCTATTTTAGCAAAGCTAAATAAATCATCCGGTGAAGTTAACGGAAGAAGTCTTAATCTTTATGTTGACCGTGTCTTACAGTTTGCACTTGAGCAGGAGTTAAAAGAGGGAATTGAGAAGTATGGAGCACAAGGGGGTATGGCTGCAATCATGGATCCAAAGACAGGAGGAATATTGGCAATGGCATCTTTCCCGTCTTTTGATCCTCGATCATATTATGAATATTCAGATCAAGATTTCAAGAATGGATTTATTACTGACACTTATGAACCAGGGTCTACGTTTAAGCCTCTCGTCATGGCTGCAGCTATAAATGAGGGTCTCGTAAAACCAGACACACATTGCACAATTTGTTCAGGTCCAGTTGAGATTGGAGGTTATGAGATTAAAACGTGGAATGATACATATCAAGCAAATCTTACTATGACAGAGGTAATTCAACACTCGGACAATACAGGGATGGTATTCGTTGCTCAAAAACTAGGACTTGACCGAATGATTTCTTATATAAAAAAATATGGTATTGGTGATTTGACCGGAATAGATCTTCAAGGAGAAGTATCATCTGATTTGAGATCACGCGACTCTTGGTATCCTATTGACCTTGCCACATCAGGATTTGGGCAGGGGATATCAGTTACTCCCATTGAGCTCTTAAGCGCCTTTTCTACACTTGCAAACAAGGGAGTTCGTATGGAGCCTCATGTTGTTGCGTCAATAGAAACACCAAGTGGTGAGGTTATTGCTATTCCTCCAAAAAAAATTAACCAACCAATATCTGAAAAAACTGCAAAAATTATGACTGAGATACTAGTGAATGCTGTTGACAAAGGGGAGGCAAAATTTGCTAAACCAAAAGGATACAGAATTGCAGGGAAAACCGGAACAGCTCAAATCCCAGTCGCTGGTCATTACGACCCAAATTTAACAATTGCTTCATTTATTGGATATGCGCCTGCTGATAATCCAAAATTTGTTATGCTTGTTATTGTTGATCGTCCAACAAAAGCTATTTACGGAGCAGAAACAGCAGCGCCGATCTTTTTTCAAATTGCTAAAAAAGCATTTGCTCACTTTAACGTCGCTCCAACTGAATCAGAGGATTAAGTTATGGAAGAGCCTTGTTTGGAGTCTTCAAGGATCGTAAGTGGTATAGGCTTTTCATCAGCAGCGCAAAGAATCATTCCTTGAGATTCTTCGCCTAGGAATTTTCTCGGTTCCAAATTTATGATAAAA
>JACROF010000014.1 GCA_016214555.1 Candidatus Levyibacteriota bacterium
TTACATATTCATTTCAGACTGCCTTGTTTTTACAAGGAGGAAGGAGGGGAAGATGTCAAGTCAGCATGGCCCTTATACCCTGGGTCACACACACACTACAATGGCGAAAAACAACGAGTCGCAAGCGCGCAAGTGCAAGCTAATCTCTGAAATTTCGTCTCAGTTCAGATTGGGGTCTGCAACCCGACCCCATGAAGTCGGAATAGGTAGTAATCGCGGATCAGCATGCCGCGGTGAATACGTTCTCGGGTCTTGTACACACCGCCCGTCAAGGCAGCAAAGTCGGGGGCGGCTGAATAATCTCGCAAGGGGTTAGAGGCCGATACCGGCGATGAGGCTTAAGTCGTAACAAGGTATCCCTTGCCGAAGCAGGGGATGGATCACCTCCTTTCTAAATTTTAACTTTGAATCTTTTATTAGAGGCATAATCTAATGACGAAAGGAGAAGACATAGAACTTGCTCTCAACAGCTCAACTGGGTGAGACAAGGAGATGTGTATACAGCAACCAAGCCGAGTGAGTAGGGCTTGAGTAATCTCGTTATCCCGTAAGGGACAATTTGTTTTTAGGTTTTCTTAAGGACAAGTTGACTTAGAGGTTACATAAAATCTACTCTCGCCTCTCTACCACTTTTTAGTTGTCAAGATAAAAACCACCCCACAGGGTGGTTTTTTGATGGCAAGCTCGTATTTGCATCGTGGCTATGATAAAATTACATACAGTTTGGCGCGCCCTGTACAAAGTTTGTTGTATCGTAAATACTTTGATGGGGCTTGGATAAAATTGTTTGTTTCAGTTTTTCCAAACCAGACTTTGTACAGGGCGCGGTGGTGAAGTGGTTAACACAGCTGTTTGCAAAACAGCCATTCGTCGGTTCGAGTCCGATTCGCGCCTCATCGTTGGAATGCGACATGCAATCTCTGTTATTTGCTATACAAATAACTTCGATATTTCGTCGATTCCTCCTCTTAAAATTCCTGCGGAATTTTAGTGAGTTTTAAGAATGATTATATATGGAAAAGGGAGATAAGATTGTCGAAGGTTTTACGACAGATGAAATAGGTTATAGTGAGTCTAAGGTTGATCAAAATACTGAGCTTCAGGCTGGTCAGTGGCTCGATTTTCAAAAAGGTTCTGGATCTAACTTTTCGCAAACCCTTAGAAAAAGCTTGGTTGAACTTTTTGAGAGAAATAACAATGAATTACAAAACATATCCGATGAGGCATTGATGGTTTTCCAAAAAGGTGGGCAAATATCAGATGAGCTGACTGATGTTATTTTATATCTTCAGGATATTCAAAAATTACTCTTGAGAGCTTTGAATGATGATGAAACGACACTTACCTGGGCAAAGCTTCCCAAGGAGGTACAGAATCTGCTAAAATAGCATTCTAGCTAATAGTACATAGTTAATAGATATAGTGAATAAAGCCTTATCTATTATCTATCGACTATTAGCTATTTATTAAAAAAGGGTCGTTGGTTCAGCGGTAGAACGCGTTCCTGATAAGAACGAAGTGGATGGTTCGACTCCATCACGACCCACTTTTTATTTTCATCCAAAAATCATCTTGTCTGCAGAGTTTTTTTTGATCTTCTTTATTTTTTAATATTACTTTTACTGCTTCTTCAAGAAAAATAGTATTCTGAGATCCTTTGGCAAGAACGATACTATCATTGGTAAGATTGTCTTTCATAAAATACTGACGAGTGAGTGGACCGACAAGATAAAGATAATCAACGATTCCAATTATTTTTTTTGCCACCTCTTCGTGTTCGATTTGCGATTCTTGTCCCAGCTCTCTCATATCACCCATGAGAAAAACAACTTGATGATCTGTCTCTTTTTTTAACGTATCAACAAGATCCAAAAAAGTAACAATAGATGCTTTGGAGGCATTGTATGTTGCATCAATAATAATGCTACTGTTAATTCCTTCAAAAATACTCGATCTCCCCTTAGGAGTTTCATAATTTTTTTCTATTGACTCTTTGATTTGCTTCGGGGACAGATCAGCTTGTAACCCAACGAGTATTGCAGCGGAAAATACTTCTCGATACTCCTGAGGAAAAATATGATGGTTGAAAGTTAAGCTCAATTCTTGATGCTTATCATCGTGTTTTATGAAAAAAGTGAACGATGTACCTTTGCGGCTGACATCATATTTTCCATATGAAATATCATACATACTTTTTGTGCCAAAAGTGAGTAGTTTTTGTGATTCTTGTACTTTTTCAATATATGGAGAAATGACTGCGTCATCTGCATTGTATATTCCTACTTTGCATCCTGATGCAGTGATAATTTTTGTATCCTCCTTTGCAATATTTCCAATGACAGTTTTAAGTCTTTCTTCTTCAGAAAGACCTTCTTTTTTTACAGTTTTATCAAATTGGAGTGAGTGAGTTGCCGATACGTTCAAAGAAATGGCGATATCTGGCTTGAGTATCGTTAAGAGGTAGGTCATGTTTTTTGGAGCATCTGGTTCATCAATGCCCATTTCGGCAATAAGATATTTTGTATCTTCAAGAAAATCTATGTTAAAAGGGGATCTTACAACCATTTTTATCCAGTCTATTTTTGAATAATTTTCAGGCTTCATTCCAAGAATTCCCAAGGGAATTCCGGTTTCGGAATTACCAACAGACTTTGTTGGAAAGTGATCTTTAAGAACTGCCTCAATTGCATTTCGCGTAGAAGATTTTCCAACAGATCCAGCTATACCAATGATGGTAGGTTGATGTTTATCTAGTGCTTTTTTTGCAAAAAATCGAAGGTAGGAAAGAGTAGGTTTTGTGAAAAGTTTCTTCACAAAGATATTATAGCAATACTTACGCTAGTTGCCCATGCTCGTTTCGAGCAAAGATTTTCATGTCAACAACTTTGCCTTGGTGAATTTGCCCAACAATAATCTGGTGAGGATGTCTTTGGTCTGGTAGATTGAGCCAGTCCATAATGTAGGGTTTGGAAATTGCAACTTGTGCAATTTGTTCAGATTTTTCCATACTTCGTGTTTGGATAAGAAGGGTATGGGTGTTAGAAAATGCTGCTTCTGGGCTGTTAAAATTTCTAGTATTTTGATCAATGGGATAATGAGCTTGATTAAGAACTTCCTGCAATTTTTCAGGTGCAATAAACTCGTCATCTTCAATGCTCGCACGAGGAACACGTAGCTTGAAGGCAGTATTTGGTCCAAGCCGATAGATAATACCAAGTGGTCGTGGGTCAGTTGAGAGACTAATAATAGATGGATTTTGTACTTTTAGAGCTTGTCGATAATCAACACCGTTTCTCGCATATTCATTTCTTACTTTTTCCATTTCTTTTTCCCAATCGAGCCAATACTCAATAAGGTTATCTGGCATTTTCATCGCCTGGTCTTCAGTAAGCTTGGGCATGCCATCATGATAGATAGCAGGAGCATTGTAATGTCTTTTATCAAAATACTTTGGATTCATTCCTGTTTCACTTGTATATCCGCCTTGTTTGGGGTGATGAAAATAGCCAACGGGAAGAATAATACCTGTCCTATGGTCAAGTGCAAATGCTCCTACAGGTTTGTCAGTAAGCTCCAGCGTATCTTGAGATGAGTAAATTGTTTGCATGACAGGATCTTCGTGTCTTACATGTTTGCTTGCAAAATCTTTGTATCCTTCACCGTTTACTTCCTCACCGCTAAGCATTTGCCTTCCATGCTCATCAGTTATTCCGCACCCCCTAGGCGCTTTTTTGGGAACAAAAAGCATCCCATCGTGGTGACCTATGAATGCAACTGTTGAGACGCCTTTACTGTTCATAATTGCCTCAAATCGTTCCTTGAACTCATCGTCTCCACCAGCTCCAAGTGCTCGAATTGATGCAGTTCTTCTTGCTACTCCTTCTGGGATCCAAGCTCTTGCATCGCCACATAGAATGCTTGCTATTAATTCACCTTTTTGTTTGTGTTCGTACCATTCATCGAGGTTATCTTTTACTTCAGGAGTACGATTTCTTTCAAGAAAAAAATCTGGAGTGATATCAAGAAGAGGTTCTATGTACGCATGATCTTCTTCTCTTGTTGAAGAAGCTGTACTATCATGTTGTTTTTCGAATGGTTGTGGGAGCAAGCCCAATTCTGAAAGGCGTGACATACGTTCTTTTTATCTCGAGAGGGTATTATACTCCAATTTTTTTTGAATGCAAGTTTGGAATATAGGCTCTTTTTTTGGTATAATGCCAGTCTATGTCAAAAAAAATCGCGTCAAAATCATTACCAGAAAATCTAAAGAAACAAGTCCATTCGTTTATCAAACAATTTGAGTCATACAATGAAAAAAGGCAATTTCCGCGAGATAAAAAAGACTATCTCTTTCTAGAGGATTTTTTCATACAGTTTATTAAAGATAGGAATAGAAGAGCAGATGAAGTAAGTTCTGTTGAGTACAAGAAGGTTAGAATGATATCCAATGCACAATTTCCTTCAATTACTCTTTGGAATTTATGTATGGATGGACGAGTCTTAGCAGTTCTTATGAATGGAGCATCAGCTGGCGTTGGAAGTAGTATTAGGGTACCAGGTGGGTTGCTTCGCGAATTTGTCTATGGTGAGAATGGCAACATTTTTTTGTTAGAGAATTCAAATTATGCATTTGTCCTTAATCGCGCTCTTAAAAAATTTGGTACAAAGAAAATTTTTGAAATTTATGACAGTCACGTAGGATGCGCAGCTCGAAAGGCAGAAGAGATGGCTCACGGGAAATTACCTAATGATGCGGGATTACTTCAGGACGTTATTTATAAAAAGCAAATGGCTGATGCAACGGTTCACTTTATCAAAGAACATTTTGACAATGATTTTTCAGTTACTCCAATACAGACAAGTTTTGATCCTCATAACGGATTTATGTATATGGGGCTTGAGACAGACAAAGCATTATCGTATGCTCGAAAAACTGGAAATGAATATACAGACGAAGTATTAAAAAAACTTGTTGAAAAAAGATTAATTATTTCAACTGAGGATCTTATAAAAAGAACAGATTTTAATAATCTTTTTGCGAAATATTCATTTTCACTTGATTGGAAATCACAATATCTTCAAAGCGCTAAGCAATTCTGGATAACAATTTCAAAAATTAAAATTGAGTCGCTTCCTCTTATTAAAAAGGAACTTCTTGCGATTTACCCTCATCTTTCTTCTCAAAGAGTTGATATGCAGGACGAGTTAGCAGAGAGAGCGATGCTTATTTTAACCAATGCATACAGCGGTTTTTTAAGTAACAACATGCAGCAGAGAAAAAAGGCAGGAGAGCATTATCATTATCCTTTTGGCGTCCACCGAGAAGAAGGAGTTAAAGTTTCAGAGGGTGGATACCCTCCATATGATATTTCAATGTTTGTTGTTTTTAGTCTTGATAACGATAATCTTCCTGCCAATATAGAACTTGCAGCGACTTTAGTAAGAAATAATAGGAGAGATGGACGAGTGTTGGATAGATCGGGGACGTATTCTTCACCGCAAGAATTTGCAGAAGCCCCCGTTCCTGTAGTAATTCAAGAGATTGTTCGTGAGAAAATTGATGAAAAAGAGTGGGAAAGATTGTCGCAAATAGACTGGAGTGATTTACCCAAGGATTGGGAGTCGCTTTCTACAAAAATGTTTTTTGAATATCTTCAGAAAAAAGCAAATATGCCAATTGGTATTGCCAATGCAATAAATTCGCTTAGGGAAAGAATGCTTGTACTTTATAATCCTCAGCAGCCAACGTCGGGGCATCTTATTCAGAATTTTAAGATTGCACTCCCAATTATTGTTGGGAGCAATAGAAGGAATTTCTTTGTTATCCCATTTTTAAAGTTGGGTTTTCAGTCTTAGTAGCATATAATTACTTCATGAAAATTACTTCAATGGATCAAGCGTATTCCTATCTTGATGATCATATTAGCATGGATGTTTTTAAGAGGTATGATGCTAATAAACATCTTAAGACACCACTTGAACGATTTGCTTATTTTTTAGAGCTTCTAGGAAATCCTCAAAAAAAATTTAAATCGATTCAAGTTACAGGTACTTCAGGAAAAGGCTCGACAGCGTATTATATTTCTCATTTATTGACAACTGCTGGGTATAAAACAGGCTTTACTTTGTCTCCGCATTTACAAAAAATTCATGAGCGAATGCAGATTAATGGAAAAATGCCAACCAATCAGGAGTTTATCTCAGTACTCAATCAATTAGTGCCAGCTATTGCAAAGATGGCAAATGAGCCAATCGGTAAGCCTTCATATTTTGAGATTGTTGTCGCAATGGCATTTATGCATTTTATGAATAATAAAGTAGATGTTGCTGTGGTTGAAGTTGGGCTAGAGGGTAAATTTGATGCAACAAATATACTTGATCCACTTGCTGTTATTTTAACAAATGTCTCACTAGACCACACCGCTATTTTAGGTGAAACCGTAGAGCAAATTGCAAAAGAAGTTGTATATGTAATAAAAAAACAAGACAGAAATCCTATTGTTATTGCGGGGGAATTACAGCCAACTGTTTTTCCAATTGTTGAAAAAAAGTCGCGTGATGTTCATGCGAGATTATTTGTTTACAAAAAGAATTTTTCAGCAGAAATTGTAAAAAAGTCTTTTAATCAAACTGTATTTAATTTTAAAAATGATCAGAATACCATTGATGGTATTTCGCTATCCTTAAAAGGAGATTATCAAGTCGACAATGCTGCATTAGCCATTGAAGCAATCAAGCATCTTTCTGAATTTGATATTTCTCATGACATAATGAGACATGCATTCCAGACTGCTTTTTTTCCAGGAAGGTTTGAGGTTTTCACCTACAGCGGAAAAGTTGTTGTAATTGATGGTGCTCATAATGATGCTAAGATGCACGCATTTTTGGAAGCACTCGAAGAATATTTTCCAAAAGAAAAAAAATTGTTCGTTGTTGGTTTTAAGAAAGACAAGGATATCAAAACAATGATTACCAAAGTCGTAGACCATGCTGATGAACTTGTGTTAACTACTTTCCAGAAATTTACTGATCAAAGTAAAAGCTGTGGTCTCAATCCGCAGGAAATTGTCCAATTTTTAAAAAAAGGTGCTCAATACAGCATCATTGATGATTCAAAGAGTGCTTTTTCTTATGCAATTAGCAAAGCTAAAAATGATGAAGTTATTGTTATCACAGGGTCGTTATACCTTATCGGTGAGATGAGAGACTATCTTACTGAGAGGTAGTTGTCACTGTTGGATTTTTGAGAATAATCGTTGTTCCAGTTGTTTTGATCAGAACATTTTGTCCACGAGCTTCACCACTAACTAAAGATTTTTCAAGAAGGCTTATTTCTGTTTTGGGATTTGTACTTGTTAAAAGAGGAGTAAATGTCATGGTAGCAACAATACCGGTTCCTGATCGTGATTCATTGGATGAGTTAGGTACGAGCGCATAGGTAACTCGTCCTGAGTTTGGATTTACTCCGCCAATTGGGAGAACGCTGGGATTGGTAAAAAACGTTCCTGGTTTTAAGGTAACATTTGTTATTGCTTTGGGATCATAGGCGATTTCAAGCTGAACAGATCTTACTTCATTTCCTCCTGTATCGATTGCTATATCAAGAGTTGATGAAGTTGATCCTGAAACGCTCAAAGGATTGGGCGTCAAAGAGAGGGATGTGCGCCCAGGCACTAATGGAGTTGGAGTTGGCGTAGGGTCAGTTGTCGATATTTGCTGTGGTTTTTGAGGCTTTGTGAGAATAGCAACCATCACTAGGATAATAGTAAGTATCAAAAGGACAATAATAAGACCAAGAGTTTTTCGAGACATAGTAGTATGTCCATTATAAGTGTCTTTTTGTTGTGTGCGCAAGTCCATTAGCTATCTCCTTTAATAACTGAAATCTCACGAAGGAAGAGATTGTAATCATAGAAGTCTACAGCTCCGTCATCATTGAGATCTGCTTTTTTAGACAGATCTGCCTCACAATGGTTACCAACGATGGATTCGTCACAGCCTGTAACAATGTCGTAATCTAAAAGATTGATAACTCCATTACCATCAATATCTCCGACCACCAGATAGGTAGCCTCAGTAACGGGAATAATAGTATCTTTCTCCACAATAACAATTGCATTTTTAAGTTTTTTCTTAGGATGTTGGTCAACAAGAACTTTTATGCTATATGTTCCTGCTGCAACTTTTTTATCAAGGGTAATAGTGCCTGTAAAGAGGTCGGGGCCATCTTGGTAGGAGATGTTTCCTTGACCAATTGCAATCACATTACTATCATTAGTTGCTTCAGTTAGCTCAACTTTCATCAACCTCTCTCGTCTTTTTGGATTGATATTTCCAACTGTATTGGGAGCAACGCTATCTCCTGCTTTTCCAATTCCATCAAGAAAGATTGAGCTAAACGACAGGGATGTTTTGTCAGTTGGGATGGGTGAAGGACTGACAGATGGACTTGGGCTTGGTGACTCTGAAGGAGCTGTGCTTGGTTCAGTTGATGGGCTAATAGATGGAGATATGACAGGGGATGGAGATACACTTGGCGATGGAGAAATAGTTGTTGGTGAGCATGTTGGATCCTGTACCCATCCTTCAGGCAAGCAGGAGGTTGGAAATGTTTGACAAGCGTTGGTACTACTATTTCTAGCATCAGTAATTACCTGAAGGCAAATTGGCGATGGGCTAGGCGTTATTGTTGAAGCAAGAGTAAAGTCAACAGATGCAGTTTGGTTGGTATTAAAGGTGACCTTTACGTTATTTGCTGTTGTAAGCGTTGTGTTAGTTGGCGCTGTTGTTGAGACGGTGTACTCTTTTTGTGTAAGTGATGGGATCACATATGAGCCATCTGCTGCAACCTTTACTGTCTTGTGTTGATTATTCGTATTAGTCGCAGTGATATTCATCTTACCGCCAGTATATTTTTGTTTACTTGATTTTGTCTTGAGAAATACCTGTCCTTTGATGGAATAAATAACTTGCGTAGATGGCTTGGGGCTTGGAGCCGATGAGGGAGTTTTGGATGGAGTAAGCGATGGTGTTTTTGAAGGTGCATTGCTTACAGGGGGAGTAATTGGTTTACTTGTGTCTTTTAAGAGGAAGTTTACTGGCTTTGTTCCAATGTTTGTTGCTTCAACTACCACTTGTTGTTCAGAGGATCCTTGGAGAGTAAATCCAGATGGGATCGTCTGAAGAGCGACTGTATAAGTTCCAGGCTTTATATCCTTAAATGAATATCTCCCATTTGATGCTCCTGATTGTGCTGTTTTTGTTGTGAGAGAAGTCCCGGGACCAGTAATTCTTACTGTTGCTCCATTAAATTTAGCTCCACCATCTCCATCACCACTTTCAGGATTCTCATCAATTTTCCCATTTGCATTTTTATCATAGAAAAGTGCTCCCGATACTGTTTTGGAGGTTGCTGTTGGTGATGGATAAGGAGCAATGCCGAAATTTCTTGTGATACTTTTAGTTGCTCCGCCAACCTGACCGCCTGGCCAATCAGTTGTTCCTTGATAGCCGCTTGGGACTGCTGGTCTTACTGTGTAGTCTCCAGGAGCGAGATTGGAAAATTGATAGTTGCCCTTTAAATCTGTGGTTGTAGATTTAGTTGCAGTTACGCCAAGATTAATTTTAATTCCGCCAAAAGGTTTTTCGTCTGCATCCTGCTTGCCATTCCTATTTTCATCACGGTATGCTACTCCCTTAATGGTGTTGTCATTTTTTCCTGCATTTGAGAGTCGAATAGTAAAATTAACGATCTCTGATGATTTTGGACTTGAAGGAGGATTGACAAGGGAAACAGGATTTTTTGATGTAACTTCATATCCTGATGGTGGTTCAATTTTTATTGAATAATTTCCCGGAGATGTAAGATTTTTAAATGAGTAGCCTCCGGTAGTACTTGTAAAAGTTGTTGCAGCTTTATCAATACCTAAAATAACTTTGACGTTTTGCCCAGCGTATGGACGTGTTCCTGTTGCAGTGCTCACCGATACAGTCCCGCCAATCATAGCGGTATTGACCGGAGAAGGCGTGGTGGAGTTGGTTAGGATAACAACATAGCTCGCATTGGATGTTCCCGTTTTAATCTCCTTTTTGCCCCTGTAAGGAGACTTGCTTGCAGAGATAGTAAGATTGCTATTTGCACTGACGGGCAAGGTAAGATTGCCTGATGAGTCTGTTCTACCATTTGGACAGGTTGCTTTTCCTGTGCCTGTAACTACAGTTGGACAAACAGTAACATACACGTCTCCAGCTGGTGAAGACACATTTGATTGATATTGTGTTTTAATTTGTATTTTAATACCTGTTGGAGTATTTGGTTTTAGTGCGAACCTTATTGGATCCATGCCATTTACTACATCTACTGTTCTAGGCTCCGTTTGGTAATTATCAGCCTTTGCTGTCATTTTTACCGTATCATCAAGATGAAGGCTTGCCGCGACACAGCCTGTTATGGGAGCATCGACTGTTCCTCCAGCTGAATTAACCATGGTGACTATGCCTTTTAGGTCCTTTTTGGTATTCGCATCAGTGAGGCACACTGTCACTTTGGTAAGTGGTCCTAGTTTCTTGCCACAATTTACACCATTTGGGCATTCGACTGTGTAATTATAAACATAACTTGTCCCCTTTGAAGCATTAAGGGAAGCAGGGAAGTCTGATTTGGTCAGCACATACCCATCGGATGGTTTGTAAATTGCAGTGTATGTACCATCTGATACGTTGGTAAATTTAAGAAACCCTTTAGTGTCAGTTGTTAGCTTGGTTCCCGATGCGCCATTTATTCCTTGGAGGGTAACGGTTTGATTTGGTATTCCAGTTCCAAATTTGTCCTTGATGGTAAATTGAACAGAATTTTTTCCAGCAACTGGCGAAGGCGTGGTCTTTGCCTTTAATAAGTACGTGATCGTAAATGGAGCGTGCGCTGACTTTTCAAGATCTAAAATACGATCTCTAGGATTCTCAGAAAGGAGAGTGTATCCTGGAGGAATTACTGCAAAATTTATTTTGTACGACCCTGCCTTGAGACCAGAGATGCTTACTTCTCCTTTTGGCCCACAATTCAATGATTTGGTGCTAAATCCCGCTCCAGAGGTTGTTGGTGTAACATCAAAGCGACAACCATCTTTTGTGTAGGGTATGTCAGTTTCTTTTCCATTTTGCGTTGTTCGCTCTTTGGTAGCAATAGTCATGGTCCAGGTATAGGTTGCGGGAGTTGATCTTAGAAGAAAAGTTATCGATTTTGATGTAGTTGTTTTTTCAATATCAACAGGGAGTCCAATATATTTAGATGTAAATCCTGGAGGGGGTGTATTAAGATGAGCAGTATATCTTCCTGGTTCAACAATGTTTGAAAAACTAAAAGCTCCACCTGAATTAGTTGTTGTTTTTTTTGAAAATTTATTTTCCCCAGTAAGACCAATTGAAACTCCGTTAAATTCTGCTGATCCAGATTCACCCGAATCGGCTACTCCATTGCTATTTTTATCAAGTATAAGCTGTCCTTTTATTGTTTTTGCTACTACTGGCGGAGTATTAGGGGTGAGATAGAAGGTTTTTGTCTGATTTGCTGCTGTGAGTGCGACACCAACTTGTGCTGCTGACACATATCCATTAGCCGATGCAGAAATGAAAAGCGTTTGATTTCTTAAAAAAGTATAGCCTGCACACCCATCACTGCCTGTTGAGACAGTGCTATAGTTTTTAATCGTTACATTTCCATTAATAGGCCCTCCTCCGCTTCTATAGGTACAAATTGTAAGATTGGTGTACAGTGTCGGTGTTGGTGTTGGAGCTGAGGGAGTGTTGGCCTGAAGGGTTATGGTAGTGCTTACTGCGCTTGTCCCTACAGTTACAAAACGAGAGGTGTTTCTAAATCCCGATTTATTCGCTGTGATTGTATACGAATTGTTTCCTGGGACAATAAAAGCAAAACCAGCGCTCGTTGAGTATTGTGAGCTTGAGTAAGCAGAGCCGCTGATAGAGACAGTAGCTCCTGAGATGTTTCCTCCACGTATATCCAGAATTCTTCCTGTAACATAGACACTCGTTGCAGCAAGGACGTTTTTTTGGCTGACTGATGGCTTTGGTAGAGCAATCGGTAGTATCATACCGATGGTTGCTGCAATGAGAACAATGGTTGAAATAAATCCGCTGGCAGAAAGGCGTTTCATAGTATTACTGTATCGTAGTTGAGACAGTTATTCAACAGGATCAATGCTGTCTCCATGCAAAACTGACATTTCTCTTAGAAATAAGTTGATATCAAATTGATTAACCTTCCCATCGTCGTTGATGTCTGATCGTAATTTTTCATCATTACTGCATGATACTGGAGCGAGATAATCTGAATAACAGCCCCTCATGAGGTCATAGTCCAGGATGTTGAGGGAGTCATCTCGATTAACATCACCTGTTGTCAGACGCAGGGTTGGCAAGTCAACATTTTTTTGAGTTGTGATAGATGTTATGGGAGCAACTCTTTTTGTTAGATAGCCGGGGACAGAAATAAAAATTGAGTATTTTCCTGTTGGGAAACTTGGCCCAATATCTCTATTCACTCCAAGTGTTGTACCATTTGCTGAGAAGGTATTTTTGCTTGTATCATCAAGAACAATCTTATTATTTTCATCATAAATTCGTATTCTTACTTCTTTTTGAGGATGAAGCGGTTTTTTGTTGCTAACAGCATTGTTGTTGGGATTAGCATTGTCACCTGCTGCTCCAAGCCCATCAAGGAGGAGGGAGATGTTAAGCGATGCTCGATTTTGCTTGTACTCTGCAAGCGTTGAGCATGTTGATGATTGATATCCATTTTGGCTTGCAAAAGTAAATACGACTTCCCCCTCTGTGTCTTTTGATGCCTCACTCATAGTTACCTTAAAACGTGCTATGCCACTGGCGTCAGTCGTCGATGAAGACTTATCAACCCGTAAGAAATGAGCACCTGTTTTGATCTGTGCAGAGATAGGGAGGTTTGGGAGAGTGTTTCCCTGACTATCTTTAAGAATTGTTTGTATCTCAAAAGGAAAGGTTGTATTAAAAAGTGATCTGGGTGAGCAGACAAGGGTAGTTGCCAATGGTTGTCTTTGTACGCCAAAAGATTTATCGCTTAGTGTGTCACTGTTACGAAGATCAACTGCAATAGGGTTGGTATTTGGTGGTGAGGTTTGTTCCCATCCTGGTTGCATGCCTAATTTGAGTTGGTATGAACCATCGCAGATATTCTCAAATGTGTAATTTCCGTTCGTATCAGTTACCGTAGAATTTTGTTGTGTGGTGTTTTGAAAAAGATCGATTTTCCAGCCTGACAGCTTGTTTTCATTTGTGTCAAAAGATGCATTTTTATTTGTATCCTGATAAACAAATCCTGCAATAACGCCCTTTCCAAGAGTCTGGGAAATTTGGGAATAAATTCCTTGGAGGTCAGTTGCTGTTGGTGCATAATAATAGTTGCCATTTGTTTTTGATGCAATATTAAAAAGAAAGGCTTCATGTATGTCTTGCTTAGCTCCAAGTCCAATTGTCGTAGTTGAAATGTTATGTATCGTGTAGCCACTTAAGACGCTGTCCATGGCCTTTTGTTCTGCAGTTGCTTGAGTGACTGAAGTTGTCGCGCCATCAACCCAATTAGCTTTCCCATCTGTTAAGAGAATGGCGATATTTGAGAGATCTGACCTTTGCCTTGAGGATGTTAATTCTGCAATAGCTTTTTTAAGTCCGCACTCAATACATGTCCAGCCATTTTGATCGTTACCGGGTGCAATCGCATCAATTTTTTTTGAAATGATGTCCATATCGTCAGTGAGTTGGGATTGTAAAATAGTATTTTGGGTGTCTGAGAAAGAGACGATAGCAAGTCTATGTTTTTTTTCAATAAGAAGTTCAGCATTTTTTTCCTTTAGAATCTCAGCAAAATTTTTTGCTGCTCTTTTTGCTCTTTCAAATCTGCTTACCGTATCAGTAGTACTACTTTGTTTATTCATGCTATTTGATGTATCGATGATAAGGACAATATCTGTTCCTGTTTCGCTACATACTGGAGTAGAGGTTGCGGCATTTTGTTCTAGATTTTGCTGTTTTTGCACAAGACTAAGTGTCAGTGGGAGACCACCCAAAACAAGGAGAAGAGCAAGAAGTCCGAGTATTTTTGTGTTAGTTTTTTGCCACATATAAAATAAGCGCTATACGCCTTATTTAAAGCGTAGTTGAGTAAAAAGAGCTTGTCAATATGGACGAAATGAAAAAACTAAAAGGCAAAAATTAAAGTTAGGGTACCTTTATTTTTGAACTTTTATTTTTAACTTTTGACTTACATTAAATTGTGTTATACTCTTCTGCATGGTTTTGTCTGATGGTGATATAAAGAAAGCTCTTAAAAGTGGGAGAATTGTCATCAAACCCCTGCCAGATTTCAAAACCCAACTCGGCAGTTGTTCTATAGACCTTCGCCTTGGAAATTCGTTTAGAGTTTTTGAGCACAGTAAGCATCCATTTATCGATCCCTCAAAAAAAGATTTTTCCAATGAAATTACACGAGAAATTAGAGTAAAAAATGGAGATGATTTTATCATGCAGCCAGGTGATTTTGTCCTAGCCGTTACAAAAGAAAGAGTAACAATTCCTTCAGATCTTATGGGTAGACTTGAAGGGAGATCTTCCCTTGGAAGACTGGGTATCGTTGTGCATTCCACTGCATCAATTTTTGATCCAGGATGGGATGGGAACCCCGTTTTGGAGTTAGGAAATTTGGGGCGCATGGCAGTTGCGCTTAAAGTTGGCATGAGGATTTGCGCAATGGCATTTGAGGAGCTATCAAGTCCTTCAGAAACCCCCTATACTGATAAGAAATTCGCGAAATATAAATTTCAAACAGCTGCACTTGAAAGCAGAATTCATCAGGAAAAAGAGCTATGAAATATCATATTGAATTTGACATTGATTTTAGAAGAAATCCCTACAATGGTAGCTTTATTGCGCTCGAGGGAATTGATGGAAGCGGAAAATCTACCCAAGCTCAGTTATTAAAAGAAGCTCTTGAAAAAAAGAATAGGAAAGTTGTCGTTAAAAATCCTTTTGAAGGAGAGATTGGGGCTTTTGTCAGGACGATTCTTGCAGGAGAAAAAAGAGTATCTGCTATTTCCCTCCAATACCTTATTTCGGCAAATCGAGCGGCCCAACAAGAGGAAATTATCAAGGATCTAAAAGATGGATGCGATGTTATTATTGATCGCTATTTTTGGTCAGCTGTTGCTTACGCAATTTTGGATCACCCATCTATTGATAAAAAGGATATGAAACAGTGGCTTTTGATTGGACAAAGTATTTTGTCACATTATCATCAATTTTTACTTCCTGATATGACTTTCTTTTTAGATATTTCCTCAAGAACTGCAACAAAGCGTCTTGATTCCATGGAAAAAGAAAAAGAGATTTATGAAGAGGAATCAAAAATAAAAAAAATTGAAAAAATTTATGAGTGGTTAGTTGGGGAATTTCCAAAAGAATTTGTTACCGTGAATGGAGAACAACCAATTGAAAAAGTAACACAAGAACTTCTTATGCATATTTCATCGTGTAAAAAAAATTAATATGACACTTGGCCCAAAATTATTACTAGACTTAGTAAAAAAACAAAAGCTTGTTGAAAATCTTTCTGAGAGGGAATTAACCAACCCAGAAGGAGCGGGTTTTGATCTGAGACTTGATGAAGTTTATACAATAACTGGAGAATCATTTCTTGGAGTTACTGAAAGAAAAACAGCTGATGTAAAGCTTGTTGCAAAGTATGATTCACAAAAAACAACAAGTATCACGATAAAGCCGGGAGATTTTTTTCTGATCAAAACAATTGAATCTGTTAATATGCCTGAGGATCTGACTGCAAGCATCACTCCTCGTTCAACAACCTATCGAAGTGGATTGTTCATCCGTACAGGTAATGTACCTCCAGGATATTGTGGAGGACTTAACTTTGGTCTTAAAAACGAAGGTCCAGTCCCGGTGACTATTGAGCTTGGAGCACGCATTGTACACATTCAATTTCATGAGGTAAAAGGAAAAGGCAATATGTATCGAGGGCAATGGCAGGGTGGTAGGGTTACAGATTCATCTATAAACATCCCATGGCCAAAAGGAAATCAAAATTGTTAGCAGATATTCATCTTTTGTATGAGCTACGATCACTTCGCTTTGTCGATAGGACATGGAGGCAGTACCTTCAGGTGGATGTCGCAAATAATGCAGAGCATATTTTTAGTGTTATATGGATAGCGCTTGCCATTGCACGTCATGAGGGTATAAAAAACGAAGAAAAAATTATCAAAATGGCACTTCTTCATGATGTTGCAGAGACACGTACGCCTGACACTAACTATGTTTCAAAAATATATAGCAGTCGTGATGAAGACAAAGCAATTGCTCATATGCTTGAGGATACTGTTTTTGCAAAAGAGTTTGAAGAGCTATTTAGGGAGTACGAAGAAAGAAAGACGATTGAGTCAAAAATTGTCAAAGATGCAGATAATTTAGATGTAGATTTTGAGCTTTCAGAAATTGTTTATCGTGGGCACAATATTAAAAAAGGTAAACCATGGAAAAGACTCAATGTCAGAAAAAATTTCTTTACCAAAACAGCAGGTCTTATGTGGGATGAGCTTCAGGCAGCTAATCCTACCTATTGGCATCAGGTGGCACATGAGAAATTCGCTGCGCCCAAAGACAGAAAGTGATATAGTTTGTGATCTTGAAATTATCTTATAAAAACAGTACAAAGTAACTGATGCAATCAATTAAAAAGCACCCCGAATACGAGTATCTTGATCTTCTCCGGGAAATTATCGATCATGGCATTAAGAATGTGGATCGCGGAACAGGTGCAGTTAGCTACAGTCTTTTTGGAAGACAGACGAGGTATGATCTTTCAAAAGGATTTCCTCTTTTGACAACAAAAAAAGTGTATTGGAAAGGCGTTCTTCATGAACTTTATTGGTTCATGTCAGGCAATTCAAATATTAAGTATCTTGTTGATAACAACGTCCATATTTGGGATGATTATCCATTCAAGATTTATAAAGAGAAATGGCAAATGGAAAATGGCAAATGGCAAAAAGGGAAAGAATTAACCAAGGATGAGTTTGTTCAAAAGATTGCGTCTGATAATAAATTCGCCAAAAAGTGGGGGGAGCTTCGACATATTTATGGAGAGAGTTGGAGACGGTGGCCAACAGGAACTAATCGCACTATTGACCAGCTCAAATGGGTTGTGACTGAGCTGACCGAGGACCCTGATGCAAGAAATGCCATTGTTACCTCATGGGATCCAAAATATCTCTATACTATGGCTCTCAAAAAAGACGCCAATCGATTTCCTATCTGTCATAATATGTATCAGGTTTCCCAAAAAGATGGAAAACTTTATTTACAATTGTATCAGCGAAGCGCTGATATGTTCTTGGGAGTGCCATTTAATATCGCAAGCTATGCCCTTTTGACTATCATTCTGGCGCGAGTACTCAAACTTGAACCTGGAGAATTTATTCATACATTTGGGGATTGTCACATTTATGAAAATCATCTTGAGCAGGTAAAAGAACAGCTCAAAAGAAAACCTCGACCTCTTCCGACTGTAACTCTTGATAAAAAAGCAACATCGATTGATAATTTTCGTCCAGAACACGTCATCTTGGAAAATTATGATCCTCATCCATCCCTCAAAGGAGAACTAACCATAGCCGGTGGCCTCTATCAAGGTAAAAAGAAGAAGAAATAATTGCCATTCTGTTTATGAATAAACCACGAATTAGTATCATTGTAGCAATGTCTGATAATCGTGTTATCGGAAATAAAGGAGAGATCCCATGGAATATTCCAGGAGAGCAAAAAAGAGTCCGGGAGATTACGACCCCACACCCACTCATCATGGGGCGCAAAACACATGAGGCCATCGGAAGAATATTGTCGGATAGGCTTAACATTATCGTTACTTCAGACAGGAATTATAACGTTGACGGGGGGGTTGTTGTCCATTCACTTGATGAGGCGATTGAAGTTGGAGTAGAAGCGGAAAAGACCCGCCTTCGTCAAGGCTTCGACGGGCAAAGTGAAATATTTATTTTTGGGGGAGGGAAAATTTATGAAGAAGCAATTAATCAAGTTGACCGGCTTTATCTGACCATAGTTCATAAAACCGTTGAGGGAGATGCTTTTTTTCCTGATTACTCATCGTTTACAAAAGAAATAAGTCGAGAAGAGAAAGAATTCGGAAATTTAACATATACCTATCTTACTCTTGAGCGATAAAAGCAGGTTCTCTTTTTCCGTCAGGATGAAATGCATTATAGAATTCAATAACTTTTGTGAGTCTTGCATCCTCATCCCAGTCCAGATTTATTAGGCCACCTCTTTGAATGTGATCAAATATGTCCTCAAACATCTGATCAAATTCTGGAGAACCCGTTGCTTCACCTTTCATTACATAGTGGCAAATGTGGCTAAGAAATGTAGTTCCGTTATCAGTACGAGGTCTTCCAACTGCTTCACCACTTTTGGCATCAGCGAGAAATCTGAAATCTTTTTCAATAATTGTTTTCATGATTTCATGAAGACTTACAGGGACTCGTGGACTGTTGAGGATATTTCTAAATTCATCAAGTCGTTCTTTGGTTTCTGTTTCTATAGAGTCAGAGAAATCGGGATGAATAACTTTTTTTGCATTATTTTGTGCGGTATGTGCAAGATATGCAGTCGCTTTTTGAAGAAATGCATCAAAAATTTGTTGGTACTCATCATCTCCCATTCGCCACTCTGGGTGTTCGTTTGCTATGTACTGAAGCATATCTTTTTGAAGGGCAGGGCCACCTTGGGAAAATTTGAATGATGCATAAAAGATATCTAGTGCATGTTCTGGTGATAAATTTTCGACAACAATATTATTCTCCAAAAATCGTTGATGAAGTGACTCTACTGTTTGTTCCTGTGTCATATCCGATGTGTCAACAATAAGATCAAAAAATGGGTGTTCTCCATTTTCATTTTGTAGATCAACAGCATAGATATCTTTATCTTCTGGGATAAGAGGGTGGAGTGATCTCCAGCGTGCAAGATCGCCTTCTTCTCGCTCAGCATTTTTTGCGAGTGCTTCCTCTGGTGTAAGATCGGGGTATCTTTTTTGCACACGCATAGCTCTTATCATGGGGTCTGCTGTAAAAAGAACTCGAACGATATTTGGACGTGGTCTCCCTTCGCTTTCTGCTCTGAGTATTTCTTCAGTTGCTATGATATGGGCAAGTCTGCCCTCAAGTACCACTTTTTTATCAGCATGTGCTGCGTTATTGACGATTTCTACCTGCATCTGATCCATTTCTCGATCGACATCTACATCTCTTTCTGCATATCCAACGACTTCTTGACCTGTTCTTAATCGGTGATCTTGTCTAAATTTTTGGCCAACTTTTACAAAATCCATGTTATATCTTGGCGCTAAAGCTTCGCCAACGACTGTTTTTCCGGTACCCGCTGGTCCAGAAATGGTGATGACGTCAACAAGAGGCCTAAAATTTTCAGGCGAATGGAGAGACTTTTGTGATTCTGGATGTGGAGTTACTGTGTGTTCTCGCATCAGCGGCATTATAAGACAGAATTGCTTAGATTGCAAAGTGATCTATTTTGTTATCTTGTCAAGCTAAAATGAGACTTGTATACTTCTATTTAGTTTATAGATATTAGTTTTTAGGGCGTAGATTAGAAGATGAAGTATTTAAAAAAGACAGATTCACAAATATATACACTCATCAAAAAAGAAGAGCAGCGTCAAAAGGACGTTTTGGAAATGATCGCCTCAGAAAATTTTGTTTCTGCTCACTACAATCTTGGCAAAGATGGGATTCTTGATTATGATGCCATTGAGGAACAAGTGCTCAAGGAAAAACCAGCACTTCTTATTTGTGGATTTACAGCATATCCTCGAAAGATTAATTTCAAACGTTTTGGCGAGATAGCAGACAAAGCGGGTTGTTATCTCATGGCTGATGTGTCACATATTACCGGTCTTATTGTTGCTGGAGTCCATCCAACACCGGTTCCATACGCACATATCGTTACTACCACAACGCATAAAACGCTTCGAGGACCAAGAGGTGCTCTTATTATGGTGACCCAAAAAGGTCTTAAGAAAAATCCTGACCTTCCAAAACAAATTGAGACGGCAATCATTCCCGGTCTCCAGGGTGGGCCTCACGACAACCAAACAGCAGCAATTGCAGTATGTCTGAGAGAAGCAGCGACACCAAAATTCAAAAAATATGGAGAGCAGATAGTGCTCAATGCCAAAGCGCTTGCAGAGGGGCTAAAAAGTTACGGTTTTGAGTTGGTAGGTGGAGGCACTGACAATCACCTAATCCTCATTGATCTTCGAAATAAAAAAGTCAATGGGCGAGTGGCTGCGATTGCTCTTGAAAAAGCGGGGATAGTCCTTAACTACAATGGCGTTCCAGGAGATCCCATGCCGCCTCTTTTCTCAAGTGGCATTCGTCTTGGCACTCCAGCTATTACGACAAGAGGACTAAAAGAGCGGGATATGAAAAAAGTTGCCAAGTGGTATAGTCAGGCAGTTGATCAGGTAAAAGGAATGGAGCTTCCTGTTGATGACAAGGCAAAACGTTCAGAGCTTATGAAAAAATACAGAGGTGAGATTGAGAAAAATAAAGTCCTTGCTGCAATTGGAAAAGAAGTAAAAACCTTTATTAGTAAATACCCACTTCCGTAATTCAGGATGTAGAATTCAAAATTCAGAATATTTATATTTTGGAATTACTTTTAGTATTTAGAATAATTGTTGACAACAATCTCTTAAGTTCTTCACACTCATTATAGATTTTTTCTATCTTATCCATTTTCTTGAGGTTTGTCTCTTTAATAAGCGCTAGCCAGTAGAGGGTTTCCGAAGCTGACTTTAGTGCGATATTAAAATAATTAATATATTCACGTTTTGAGGTGCTATTGCCACCCTCAACGACATTTGCTCCGATTGAAGTTCCTGAACGAACAACTTGATCTAAGAGTGGCCAGTTTGTCCGATTGCCTTTTAGGTCTTCTGAGAGCTCAAGTATCTTTAATGAAAAAAGAAAACATCGCTTTTTAAATTCTTTTTTGAAATCTGCTTTTTCTTGCGTTGTGTTCATTCTGAACTCTGAATTATTAATTCCGAATTCTTATCATGGTGCGACTTCTTGCCAGATGTAGTTGGGGACTCTCATGATATCGGGAGCGTTGAGGACAAAGTCTGGCCTTTCTTTGATCATAAATGATGGGAAGTTGACATTGCTCGTGCAGAGATCACGATTGTTGACAAAATCACCTACGTCATCACTGTTGGCGTCAACAACGATTGCTCCCTGGACGTTAAGTTGGAGATCTGGCACTTTAGGTGTTGCTGAACAGTCAGCGCTAGATCCTGTATTAAATGCTCTATCAGTGCTGAAGAACCCTTCTATATTTGCACTCCCTACACTTGGTGCTGGGCATGTTGCTGTTCTTCCGAGCGTTGGACTGACGTTGATATCTCCTGACGAGGAGACAAAAAGCGTTGAGGTGGTTGGGACATGAATATTTCCATTAATAGTGACAGTCCCGTCGATGAGGATAACAATATCGCGATTCGCTGCGAGAGTAGCGCCGCCAAAGGTAACGTTACCCGTTGTGACGTAGACTCCATTGGTAAGTATTGAAAGATTGCAGCTGTTAACATTGCATACATTAGAAAGTGGTGTAGTCGTTATTTTAGATTGTGAAACAACAGATTGCATGTATGTGTAGGATGTTTTGATGCTGCCATTGCTTGGGCTAAAGACTTCCGGATACGCACTTCCGCCAACAATCCAATTTTTCGGTGTTCCTGCATTGCCAAACCAAAAGTCGCCTGGCGCATCACCTGTGAATGCTACGCCATTAGTTGATGAGCCATTGGGGAGAAGCCCAAAAGCGCCAGTGCATAAGCTATCAGGATCAGGAGGGATGGGGTTATCAACGCCATTATCAAACCTTACATCAAAACCATATGACTGCCACCATGGTTGACCACCACGGATCGCAAAATTTAATTCTGTGAGATTACCACTTGCACATGTTCCTCCAGGGGTTGGAGAGGCAGGGCTGCAGCCGGATCCAACAGTTGCGTTAAATGAAGCAGGGGGACCATTTTGAGGGTGGATCATAACATAGCCTGTTGGTAAATTGGGATACTCAACGGTATAATTTCCAGATATTAGCCCTTCAACAAGATATGAACCGTCGCTGTTGTTGGTGACAACAGGCGTTGGAGCATTTGCTGGAAGGTCATCGATAGTAATGCCAGGATTGGCTGGATAGTTAATTTCACTGCCATCTTTAACTCCATTTTCTGCTCCATCATCAACGAAAACATTCCCTGATGCAGTATATTTTGGAAAGAATCTGAGGTTTTGTCCGGTAAGATCAGACCTAGCGTCAAAGTCTGCTGATCTTGGTTGGGTTCCAAGGGGATTGTAGTCATTTCCAGGATTGGCACTTATGTTGTAGGTTCCTGGTTCCAAGACTGGGGAGGTGTAGTTGCCACTAGAGTTGGTAGTGGCTGTTTTTGTTTCGGGTCCAGTGAATGTGACTGTCACTCCAGAGAGAGGCATATCAACTGAGCTGTTGTATGATGAGCTCTTGTCCATATCAGCATAAATTCTTCCCTGGATGGTATACCCTACGCTGTACTCAACCGTTACTTGATTATTGCCTGTTTTAGTGTCGACAATATTTCTATCAAAATTAAGAAAGACACGAGCTGTATAAGTCCCTTTTTGTGAGAGATCCCATGCTTGTTGATTAATAAATCTATCGCATCTGAGTCCTGGGTTTGGCTTACAGTAGTATTCAGCGCTAACCCCAGCATTAAATTCGCCGTTTCTTAGGAGAACATCGGTATCTCCAACAGTATCAGGGTCAACGGTATTTGGCTCATTTTTATAAAACCACGTATAGGTATATTGATCATTTAAGTCTTTTGAAAGAGCTGTCGCATCACCAACATTTTCAATGGTAACTTTTGGAAATATATTTTCACTTATGGCAAATGTTGTTCGTGTCTGACCACTTCCATTGGTAAGCTCAAAATTTGTTACTCCGATATCTGGGTTGCCAATGACATAGCGAAATTGAGCCTGGTTGTTTGTATAGTTTTGATCTTCGTCGGGATAGGCATTGAGAGGATCGACAAAGATAAGCGCTGTTCGGGGTTCGTCTGTTCCTCCTGATGCGCTAAAAGAATTTGATCCGATATATCTATCGGTATTTGTTGCACCAGGGCGTGAGTCATAAGTCATGGTGGTTCCTGGAGAAAAATCACTGCTATTGTCTTTGATATAGCTGGAGGTGAGGCCGCTTCGAGGGCTTGTGAAGAGTGTGTCTTGTGTTTGGTAGAGATTGGCATAGACATCGGTACCATCAGGATCCAATTCTCCGATATTTTTAATCTGAGCGTACCAATAGATGTCCTCATCTGGTTGGAAATTAAAACTTCTCCCTCCTGTATCTTTGAGATAGAAATTGGTGACCTCAAAATCAGCAGGTGCTGGATAGGGATATGGGTAGGGGTAAGGATATGGATAGGGATATGGGTAGGGGTAAGGATATGGATAGATTGGCCCACCCCCGCCACCCCCAGGGAGATCGCTGCAACTGCCTCCAACGACACAATCGCCATGTCCTATGCATGGATTTCCGCAGGTAAATTGACTTACCGTATCACAGCGTATAATGGAAATGTTTCCTTCTCCCGAGCCACACGAGTCAGTGCAGACACACTCAATTGGTCCTCCTGGAAGGCAGTTTGTAGGCGTGCATGTTCTTTGCGTGTAATCGCATGAAACACTCACACCAGCGCATTGCGCATTAGTTAATTGGGGAAATATAGCAGTGAGAAGGCTAAGCAATAAAAGAGCAATCGGCAGGAGGAGCTTTTGTGAGTACATGCTTAGCTGACATTAAAAATGTGATTTGCCACGTTTGTTCCTTCAGAATTTAGTGTAAAAAATAACTTTCTAAATTCAGCCATTCTACCATCTGGATCAACAAGATATTTTTGTTCTTGCTCAGCTGTTATGCTTTTTTGCTCTTGTAGCTCTGGGACGCTCATGATTGTTAATGCAAATCCTAAAAACTCAGAGGCTTGAAATTTATGCATTTGGTATTGTTCTCTATCACCGCTATAGTCTCCATTTCCTGGTACATCATAATGGTTGGTCCAAAATTCTAATCTTGTTTCTCCATTGCCAGAAGTAAATCCTTCGGAGTGGCCAGAGTATTTACTATATAGCGCATGACCTGGTAAGCCTAACCATACAAGCCTTACGGGATCAGCTGGATCTATGGTAATTTCTTCAGGGACAGGCTCGGTACCTTTTCGGCCTTTTGCTCTAAATTTGACATTGTCTCCAGCCTCAAGTTTGGTTACCCATTCATCAAATGTTACATCTGCTCTGCTTTCAGGCTTATTGGATTGCCAGCCTCGATACATGCCAAGTCTGATAGCATTGTTGAGTCTATCAACTGCATCTGGAAATCCTGTTTCAGGGTCTGTATTAAGGTCTATTGCATGCATCCAATTGGTAGGAGCTTCAAAAAGGTTTTTCTCAATACATAGTGTCACGTTGCCAAAAGGACTATTTTCATTTTCATATCCAATTTCATAACCATATTGTTCTTTTTGTACCTCAGGGGTTGGGAGAGGGACGTAGGTAGGTGTTGGCTCTGCCTGTTTTGCTGAGGCAATATCCGGAAGTTTTCCAAAGACGGCTGCGCTTACCACTGCTGCTCCAGCGGTTTTTAGCAAGTCGCGCCTACTTAGCCTTGTGTCTAGTATATTTGCAACGTTTTCTTTCATATCTGCAGGCATACTACTATTATTACTATTATACCATATTCATGCAAGAGCTATTGTTTTTTTACCTGAAAAACAGGTACTTTTTGATTAAAAAGATTTTGATTGATCTGCGTTCTTAGCTGCGTTATTTCCTTTATATCAGCCGTTGGATTATGATAGCTGATTTGAGTGATAAAGAAAATGAGCTCAGAACTTGCTGTATAGGATAGATTTTCCTCTTTCAAGCTTTGCAGAAATTCAGGATTGATATAGAGCATAATACTTAAGGTTTTTGTCTTTTCATCATAAGATTCTCCTGTAGCGCTTACGAGTGCTTTCTTTTCACCAAATAGCTTGTTGTATGGTTGTTGTTGGGAAACAAGCTTAAATACGACCTGTGAAGCTCGTACAGGCGTTTTTTTGTCGTATGCAACAACATCTTTGTTAAAAAAATTGTACCTCAAGAGGTAGTCATTTAGTGTTTTTTTGTTAGTAATCGTAAAAGAGTAGCCCGGAACTTCTGAGACAGCTTTGGTATTCCAGCTAAAAAATGTTTTGATCGAGTTCAAATTGAGAAAGATGATTACCAAAAGCACAACTGCGATAACAAGACCAAATACTCCGAAAATAGCCTTTTTTTTGTGTATGCGTAATGAGCTTGATTGGGGTTGGTTGGTGATTTGAGCTTCAGGCATATGAAATTTGAGCAAGTGAGGCTCTTTTTGAGTATAGGAGCATCAGATAAGTATGTCAACAAAATTTATTGGCCCCTGTAGAGTTTTTGAATCTCTTGAAGATGGCTGCTGCAGAGGTCTTGCTGTTTTTTATCTGTATTTGCTTGGCATACTCGGGGGGATTTAGTCTGCCAGTCTGGCATGTTTTGGAAAATAAATTCGCCAGCGGCTGCTGAAAGACATTGATATTGAAAATTTTTATCATTAAGTATGTTACACATGGAGATTAAGTCTGGTACATTTTGTTTGGAGAGGTACACAGCCTGAAATCCTATTGCCACAAAACACGCAGTCTTGAGGTCTGGATCTTTGGCCTTGGCACATGCCTCTGCAGACTCTTTAAAGTTTTTATTAAGTCTTGACATCATCACAGTTGGTTGATTTCGTCCACAGGCATATGAATACTTAGTTCCAACGCTATCACAGGGATAGAGAGGATTATCAGGGCGATAAAAGCTATCAAGAGCCTCGCGAGAAAACTCCATAAAGACACCGTCATAGCAATATTGAGGCGCTCCTTTAGGAAGTTTGTCACATGTTTTAAGAGAGGACGTAAGTTCTTTTACTTTAAAATAGCTAGCAATTCCATGTCCAATCCCATGAATACAGCTGGAGTATCCTCCAGCATTTCTAATTTGAGCGCACGCTTTTTCGGCTGGGGAAAGAGCTGAGAGATCTTTTTGAAATGCCTGGTCTAGAAGTCCGTGGTAGCACCCAAAAGCAAATTCAGGCGTACAGATAGTCATGCCATTGAGGCCTTCTGCTTCAAAAAGTAATTTTCCAGCAAAATGGGCATATTCGTGAGCACTATCATTAGCAGTATCTTTGCTATAGGTATTGATAACATATTGCCACGCTTCCATGGCACTCTGTGTTGTGGCGACCTTTTTGATTGCGTCTATATTTTTTTGATCGGGGAGTTCATCTGTTTTTTTCTCAGAGACAGACTGGGTGGATACCGGGGAAACTTTTTTGGAAGATGAAAGATATTTTAAACCAAAAATTACGACAATGATCAATATCAAAAGTAGAGCAAAAAGAGGAATTTTTCTTTTGTGAATTTTTATTGACATCGCCACTATAATAATACAAGATGAAATCTTCTACCAGACGTTCTTTTAAAAAAAATATTCGATTTATTCTCTTTATTTGTACGCTTATAGTCATCCTTGGAATCGTTTTCACTCGTTTTTTGCCTTCACCCTCAAATGTTTCGGGTCCTTCAAAATCCTTAAAGTCTCCTGAAATTGAGAAAATTTTGGCTACCAATGATCTCGCCGTAAGACAGGAGAACTACAAGAAGCTTTTGGAAAGAGTGGGACCTGTTAAGGCCCAGGAGGAGCTTTTTCATTCGGGAATTCCTTATGATGGGAGCGCTCATTTACTCAATCATGAGATTGGCGAGTGGCTGTATGACAAATATAGCATTAAAGGCATTATTTATTGCAAAGACTATTTTCTTTCATCTTGTTACCATGGGCTGTTGATAGAAGTAATTGGACAACATGGCTTTGAGGGGTTAACTCAGGCGATGGAGGCGTGTAACAAAGTAAGTCAGTCTGTTGCTGTGCAGTGCGCACATGGGATTGGTCATGGACTTTTAGCATGGAATGGATACAAAAATCTTCCTAAGGCACTAAGCGATTGTGAGGTAGTTGCTGCACAGTCCAAAAATTTTTCAGTCTATAACTGTGAAGACGGTATATTTATGGAGAATAATTGGGCAGTACATGAAGATGGAGTTCCTTCGCCTGACAGGTGGGTTAGCGAAGCTGATCCGACATATCCTTGCTATGACGACAGAATTGCAGAAAGATTTCGAAAAGCGTGTTGGTCCAATCAGCCGCAAGTAATGTACAAGCTTTTTCAGGGCAATATCGATAAAATTGTGGATGAATGTGAGAATATCAAAGCAAAAGAATATCAGGAGATCTGTTTTGATTCGATTGCACGACAAATTAACCCCGTAGCAAGTGGTGATCCCCAAAAGATTTTTGAACTTTGTAACAAGATGCCCGTTGGTTGGAAAAACTTTTGTGTTGTTTCAAATGTAAACGCTCTTTTTTCTTTAGGTGATGAGAAAACACCTTTTGTTGTCTGTAGCATGATCCCTGCAAGTGGCGAGAGAAGATGCTATGAGCTAATTCAGCAGAGAATAAGAGGGAATGTCCAGAATCTTCAGGAAAAATTGAGGCTTTGTGCAATGATACCAAAAGATTATCGCTCAACGCAGTACTGTCCGCAGTAGACCTATTCTGCAATATAGACAATTCCTGCAGCTTCCCTATTTTTATCGCATCCTATGCCAAATATCTTGGAGCCTTCGGGGATAGTCGGTAGAGGAACAGCTAGCGACTTTTTCGCTTCAATTCTCAGAGGTTTTTGCGATGGGAGAGTGATAAAGTGGTCCTTAGTGTCTGAGTTCTGGAAAACGATTTGGGAATTTGATAGAGAGCGGTAGATTTTGGGTGAAAAATTACAACCAGACACCTCAATAAATCCTGCAGTTTGTGCCTGACTTGCTACATTTTTTTGAAACTGACTGTATGTCTTGTCATTAAGCTGATTTGAGCTTATTTGATGAAGAAGGCTATCTGTTTTAGTCAAAAAACCAAGGGGAGACCTTAAATCAGATAAAAGAAAATATCCGAGAACGATATCTGCGATAAGAAAAAAAACAAATATGATAAAAAGTTGACGATGCCCTAGTAATTTTTTCATATTCTCATGCTAACCAACTGTACAAATGGAGTCAAGAAATGATTATCTCTTAAGTGCAAGATGGATAAGGCGACTAACAAGTTCTTGATACGAGAGTCCGCTTTTTTCCCATAATTTTGGGTACATGCTAATATTGGTAAAGCCAGGAATGGTATTGAGTTCGTTAATATAGACATTATTAGTCCTCTTCTCAACAAAAAAATCCACCCGTGCCATTCCCCTGCATTCAAGTATTTTAAACGCTTTGATCGCACAGTCTTGAATTTGTTTGGTAAGTTTTTCAGAAAGCTCTGCTGGAATGATAAGTTCAGCTCCATGAGAATCAATATATTTTGACTGATAAGAATAAAATTCATCGTGAGGCTTTATTTCTCCTAAAAGTGAGGCTTTCGGATTTTCATTTCCCAGTACCGAGCACTCAATTTCACGAGCATCAATTGCTTTCTCTACCAAAATTTTACTGTCATATAGAAATGCTTCATCAATCCCATCGTAAAATTCTTTTTCATTTTTTGCCTTGGTGATGCCAACTGATGAGCCAAGATTGGCAGGTTTGATAAAAAGTGTTGAAGAGAGCTCGGCTACAAGTTTTTTGTAATCTATTTTTTGTTTTTCAGTTTTGGTAAAAGATTTATAGTCAACAACAGGGAGCCCTGCCTCTTTCAGTAGTCTTTTAGTAATATCTTTATCCATACAGATTGCTGATCCCAAAACATCACTCCCGACAAAAGGCTTGTTAGCAAGTTTTAACATACCCTGCACAGTCCCATCCTCACCATATGGTCCATGGAGGACGGGAAAAAAAACATCGATCTTATTGAGGTCAAAAGCAGCAGGCAATGAGGAGGTTTGGACCTGAGCTTTTTTAGTTTGAGAAGAGGGAAGTGCAAATGTTTTTTCAAGAAGAGGCAATGCTTTGTCTTGAAAACACCACGAGCCATTTTTATCTATACCGATAAGAACAGGAGTATAGAGTGAGACATCAAGTGCTTGGATAATATTTTTCGCTGACTGGATGGAGACTTCATGCTCCTCTGATCTACCCCCAAAAATAATTCCAACGGTGATTTTTTTATGCTTACCCATGCGGAAATGCCATTATAACGCAAAAAACATGATATGTCATAAAATAATTTGAGAATGTGGGAATATCTTGATAAAGTCTCCGAATTTAGAATAACAGTCCCGCTTTAGCAAGTGATGCAATGACTGCTGAGGCTTTGATCTCACCCTGAAGTATTTTTTGCTTTATTTCCAAAACTGTCATGAATTGTGACTCAATTGATTCGGTGTCCTCAAGTGTTTGGTCCTTCGTTTTTTGTATATCACGGGCTCTTACGATATGTGCTTGATGTGAGTCTTTGGAGGGATAATCATAGAGTGCCCCAAGATAGTCGTAGGCTGTAGCTGTATATCCTGTTTCTTCAAGTAGCTCTCTTTTGGCAGTACTGGCAGGGTCTTCATTTTTTTCAATATGCCCTGCGGGTAACGTAAGAAGAGTTTCATTAACTGCGTATTTGTATTCATGGATGAGAAGAACATTATTAGCCTTATCAGTTGCGACAATCATAACAAAATCTGGCTTTTGCACTACGGTATAATCTGGAATGGTTTTGCCATTTGGGAGTTCTATTTCGTCCTCAAATACTGTTACAAAAGGAGAGCTATATGATGTTTTTCTCCCGATACGTTTCCAAGAATTTGACATTGCTTAGGCTAAGTATAGCATTTACTTTGTAACCGTTGCATATCGAGATCATTTTGGCTATAATACTTTTCATCACGCACATCCGATTGATGTCTTGTATCTGTTTACTCAGATAAAATGATTGGATGGAGGGTTCCGCCTACGTCAAATGACTTCGGCGAGACAAGAAAGACACATTATGAAAAATATTACACTTGAACAATTGTTAGAAGTTGGTAGTCATTTTGGCCACCAAGTAACCCGCCAAAACCCAAAAGCTCGCGACTATATTTTCGAAGCTCGCGACAATATCCATATTATCGATCTTGCAAAAACAAAAGAAGGCCTTGATGAGGCTGCCGAATTTGTCAAAAATCTTGCTCGAAGAGAAGGATCAACCATGATCATTCTTGGAGCAAAAAGACAAGCTGAGACTCTTGTTAAAGATGCTTCCAAAAAAGCAAAAGAAGCTGGAGTTGATGGTCTTTATTTTGTTACCAACAGATGGATCGGTGGTATCCTCACAAATTATCAAGAAGTATCTAAAAATTTTAAAAGATTAAAAGATCTTACTAAATTTATGGATACCCCATCAGAAAAAGCTCGATTTACCAAAAAAGAAGTATCTCTTATGGAGAAAGAGCGCGCGAAGCTTGAGAGTTTTTATTGGGGAGTTGCTGACATGAAACATGTTCCTGATGCTGTTTTTGTTATTGATACTCATTTGGAAGATTTGGCTGTTAAGGAAGCGCTTGCTACCAATATTACGACAGTTGGTATCACTGACACTAACGCAGATCCAACCATTATTGATTACCCAATTCCTGCAAATGACGATGCTGTGGGATCAGTTGAGTTGATTTTGACACATATTGTCGAAGCGTGGATCGAGGGTCGAAAAAATATGGAAGAGGCAGCAAAACCAGAAGCTGAAGCAAAAGCAAAAGTTGAAGAGAAAAAAGAGCCAACAAAAGAAAAAGTAGCTTCAAAAGAGGAAAAAGTTAAAAAAACTCCTGCAAAAAAAACAACAAAATAATTCAAAATTTAGAATTCAAAATTCAGAGTTAATTCTGAATTATAAAATCTGAATTCTACATTACAATAATATGGCAAATGCAAATATAGAACTTCTCAAAAAACTTCGAAATGAAACCTCTGCATCAATTGCAGATTGTCGTGCTGCCTTAGAAGAAACAGACAACGATTATGCAAAGGCTCAGGAATGGCTCAAAAAAAGAGGTCTTGAAAAGGCTGAGAAAAAATCAGATAGGGAGACTCAGCAGGGGCTTGTTGAGGCATATATCCATAATGGGGGTAAAGTCGGAGCGCTCATCGTCCTTCAGTGCGAGACAGATTTTGTTGCTAGAACTGAGGAGTTCAAAGGACTTGCTCGAGAGATTGGGATGCAGGTTGCAGCAATGAATCCTGAATCAGTTGAGGCACTTCTTAAACAAGAATATATTCGAGATGCTTCTTTGACAATTGAGAGTCTTATTAAAAGTGTTATTGGAAAATTAGGTGAAAACATCACCCTTCGTGAATTTAAACGCTTCGAGATCTAGCTAAGTAAGTAAAAATAACCCCTGTAGTTATGTAGACCCCAACGGTTGACAGAAGAAGTAAAACACTCTGTGTTAAGATTTTAACGATAGAAAAATCACCTATAAATTTGGGATCAGAATAATACATATTGACAGCATAAAGAGCAAGTGTACTAAAGCAGATACCTATGATGAGTGAGAGGTGCTTATATGAAGTCTTGGTGAAGTATATATATCCATGATAGAGAAGAAGATAAGTAAGCGGTAGCATCGCGACGATAATTGGGATTATGAATAATATCCCAAAACACGCCAAGCCATTATTGCAGTTAGCAACTGATTGAGTAAGGCTTAGTATCACGAATTGGAAGACAACCCCGATTATGAAAGATGTGATACTGAGTGCAGGAGTAATATATTTTTTTCTTGTAGGAGAAATGGATGATTTGCTTGATGGTGAGAAAATCCTATAGGAATGATAGATGAGATACGCTCCCGATGCGTTGAGTCCAAATAAAAAAAGAACAATAAGTAAAAGTTGATAGCTAAAACTGACAAAAAGCACAGAGAAAGTCCAAGAGAAGATATAGAGACTAAACCACATCATTAGACCTCCTGCGACAACTGAAAGAGGATTCACGTTTTTTCCTGTAGGATCTGCAGGTATTTTGGTTACTATACCAATGAGTATGAGGACAATGCCAATAATAGGAAATAATATCCAAGTAAGGGCTGATACATTGAAATTCTTCATACCAAATGAGGTTATCGCGAGTAAACCAGGTTGAGCTGTTTGAATAACAATAATTGACCCAATGATGATAAGGGGCATATTTTTTCTTTGTGCAGGATTTGCTGCCGGAACAGAAATAATATCAGGTGAAACTTGCTGAATAGGTGTAATTTCTGGCTGTGGCATGTCTATTGTCAGTATGAAGACCGCCACTTTTTTAGTCAATAGATTTGTATCTAACGAGAATACATTGACATTATTTTAAAAAATATTAAAGTAGAGTATAATTAAGCAAATGGATACTGTTGTAACCCTCAAAAATCAAATCGAAAAAATACTCGACCTCATCAAAACAGACATCAGTACTATTCGTACTGGTCGAGCTACTCCTAGTCTTGTTGAAAATATTGCAATTGTTACCTACGGAGGTTCGACAAAACTTCGTGTGATGGAGCTTGCAACGATTGCGGCCAATGATCCTCAATCTCTTGTTATTACACCTTTTGACCAGACGACCAGGGAAGACATTCGGAAAGGAATTATGGAAGCAGGTAGTGGGCTCAATCCTGTTGATGATGGCAATGTCCTTCGTATCAATATTCCTCCACTTTCAACAGAGAGGCGTGAAGAGCTTATCAAAATGATGCATCATAAATTAGAGAATGGAAAAGTAATGGTGCGGCAGGCAAGACACGAAGCAATGGATGAAGTTAAAAAACGGGTTGACGATGAGGGGTTGTCAGAGGATGAGAAAGCGAGACTTGAAAAAGAAGTTCAAAAAATAGTCGATGATACTATCGCGACGATTGACAGCATGGGGAAGCAAAAAGAAGAAGAGCTTTTAGCGATCTAGCATGCTTGCGTATGGCGAATAGCAGATGGTGTATGGTTCTACTGTTTGTTTTTAAGCCATAGCTTAAACGACTGAATCTTCTTAACTAATATTTCCGCTTGTAGATAAAGTTTAATATAGCGAAGCGAGCTATTTGCCATAAGCTATAAGCGAATGTATAATTAAACTTCATGCTACTTACAGCCCTTGTTTTCCTCATCATCTTAAGCGTTCTTGTCCTCATTCACGAGCTTGGTCATTTTCTGGTAGCAAAAAAACTCAATATTAAGGTAGAAGAATTCGGATTTGGATTTCCTCCTCGCCTTTTTGGAATTAAAAGAGGCGAAACTATCTACTCAATTAACTGGCTTCCTATTGGTGGTTTTGTGAAATTGTATGGAGAGGATGATGCAGGTGGGGGTACAGTAAAATTAAAAATTAAAAATGAAAAATTAAAAATGAAGGAGCTTCACAGAGCTTTTTTTGTAAGGTCAGTTGGGCAGCGGGCAGCTGTTGTTGTTGCTGGCGTTGTAATGAATACATTTCTAGCAATCATTATCTTTTATGTTTTTTTGTTTGTTTCAGGATTTAAGACTGAACTTCCTCTTTTGACTGATCACAAATTTATTGGAGTTACTCGATCAAACAAGACTGATATTATCGTCACATCAGTGCAAAAGGACTCGCCTGCACAAAAAGCAGGGATCCCAATTTATGGGAAGATAATAAGTATTAATGATCAGGCTATCGGTTCTTCTGAAAATTTTATTACAACAGTTAAAAAATATCAGGGAAAAACTATTAAGATTGCCTGGCTTGACCCAAAAACACAAAAGAAAGTTGTCGCACAACTTGTTCCAAGACTAAATCCTCCAAAAGGACAGGGTGCTGTTGGGGTTAGTCTCTATGGTATAAAGACGGCAATTCTTGATTATCAAACAACCGGGCAAAGATTTTTTTCAGGGATATCGCATCCGTTCAATCTAATTGTTTATAATGTTGAGCTTATGAAAAATCTCGTTGCTTCAGCGGTGCGTGAGAAAGATGCATCTCAACTTGGAGAGGGATTTGCAGGCCCCGTTGGTATTTACTCACTCGTTGGAACTATTGTCCAAATTCCAGATCTTAAGGAGAGAGTTTTGCAACTTCTTAATTTGGCTGGTCTATTGTCAATGTCGCTTGCTGTTTTTAACATACTCCCGATACCAGCACTTGATGGTGGAAGGTTATTTTTCATTCTTATTGAAGGAATATTCAGAAAAAAAGTAAGCGTGCGATTTGAGACACTAGCTCATACTATTGGCATGATAGTACTTCTTGGTTTGATTGTTGTAATTACTTTTAATGATATTTTTAGATTCATTCTTAATCGCTAGATTGAACCTTGTCAGGAAATGATTTATACTCATCCTATGGCATCTGAAAAGCTAGTTATACCTCCACCACTTGCGATTGCCAAAGAGGCATGGGAAATATATAAAAAAAGATTTTGGAATGTTGTCGGAGTTTTTCTAAGAAGTATTCTCTATTTTTTGGGTTATATTCTTGCTGCAGCATTTGTAGGCTTTGTCCTTTTCCGCATTTTTTCTGATAGATGGAATATTTTTTCTTACGGTCTTGTAGGTATTTTTGCTATCGCTGTAATGATAGGTTTTGTTTTTCTTGCTTCATGGGTTCAGGCTGCTTATATTGTTGTTATTAGAGATTGGAAAAAGGATGGTGGAGCCAAGGAGGCATTTGCTCACGCACAAAAATATGTTGTACCACTTATTCTAACCTCTTTACTTGCAGGTTTTCTTGTATTTGGTGCGACATTTTTTCTTATACTTCCAGGTCTTACTTTTAGTCTTTGGTTTAGTTTTGCATCATATGTAGTTATCTGTGAAGAAAAGAGAGGATTTTTAGCTCTCCACACCAGCAGAGAATTTTATAGAAATGCATTTTGGCGAGTGTGGTGGAGACAGATTGCTGTAAGAATTCCAGAGATGGTTGTCGCATTTATTATTGGTTTTATGATTACACAAAAAACATTACCGCCTGAAGTGAACGGACTGTATCAGTGTATTTCATTTCTTTTAATTCCTTTTTATTTTTCATATTCTTTTGTACTGTATGATAAGTTGATTAGCAAGCGTCCGGCTCCCCATGTTGTCTCATCTCGGAACAAAAATTGGTACCTCCTTTTTTCTATCCTTGGTTATGTGCTGGCAATTGTTATGGGTATTTTGGTTTTTTCAACAGCCAAAGAGGCACTCCCAAAAATTGCGTCTTTTATTGATCAATATGATCCAAATTCAATATCAAGTCAGGGAATAAAGCCTGCGACTGCAATAGTTTACGGACTCATTAGTTACCACGCTTCCTATGGAGAGTACCCAACATCTTTGTCAGAGCTTGTTGATGGGAAATTTTTGGCAACGATTCCTGTTCAAAAAGAGACGGGTTTTTCTTATCAATACTCTGCTGAAAAATCCAATCAGGATTTTAAGCTATGTACGCCAAAAACAGTAAAACCCAAAAAATGTCTTACTTCAACATCTCGCTCATTTGATCTCTAGTCCAATCTGCTCCATTGAACGATAAGATGTTATCTGGTATATATAAGTGCAACTCATGATAGATTTTCCTCTCATTCTTCAAAAAAACCAACTTGTAAGCTATGTTAAAGAGGGTATTCCCATTGCAAAAGTTTCCATGGTCTATGAAGGATTTAAGTTAGCACGGGAACTTCTTTATGAAATTGTTGATAAGACAACAGTTCTTTATGTATCAGGAGGACAAACGCCAAAAGATCTTTATAGAAATGTAGCAAATGACCAAAAAATTCATCCAGGAGCAGTCGCACTTATCGATGAGAGATACGGTATTCGTGGACATAATGTGAGTAATGAAAAAATGATAGAGGAGAGTGGATTTTTACCGTATCTTAAGGAAAAGGGCGTGCCATTTTACCCTATTCTTCAGGATAATCATCCTAATCTTGTTGAAACAGCAGATAATTATGATATGACGATTAAGTATCTTTTTGCAGGATTTCCACGAAGTGTTGGGATTTTGGGAATTGGACTTGATGGGCATACCGCAGGAATTGCTGGCAACAGAACTGACCCTTCAATGGGTTCAGGTCTACTTTTTCACAATCCTATGTTTGATCAGGAGCAAAAAAATTCTCTCGTTTCATCTTTCTCTGATCTTCAAGGGAAATTTAAAGAGAGGGTAAGTATGACCTTTAGAGGATTATCAATGATTGATGTCTTTATTGTATTGGTATTTGGTGAAGATAAGAAAGAGGCTCTGGAAAAGGTTTTTTCTGATGGTTCTGAAGAAGATATTCCAGGAAGATTTTTCAAAAGACCAGAAATTGCAAAAAGAACCCTTTTGATCACTGATCAGAAAATTTAATCTCGGTTTTTCATGAGCGATTATTGATTTTAGGATAAAAAGTATCAGTTAGTTCTATTCAATAATCAACGATCTATAATCTATAATCGATACAATATGCATATGCATTCACCTTTTGTCATGACTATCTTTGGAGCAACTGGGGATCTTATGCGAGCAAAATTAATGCCTGCACTTTTTGGCTTATTTAAGCAAGGGTCTTTACCCCAGGATTTTTTTATTTTTGGTTTTTCTAGACGAGAAATTACCGATCAAGAATTTTATGAACTTTTTCCAAAATTGAATACTGATCCCATGTGGGGAGATTTTATAAAGCATCTTCATTATCAACAAGGAACTTTTGAGGATCCTGCGGGTTATAAGGAGCTCATTAAAAAACTGGCAGCTATTGATGAAAAGATAGGTGCTTGTGTTACCCGGCTTTTTTATCTAGCAACGCCTCCTGACAATTATGAAATAATCTTGGACAATCTCAAATCAACAAAATTAGCTGAAGGTTGTGGGCAGGGTAGCAACAAATGGACCAGAATTGTTATCGAGAAGCCATTTGGAAAAAATTTAGAGACTGCTATTCATTTAGATAAAAAACTATCTGATATTTTTGAGGAGAAGCAAATTTTCCGCGTAGACCATTACTTAGGGAAAGAAAATGTTCAGAACATGCTCGCATTCCGTTTTGCCAATGGGATATTTGAGCCTGTTTGGAATAATACTTATATAGACCATATCCAGGTAACGATCAGTGAAAAAAATGGTATTGGGACAAGAGGAAAATTTTTTGATGGCGTAGGCAATTTACGTGACGTTGCTCAAAATCACCTTCTCCAACTTGTTGCTGCTGTAACGATGGAGCAACCAAAATCTTTTATGAAGGAAGATGTGAGAGATGCAAGAGCACACGCTATTCAGGCAATTACATGTATAGAGCCAGAAAAAGTCTCAGAACATGTTGTGAGAGGTCAATACCAATCATATGCTGATGAGAAAAATGTTGACCTAGGGTCAGATACTGAAACATTTGTCGCGATGAAGTTTTTTATGGACACACCGCGGATGAAGAATATTCCTATTTATGCACGAGCTGGGAAAAAAATGAAAGAGGATGTTGTTGAGATATCAATTGTTTTTACTCAGACGTGCCATGTTCTTTTTAAAGAGTATGGATGTCCAGAGATCGGGAATGTCATAACTATTAGAATTCAGCCAGATGAAGGTATAAGAATGCGATTTATTGCCAAAAAACCTGGGAGCAAATTGTCACTTGAGCCAGTTGAGATGAAATTTAGTTATCAGGAAGGATTTGGGAGTCGTGGTATTGATGCCTATGAGAAAATTCTTCTTGATATTCTCAATGGTGAACAGATTCTTTTCAATAGAACTGATGAGCTCATGAGTTCATGGAAGTTTATTACCACCATTTTACATGGGTGGGAGAAATACAACCCAAAACTTGTAATATATGAAGATGGCTCATGGGGACCAAGGGAGGCTGATGATTTGATAAAAAAAGATGGGAGAAGATGGATCTGATGAAAGAAAAACCACCAATAAAGCCAATACATATTGATGCTGCAGTTGCAAGTATGCTTCGTAATGAAGGGAGATTTGATGAGGCGCAGAAATTGCATGCCTTGCCTCTTAAGACCATTCATTTGTATTATCCACAGAGTTTACCAAGAGGTGTATCAGGTAATTTTTATCGTCAAAGCAATTCTAGTTAAATAGCCTCAAATAGTATATAATCTCTCCCATGACAGGAATAGAAATCCAATCGTTGTCTCCTCAGGAACAAAATGAGTTAATTGATGGGAGTTATGGTAGTAATGCAGGAGAATTTTCATCCGATCCCCTTGTTGATCTTCGAGAAGCGGCTGGTACTGTTTGTTCAGAGGCAATAAGGACAGATCTTCAGGTGCTTTTTGATAATTTTCCAACAGGCCCCTTTCCAATGCAGAAGAAAGATGCAGCGTTACATGTTGCTAAAACATATGGAGAAAGTTTACCAGGGGCTCTTGAATTGATGAGAAATTTGACTGGAAGTAGAATTGTCCCACAAGTAAGAATGCCTGTGGGGGATAAATTTAAATATTTTGCTAGTCCGAGAACATTGATTGCCTTTGCTGTTGCAAGGAGGTACGCAGAAAGAAATCTTTATAGAAATTTTGTAGTTGATCGTGAAGCTGAGAATCAAATGAGAATTGATTTAGGAGATCTTGCCTACGAGGAAATTTTTCTTTCCTCAGATTTTCCTGATGAAATTCCAGCAGAGCCGAGAGTGCCAGATGAGCAAGATAAAGCCATGTCAGTAAGTCAAGAAGCTGTTGGAAAATCAAATACGAGAAATATTCTCAGAGATTGGTCGCCAAGCAGGTTGAGTGCTATTACTGATAGCATCGAATATTCTCGAAGTCTTGACTTGCTACCTCCATCAGTTCTCGATTTGGCAAGAAGAATGTCGTTGCAGCCAGATGGTAAAGATGACATTGATAGTGTAATTGCTGGTCTAAAAGAGCTCTCTTTATTAGCTGATTATTTCAAATCTCCAAATCTTCAGTCATTAGTTGATACGATGATTGATCATCAAAACAGAAATGTTACCCCCTCATTGTCCTAGTTGTCAGTTCATGGTAGACTAGTTCTCATGCAAATCGGATTTATTGGTCTTGGAAAAATGGGTACTCGAATGGTACTTAAGCTTCTTGAGGGGGGCCATGAGGTTGTTGTTTGGAATAGATCAAGCGCTCCTATACAGGATCTCCAACTCAAAATTCAAAACTCAAAAGTCAAAATTACAACTCAAAACTTAAAAGTTTCAGAATCAATAGAGGCATTGATTTTACAATTACAAAAACCTCGAGTCGTTTGGTCAATGCTGCCGGCTGGGGATGCCACTGAGTCGACACTTCAGGGAATTGCAAAGTATGTTGAAAAGGGCGACATTGTTATAGATGGCGGCAATGCCTTTTATAAAGACACACAGCGAAGGTTTGATACGTTTAGTGCAAGGGGCATAGCGTTTTTAGGCATTGGGGTGAGTGGGGGGATTAAGGCATCAGAGACAGGTTATCCATTAATGGTGGGTGGAGATAAGGGCAGTTTTGAAATTATCAAACCAATACTTGAAAGTTTGATAAAACCACACGGAGGCTATGAATATTTTGGAACAGGTGGAGCTGGGCATTTTGTCAAAATGGTCCATAATGGCATTGAGTATGGCATGATGCAGGCAATTGGTGAAGGGTATGGGGTTTTGGAAAAAGCACCCTATGAGTTGGATCTCATAAAAGTTGCAAAGCTTTGGCAGAAAAATACTATTGTCACAAGTTTTCTTAATGAATGCGCCAAAGATGCACTCGTTAAAGACCCAAGTTTGTCAAATTTGGATGGTGTTATTGATGCGACTGGTGAAGCAGAATGGACAGTCAATCGGGCGAAAGAAGAAAATGTTTATGCTGAAAATATCGACCAGTCTTTAGATTTCCGCAGGCGTTCGAAAACAGATAAAGCTGTTTCATCTTCATTTGCAGCGCGAATGGTCGCAGCGCTCCGCCATGAATTCGGCGGACATAAAGTTAAGGAGAAGTAATCTTTATATCATACTGACATGATTTCATATAGTGATTTTGAGAAGGTTGATATTCGTGTTGGAGAAATTGTTGCTGTTGACGATTTTCCAGAAGCGAGAAAGCCAGCATATAAATTGACGATCGATTTTGGACCGGAAATTGGTATTAAAAAATCATCAGCTCAAATTGTTCCTAACTATACAAAAGAAGAACTACTCCACAAGCAGGTGGTTGCAGTTGTCAATTTTCCACCCAAGCAAATTGGCCCATTTATTTCAGAAGTCCTAACACTAGGCGTTGAGGATAGCGATGGGAATGTCGTTTTGCTTATGCCAACAAAGAAAGCAAAGTTAGGCAATAGAATGTTTTAGTATTTAGTATTGAGAATAGTCGTGTATAATACACCTATGAGGTATTCACAATTTTTTCCACAGACACTCAAGGAAGCTCCAAAAGATGAGGTTGCAGTCAATGCGAAATACCTTATCCGTGGTGGTTATATTGATAAATTAATGGCAGGATCCTATACTCTTTTGCCACTTGGCATGCGAGTTGTTCAAAAAATAAATCAAATTATCCGTGAGGAGATGAACAAAACTGGAGCTCAGGAGTTGTTAATGCCACTTCTTCACCCTAAAGAAATTTGGAACGAAACCGGTCGTTGGGATAGTGCAAGTGAGGTTATGTATCAATTTGAAAAAAATGACAAAGAATACGCATTGTCATTTACTCATGAAGAAATAGTCATGGATCTGATCCGAAAACACACTTCTTCCTACAAAGATTTACCAATCAAAGTCTATCATTTTTCTACAAAATTCAGAAATGAATTGCGCGCAAAATCAGGTATTTTGAGAGGGCGTGAATTTATGATGAAAGATCTTTATAGTGCTCATTTTAGTGAGGAAGATCTCATGGAATATTACTGGAAAGTAGCAGATGCGTATCTTGAAATCTTCAAAAGAATTGGTATCGACGTCAAAATTGCTGAGGCATCTGGCGGTGTATTTACTACGTCTCATACTCATGAATTTCAGGCTCTTTGTGAGGTGGGAGAAGATACTATCTATCACAAAGAAGGATGGAAATTCTGGAAAAATAAAGAAGTTATGACAGAGGAGGAACTCTCAGACCCTGATGTTAAAAGCGCCCAAGCAATTGAAGTAGGAAATATTTTTCCTCTCGGCACGATGTATGCTGAAAAAATGTCTGCATTATTTACTGATCAGGATGGGTCAAAAAAACCTGTCTGGTTTGCAAGCTATGGTATCGGCCCTACTCGCGTAATGGGAACACTCGTTGAAATATTTCATGATGATAAAGGGATCATCTGGCCAGAAGCAGTTGCGCCATTTCAAGTTCATCTAATTGGCCTTCATGAAAAAGCTGATAGTGTTTATCACAATTTACTTGAGGCAGGAGTAGAAGTTTTGTACGACGACAGATGGGACACTAATGCAGGGACAAAATTTGCAGACGCAGATCTTATAGGTATTCCTGTCAGACTTGTTGTGAGCACAAAGACCCTTTCGGCAGGCTCAGGGCAAGCTGGTACAGCCATGATCGAGTGGAAAAAAAGAGATAGTGACAAGACTGAACTACTTACTTTTGAAGAAGTCCTCGCTCGGATCTAATGTCATTGAGGTAGAGGGAGAAGCGTTGTGACATCTACTTTGAAGATCACTATCCAGATTATTGTATAGACTAGGATTAATAATGGTGCTCCCACAATTAACAAAATTTTCCTTTTTCCTCCAGATTTTTTAGGTTCTGTTGACGTAGCGTCTTTTTCCTTGTCTTTTCCTTTCTCCTTTTTATCAGTATTTGTAACACCAAAATTAAATGACGTGGGAGTTGTAGGTCTTTGATTGGGGCTCTCAGGTGGAATAGTTGGTGTTGGTGTAGCATATTTTGCAGCAAGTGCTGCATAGTCTACTGTTGCTTTATTAGCTTCACTTGATGATATAGGAGGTGGTACTTGAGAATTTGATAGTGTCCCCATAGACTGAGGAGGAGTCGCCTCATGTGATGGTAGAGGGGGTAAGGAAGGCGAAGTCATAGCAGGCTGAGGTGCTGGAGAAGTGTTTTGGATTGGGGTAGGTGGAGCCTGCGTTGGTACAGGAGGAGTATTTCCCGCAAGAGGAGGAGTTGCTGGGCTTGTTGATGTGCCCATGACACGGTCATAGACTTCTTTTAGTTTTGGGTCAAGATTTGATGGTGTTTTTGGATCCATGGCAGTAGTTTTATGATCTCGGATTGTCTACAATTTGTCAAGTTTGGAGGTGAGACTATTGCATTCAGGCTGATCTCATGGTATATTCGCGCATATGTCAGAGAACGAAATCACTCCGGAGGAAATGCAAGCAGATTTTGCTGCATTTAAAAAAGAATCAGTAAGCCAGGAGCGTCGTGCTGACGGAGTAGACTGTTATACGCTTGATATTCATTCTGTATCTTATTATCCGGCAAAAGGTGAGCCTGAAAATGCAATGTGGCTTATTAGAGATTCTAGAGGTTTTTATTCTCCATCTAATCCTCTTTCACATAGTGATGTTGATGGCGACCTAACGCTCTGTGCTGATCCAGAAGGAAAGCTTCATGCAGAGTTAGCTATTCGTCAAATTAACCACCGGGATTCCAAAGGAAAAGTAATGTTATATCCCCGCGATGTTAGTAGATCTACAGGGCCTTCTCATCCACATACTTTTACGGAAATCAGACCAAGCCCTAACGGATACTATGGTCATGTTTATACGGTAGACCAAGAAGGTTCTTCATGGTCGTTTCATATTAATAAACCATTTGCACATGGTGGTACAACACCTTTTCCAGAGATTGAACCACTAAGTGATGGAACAACCCCATTTCTAGAGGAATAACCCGTTTTCTTTTTTACTTTTAGCCTCTCTTAGGATATACTGCATTCATGAAAATCATCGTTGCACATAAATCTCCCGACTGGGATGCCATTGGGTCTGTCTGGCTTCTTAAGAATCATCTTCCAGGCTGGCAGGATGCGACAGTTGTATTTGTCTCTGCTGGTAAATTGTTTGAACGATGTAAAGGGTACAATCACGATGATCCTGCCGATCCTATTGAAAAAATTGGTGAGGACGAGATCATTCATGTTGACACAGGTCTTGGACCACTTGATCATCACCAAACAAGCGATCTACATGTTTGTGCTGCGAGTAAAACATGGGATTACGTTCTTTCTATGATTGAAAAATCAGGAAATGAGATGAAGGAAGAGAAAAAAGAAGCAATCGGGAGAGTTGTTGGCGTTATTACAGAGGACGATCATTTTAGAGAAGTTTTTTGGGGAGAGCCTTTAGCTGATTATCATGAATTTTCACTTATTGGAGTACTTGACGGCCTCAAATCTTTCAAGCCCGATCAGGATGATTATTTTGTGAAATTTGGTATGGAGGCTTTGGATGCGGTTACTCATGCATTTGAGAGTCGCATTTGGGCAGAAAAAGAGATACAAGAAAATGGCACAGAATTTAGTCTTAAGAAAGGGAAAGCAATCGCTTTTGTATCAATTAATGACAATGTCATAAAACTCGCACAGAAAATGGGGTATTTACTCGTTGTTCGAAAAGATCCCAGACATGGATATGTCAGGATAAAAGTCCGTCCATCAAGTAGCGAAAAAGACGATCTTGATCTAACCCTTGCTTATGAAAAGTTGCGAAAAATTGATCCTGAAGCAACGTGGTTTTTGCACGTCTCAAAGAAAATGCTTCTCAATGGGACATCAAAAAATCCTGATATGGTACCATCCCATATGACGCTTGAGCAGATAGTAGACGTTTTAAAGAGCATTTATTAAGATAACATTATGGATAATTGCATTTTTTGTAAAATAGGTAGACGTGAAATTCCCAAAGAGTTCACCTTTGAGGATGAGGATATTATGGTTTTTCCTGATATCAATCCTGTCAAGCCAATCCACCTGCTTATTATCCCCAAGACTCATATTAAAGAATTCCATGCGCTTGATAATCCCGTGCTTTTTGAAAAGTTGGGGAAAGTTATTTTGCAAATGATTGTAAAAATGGAACTTCAAACTAAAGGGTATAGAGTAGTTATCAATGGTGGCGGAGCCCAAGTAGTAGATCATCTCCACATACATCTTATGGGTCCAATAGCCAAAGCCGCATCAGTATAGCAATAGGTTTACAAACCCCATCTGATTGGAGTAAAATAGAACCCTATAACTCTCGTAATGTGAGGGGAGGTGTTTTTTCCTATGGTATATGTAAAAAAACAACCAGGAGACAGTGACGATACAGTTATTCGAAAGTTTTCTCGAAAAGTAATTGATTCAGGCATTGTTAATGAAGCAAAACGAAGACAATTTTATCTTAAGCCCTCGCTTGCAAAAAAGCTCAAGGCTGAGGAAAGTCGACGAAAAAGACGAATGATTGCCTAAGGTGTCCTTCATGCTATGGCCAACGTCCAAGTTCTCATATTTGTTGAAAGCCGTTATAAGGTAAATAGAAAAAAGATTAAAGAAGCGATTTCGGATGTTCTTGACACCAAAGGTGTTACGAGTAGCTGTGAGGTGTCGCTAGCTTTTGTTGGCGATCGCAAGATGCATGCTCTCAACAAAAAATTTCGAGGATTTGACAAGACGACAAATATTCTCTCATTTCCTTTATCAGAAGGTTATCAAACACCACTTCCATCAGACAAACTCCGTTTGGGTGATATTATTATTTCCTATCCTCAGGTAATCAAAGAGGCAGCAGCTGAGGAAGTGATGGTTGATGACAGAATTGATCTTTTAGTGCGTCATGGCTTGTTGCATTTACTCGGCGAGCACCATTAAAAGTGCAAAGTTTAAATCTAAAATTGCAAAAAACAGAGATTTAAAACAAAACGCACAAGTGATGTCTGAAATAAATGCCGATATTTTGCATTTTGATTTTTA
>JACROF010000015.1 GCA_016214555.1 Candidatus Levyibacteriota bacterium
CTTCAATTGAATTAAAACCTGAGAATTACTTTGATTATCCGAAACCAAAGACAACTGGGACTGCAGTGACTTTTACAAACATTGAAGACAATTATATCCTCACTCTCAAATCGACAAGTCCTGCTATCAATATCACGAATACGCTGACTGTCTATGCAGATTCCAGTCAACCAACGCTAACCATCAATCCTGATCATATTCGCTCGGGACAAGATGTCACCCTGGAATCTACAAATTGTCCCTCTGGAACCAAAGTTATTTTTAAATGGAAAGAAAAAGATGGCCTAAGAACTGAAGGGAGTAAAACAGTTACCGCAGATAGCTCTGGTCTTGCAAAACATACCATTAAAGATGATAAATACACAGATGCCTCAGAGGACCTCACCTTTACCGTAACAGCAACATGTGAAAAAACAGGAGCAATATCTGTACCCAAAACATATAAAGTCAATCATCACGGATATGAGACTAGTGAAATAACACCCCCTCATCCAGATCCTGAACAAAATTTTACCATCACCACATACGGGCTTGAAAATGACGGGCAATGTTATTTTGTCAAAATTCAAAATCTTGAAACAAAAGAGTGGCTTGATCCAGCAGAAGATAGGGCTACGCTTTATGATGAGAGCTGCGCGGATGGAAAAATGGACTCCGGGAAATTGGTCGGTCTACCTGGGCTTCCCGGAACACATCGGACCATTAATCACAAAGGCCAGTTCTACGCCATTTTTGAATCACATGAAGATTTTATATCTTTTGAGATACCAGGACAACTCGATGGAGCATATTCATATGAATTATGGACACCTGACAAAGCTGATACTTTCGGTGGCGCCAACGCTAATGAAGATGATAAGCATGAATCCGGCTGGCTAGAATTTGTCGTTGGCGATGGACAAATCCCCGAAGAGCCCAAGTCTCCCCCTCCTCCTTGTGTTGAGGGAATAAAGTATGATTTTTCAGGAAATGGAGTTATTGGAGAAAAAACAAATCTAAATCCAAATATTGACTTGTGTACAGAATACGCAAGCAGCATTGGGAATATTCCAACAGAAGCGACTGCTTTTGTCGGTAAATTCTTTGCAATTTTACTGAGCATCTCAGGAGGCATCATACTCCTGCTTTTGATCTACTCTGGGTATCAGATCATCACCTCACAGGGGGTCCCAGAAAAAATAAAGGAGGCAAGAGAACGTATCACATCAGCTATCGTTGGTCTTTTATTTTTAGTACTATCTCTTGTCATTCTTCAGGTAATTGGCGTTGATTTGCTCAAAATTCCAGGCCTTGGGAAGTAGAGAAAATAGAAGATAGGTTGTAGATGGTAGGGTGTAGATGAATAGGAAAATATGGCTAAAATTGAAAGCTATAAAAATCTGATTGTTTGGCAAAAGTCTATAATATTAGTTAAGGAAGTCTATCAGCTTACAAAAAATTTTCCTCGGTCTGAGCTCTACGGATTAACAAGTCAAATGAGGCGCTCTGCTATATCAATTCCATCAAACATTGCCGAAGGATATGGAAGAAAATCTACTAAAGAATATGCACAATTTTATGGAATTGCATTTGGTTCCGCTCGAGAACTTGAAACACAATTAATTATTGCTCGAGAATTACAGTTCATAAATGTTTCTGCTTTTGCTAAGATAGATACATTGCTCAATGAAATACTGCGCATGCTCAACACTATGATACAAAAGATACGCTCGCTTATTAAGTAATATGTTTATATCCTACTGCCTACTATCTATCTGCTATTACCTACCTCCTACTACCTATGCTTAAGCAACTTGCACTTACTATCGGTGGGCAAAAAATTTCAGCGCCTGATGGTATCAAGACTGGCGGACTTGAGTCAGGTGGTGCTGGACAGCAAGTGCTCCAATTTGGCGTCTCGGCATTTTTTTTCACTGCAGCACTTCTCAGTGTCATTATGATCATGTATGGAGGCATCAGGTGGATTACAGCTGGTGGTGACAAGACCAAGGTCCAGACAGCTCGTAGCACCATAACCTATGCCATTATTGGCCTTGTCATCGTCATGGCTGCGTTTCTTATCATCACGCTTCTTAGTAGAATTCTTGGCTTTCATCTCCTCTATACACCCGGAGGAGCAACGGGAAAATAATTCCTTTCACTTGACAAGGAATTACTATTATTACTACAGTGGATATAGATGAAAAAAGTTGTCCTTTCAACTCTTGCAAGTTTTTCAACGCTTATTTTAAGATCGCTCCCTGCCCTTGCAGCTTCAAAACCCGTTGAGCTCTGTCCACCCGGTGCCGTTTGTACAGGAACTACGACTGACCCTGGTGTGATCATTGGTAATATTCTTAACTTTTTATTTATTCTAGCAGCAATACTTTCCGTCGCATTTCTTATCTGGGGAGGGATCAAATGGATTACAGCAAATGGTGATAAGACTAAGGTCCAATCAGCACGGGATACAATCATAGGAGCAATCATTGGTCTTGTTGTAGCTTTTGCTGCCTATTTCATCATCAATATTGTTTTAACACTCCTTTTTGGTCATGGACTTGGGGAAATGACTGTCCCAACAATATTTCAATAGTTCTATTTTTTTTCGTTTTTTAGTCCTTGACACCACAAAAAAGATCTGACTATCATAGATACATACTTATGAAAAAACTGTCCATCGCATCACTCTCTGGAGCAGCATCTGCTGTTTTGGTCGCTACACAAGCTTTTGCTGAGAATGTTGGGACCTCTATTAGGCTATGTCCTTCTGCAAATGGAGCAGGATGCGCTACTCTACAAAGTGATCCTGGTGTTATTGTTGGTAATGTGCTTAATTTTCTTTTTATCGTTGCAGCTGTTGTATCAGTAGTCTTTCTTATCTGGGGAGGGATCAAATGGATTACAGCTGGTGGTGACAAGACCAAGGTCCAGACAGCTCGTGAAACTATTATAGGAGCCATTATTGGCCTCGTTATTGCATTCGCCGCTTTCTTTATCGTCAATTTTGTCCTTAAATTACTGTTTGGTCAAAATACTGATCTAAACAATTTTAATCTGCCAGCGATTTTTAAATAGCTCATGCCTTGGGACTCTTGCCTCTCAGCCTCAGGTGTACCTACCTTTGATTGTCTTCCTATTCTTTTTCAAAATGTTATCTCAGCTGCGCTTGTTTTCGTCGGCATCGTTGCTCTCTTTTTCATCATGTATGGAGGAGTCAAATATATTCTTGCAAGGGGTGATGCCAAACAGGCTCAAGCAGCCAGGGGCATTTTAACCTATGCGATCATAGGAGTCATCATCGTTGTCTCAGCTTTCTTTATCGTCAATCTCCTCTCCCGTATCACTGGCCTTTCCTGTATCAACAAATTTGGCTTTGACAACTGTAAAGAAAATGTAAATACTCATCAAGGAGAATATGGCTGCTTTGATTCACTAAACCCAGGTGATCCTCCTGCATGCTACATCTATGCAGATGACAACAGTCCCAAGGATCCAATTGACGATAAATGGTATGTGACCAAAGCGGCCTGCAATGCTGCTTGTAACACGAGAAGATAAAGACTAAGGAGTTTTCTTAAAAGCTGCTGCGGATGCAACGCCAACAGTTCCCAAAAGCATAAACAAAAGAGACAACAAGAAGCTTCCACCTTTTCCTTTAATATCAATCCCCTCTTTCTGAAGTTGAGCCATGAGCTCTGCTCCTCCTGATGACTGAGAATGGGGTGTGATCATGCCCTCAAAGTTTTTTGCTAAAAGATCCCACTCATGATCCTTTAGTCCCAAATTCTTAAGTGTCCCTGTAAGCTCAATATCTTTGGATCTCGAATTCCCCAACTGCCTCGCCTCTATAAAATCAGCAAAAAGTCTTCTTGCATAATTCTGTCCTTCTTGCTGTAAGACACTATCAATCAATGCCTCCATCTTTTCTGTCTGCTCAGGCGTCATGGTGTTGACATCCACCAAAGCTCCATCCAGACTAAACTGTCCTCCTTTAACAAGATCTCTTCTGATAAGATTTCTTAATCCCTCCTGCCCCTTGTAAGCAAGTATTCGCACATCTGCTCCAATCTGAGCCCTATCGATTGTTCTTTTTCGATCTTTCATGTCAAGTTTTGACCAATTTGACTCTACTGCAGTGCCAAGCTTTTTAAGCGCCTCTGCCTCATCTTTCTTGCCAGTTTCTTCAAGCGCTTGCTCATCTTTTTGTCGCCTCAGCACATCAAGTGATCTCATTTCCTGCAGCCTATCGGAAAGCACTTCACCAATTGATTCAGAAAGGATAGATTCCATATCTGTTATCACATCTGACTCCTCTGCAAGTCTCTGCGCTCTCGCATCAGACTCTTTTTCACGCCCAGATGCTGCTTTTTTCTTGTAAGCCTGCTCAGACTCCGTCAGTCGCTTACGTGCTGCAACACCCCCCGCAAGATCTTGGGCAATGGGACTGTTGTAAATACCATTTTCGCTTTTTGCTGAAAGAAGACCATTTAATGCAACCAAAGCCTGCTCAGATGCTACCGGATCAGCAAGGCTAGTAAATTGTGTCTCGGTTGTAGTTAAAGCAGCATCCGCCTTATCAAACTCGTCCTGTAGCCTTGTCTGAGCAGTTGCAGGGAGGCTCTTGATGCCTTTCATTCTAGGTAAAAGTGCATCATATTTTGCCTTTGCTACATAAAAATTTTCTACAATCGCCATATCTGGTCGAGCTGCCATCTGCTGAGACCGTACGGCTGCCAATATCTGCGCTGTAATTTGGTCTGGGTTTGTGCCCGTCTCAAGCATTTTTTGAATTGCTTGCGCCTGAGCATCAGCATCGGGAATTGAAAGACCTGCAGTAACCATCTTGTCAACAGCATCTCTTGCCGAAGCTGCCATGGCTTCCTTTGAGGCCTTGCTTGTTTCTTGATGAACATCTAATTCACCATCTGATGCTGCGCTGGTGAATTCTCGAGTTCGGGCTTCGGCTGCTATCATTTTTTCAGCGATCTTACTATGAAATGCAGGATCTTTTGCTAAAGCGTTTTCAATAAATTTAAGCTGTTCAGCTTTATCTGATAACTGATCCAGGTCGGGCATGAGACTTCGAATAGCATCGGTGTCAATAATTGCATTAAGCGCCGAGCTTCGAAGGTCAGACCATTCTGGCTTTTTTATTTTCTTATCCTTCATTACGGCCTCGGGTGTTTTGCCTGTTTTTTGTGCTTCAAGAATAACTTCTGTGTAATTAAGCACGCTTGAAACCTGACCTATGACTCTTTCTGCGGACTTTGAATTTGATTCAACGCTTGCTGCGTCAACGCCAAGCCCATCTTTATTAAGTACAATTTTACCTCCATCACCAACCTCTGCTCTTCCTGCTCCAAATCGTGTCCTAAGAGCTGTTTGGCGTGATAGATCAAAACTCCTTCTCTTCTGACTTTCAAGGCCAGCAAGCACTTCGCCTCCACCACGCTCTGCCTTTATCGCCGCAAGCTCATTACCCCGCTGTATGGCTTTAGCGGTTGGATCTTCAACTCCTGCTGCTACAGTTACAGTGCCAATTTCTTTAGTGCGACCATGCACGAGCATGTCTGCTCCTGAGATGGGTCTTTGATCTGGTGATGATGGGCCGGCCATAATTATCGTTGGTTAGCTGACATCTGACTCAGCTCTGTCTCAATTTTTCCAATAAGCTCAACTTTTTTCTCGTCCTGATAGACACTCGCAAAAAAGCTCCACCTACTCGTCAGCTCCTGAAGAAAAGCAACAAGCTGATTTCTGTCCTGAATCGTCTCAAGCTGAGGCCTTATAAATGATGCAGCATCTATTGCTACTTCTTCTAGAATTTCGCCCTGTTGGAGAGCGAGAATAATTCTGTCTGCTAATAAATCCTCAATTCTCTTTTTTTCACTTGCTGAGAAGGGCAAATTTAGTGCCATAGTACCACTATAATTGAGGCTTTTCAGCTTTGTCAAATAACAACATAGAATGGGGAAATTTTCACAAAAAGAGCTCTAGTTACAATAATATATGACCTACTTTGAGTCCCTTGAAAGCACATTTTTCACGTTATACACTGTGAGCAATAGTAGTATCTACTTGTCCTGCCCATGAATAACACGTTAATATCAACATCTCAAAACTCAAAACTCAAAACTCAAAACCACATCACAGGTGGCAAATCTTACAATGTAAAAGCAAGAGCATATGAATTTTCTCTTCAAACTATAACATTTATTAATTCGCTGCCCAGTAAAAGAAGCTATTGGATCATAGGCGATCAATTGCTCCGCTCTGCTACCAGCATTGGAGCCAATACAGTCGAGGCTCAAGCAGGAAGTTCAAAAAGAGACTTCATTCGATTTTATGAAATTGCACTAAAATCAGCAAATGAAACCAGATATTGGTTTTCCCTTCTTCGCGACTGCTCTGATGAACAAAAAACGCTGTGTCAAAAGCTTCTTGATGAGGCAACTGAGATTAGCAATATGCTAGCAGCTAGTATTCTTACGCTTAAAGGCAAAAGGAGCACTAAAATTTATTAGTAGATTTGAGATTTTAGATCTTAGATTTACGTTTTTATTATGGAAAATCATCCTATTCCACAAGATGTCACTGGATTTCAATTCCGCCTTATTGGCAATATGACTGTCAAGCAGTTTGCGTATCTTGCTACGGGCTCTGTTTTGGCTGTTATTTTTTACTATGCGCCTCTTATACTTTTAATCAAAATCGTTGCTATTCCTCTGCTTGTTGGGGCAGGGGCAGCGTTAGCTTTTCTACCCATTGAAGGTCGCCCCATGGATCTTATGATCTCCAACTTCCTAAAAGATCTTTTTAACCCAACACAATACCTCTATCAAAAAATAGGAGGGGAGCTTCAAGTAATTACTCAACCCTCTCTTTTGCCATCTGGGCCTCAAAAAGAAGAAAAAGGCAAAAAACAAACCCTCGAAGCCCAAAAAACTAATCGCGAAATTAAACTAAATCAATATCTCAAGCAAATCTCTCACGAAGGAAAAAATAAGCTTGATGAAAAAGAAGAGCTTTTTCTTACTGCACTTTTTAACCCAGATGCAAGGCCACGACTCCTCAGTCTTGAACTTGAGAGAGAACAGCAAGAACACCAACTCTCAAAGGAGGAGGCACTCAGAGTAAAAGTTGCTCAATCTCCTGAGGATATGGAGCATGTGCTTGAAAAAGAAGCAGAAGCCGTTAAAAAAGAACTTGAAAATGCTGTTGCAAAAGAAAAACAGCTTGAAACTACACACCAACAAACGCAGGAATCTCAAGGACACGTGAATGAACTTGAAAAACAACTCGATCAAATTATGGAACAGAAGAAACAGCTTGAGCAAGAAATATTAGCTATGCGACAAAAACAAACACTTGCGCCCAAAAAGGTCGCTCTTCCTTTAGCAACGCTCCAACATTCACAGAATGTGAGGATGATCCCAAGTGACCAAACAGCAAGCGTTGGGCTCCCTGCAATTCCGGATGTTCCAAATATTATCATCGGGATTGTAAAGGATGCTAGAGGCAATGTTCTTCCAAATATTCTTGTTGAGATAAAAGACCTCAACGAAAGCCCAATCAGAGCGTTTAAAACAAATGGCCTTGGGCAATTTGCATCTGCAACCCCACTATCTAATGGGTCCTATACGGTGGAGCTTGAGGATCCAAAAGGAAATCACTCTTTTGAAAAAATCGCTATTGAAGCAAAAGGGGAAATCATGCTTCCTTATGAAATTATTTCCCATGATGCAAGAGAACAATTAAGAAAGGAGCTCTTTAATTAAAAGTATGACAAAAACAGAAAAAGGACATGCATCAACTCAAAAATTCACTGAGGTTATTGATATTGTTGACTCAATAGCTATTCTTGCCGGGGGTAACGCGTGCTTGGTAATAGAAGTAACAGCAAGCAATTTTGCGCTTCTTTCAAAAAAAGAACAGGATGCAAAGATTTATGCCTATGCCTCACTTCTTAACTCTCTCACATTCCCCATACAGATTCTCGTAAGAAATAAGAGGGTTGATATCTCATCATACTTAAAAGAGCTTGAAGAAAAAGAAACAGAGACTAAAAATGAACTTCTTGCAGAGCATATTAAGATGTACCGAGAATTTGTAAAGGAAATGGTACGAATAAATGTTGTTCTCAATAAAACATTTTACGTTGTTGTTCCCTATACAGCTCTTGAGGCCGGCCTTTCGGGAGTCAAACAAAGTTTTGGGAAAAACTCAGCAGAACAACAAAGATTTGTAGAAGAAGCCCAAAAGGCACTTTTGGGGAAAGCAGAGTCTGTCAACTCTCAACTTGCCAAACTCGCTGTAACTTCAAAGATTCTTGAAAAAGAAGAGCTTATCAAGCTTTTCTATGACATCTTTAATGATGACACTATTCAAGGCTCACAGGCTGATTCAGATATCGATGCGCCAATGATCAAGGCAGGATAATATTATGGGATTATTTCAAAAAAAATCAACGCCACTACCTCAGAAACAGGCTCAGCCGCAGCCGGCTTCTCCTCTTGCAAAACAGCCTTCAGCGGCAATTGCCCACCTTGAAAAAGGGATGCTCTCACTTGTCGATCTCATCGCGCCATCATCAGTAGAGGTTGATTTTAGGTACATCAGAGTAGGTGAAAAATTCTACTCAACGCTTTTTATTGTAGGCTATCCACGATACGTTTCTCCAAGCTGGCTTGAGCCAATTATTGACTATGACCATACCCTTGATATATCCATGTTTTGTTACCCAACTCAATCAGGAGATGTGTTAACAGATCTCAGACGAAAAATTGCAGAGATGGAAGCAACTCTTGCGTCTGATGCCGAACAAGGGAAACCAGCTGATCCAAAAGTTGAAGCAGCGCTTGAGGATGCCATGGGACTTCAGGAAGAACTTGCCAAGGGTGTTGAAAGATTCTTTCAATTTAGTTTTTATATTACGGTCTCTGCAGACAGCCTTAACGAGCTTACTGAAGCAACAAAGCAGCTTCGAACAACCCTTTCCTCGCTTCTTCTCACTGCTAAAACAGCAACGCTACAAATGGAGGATGGTTTTAAATCAACTATGCCCATCGCCCAAGACAGACTGTATATCACACGAAACATGGACACAACATCTCTTGCTTCAACATTTCCCTTTACCTCGGCAGTCTTAACGCAAAACAAAGGCGTTATGTATGGAATAAATCAACAGAACGGCTCTCTTATTATCTTTGACAGATTCTCGCTTGAGAATGCTAACGAGGTGGTCTTGGGAAAATCAGGGTCTGGAAAATCGTACCTTATTAAGCTTGAGATTATGAGGCAATTTATGCTTGGGACAGAGGTTATCGTTGTTGACCCTGAAGGCGAATATGAAACCCTTACCAAAACTCTAGGAGGAGAGGTAGTTGAATTTTCCTCCAACTCACCTATCAAAATTAATCCTTTTGATCTCTCACAACTCTATGAAGCTGGGGAAAATGAGCTAGGATTTAAAATCCTTTCTCTTCATGGTCTTCTCAAGCTTATCATGGGCAATTTGGATCCTGAGCACGATGCAATTTTAGACAAGGCACTTGTTGAAACTTACCGCCAAAAAGGCATTACGCCAGATCCCGCTACCCAGAAAAATCAACCACCTCTTCTTGAGGACCTCTACAAAACTCTTTTAGGGATGGAGACTAATCCAGCAAAAGAGATGGCATTTCAGCTTGAAAAATTCATTAAAGGCAGCGCATCAGGCATTTTTAATCAACCATCAAATTTTGATATTACTAATCCTCTCACCGTTTTTTCTATTCAAAATCTAGAGGAGGAGCTTCGACCAATAGCCATGCATATTATTCTTGATTTTGTATGGACCAAGGTCAAAAAATCACTTAAAAAACGTCTCCTTATTCTTGATGAGGCATGGTACATGATGAAATATGAAGACTCTGCATCTTTTGTCTACTCGATTGCAAAAAGAGCTAGAAAATATTATTTGGGACTTACCACAGCAACCCAGGATGTTGAAGACTTTTTAAAGACCGATTACGGAAAAGCAGTTCTCACCAACTCCTCAATCCAAGTGCTGCTTAAGCAGGGTACAGCTGAGGTTGATATGGTTGGAGAAACCTTTTATCTCTCAGAAGGAGAGCGAGAATTGCTCCTCTCTGCTGATATTGGGGAAGGACTTTTCTTTGCTGGGCAAAACCACGTAGCTCTCAAAGTTCTTGGAGCTCCATTTGAACATGATATCATTTCATCAAATCCAGCTGATATCATACAAAGACAAGCAGTTGATTCTCCTCCCGCTCAGCCCTCACCTGAGCCTCAGGCAGATACACCCCCTATTCCTGCGCAACCAACCCCTCAAGCAAACCCTCAATCACAAGCAGTAGTGGCTGGTGCTCCCCAGCAGAACCAGCCTCAATCATAATGTCTATACAATCAGCATCTCTGACCTATGGATGAATTTGTTACTTATCTAAAAAGCCATCTTGAAAGGGCAGAATTTTACGCCCAGCAATGGGACGAACTTCTTGCATCCTATCCACAACTTACTACGATTTCTACACAACAAGCATGGGATCAATTTCGAAAAGAGCACGAGGGCCTAGAGCTTGATGAAATGCTCTGGAAATACGGACCAGCCAGCACTCTTGAGGAGATACAAAGCCTGCTTTCTGCCAAAGAGCCAGAAACTCCCAAAGAAAAGGAGAAGGAGAAAAAAGAGTCGCTAATCACCCCCCCTCCTATGGGAAAAAGGCTAAGCGGAACACTTCTGATTACAGACGGTCAAGGCCAGCCAATCATGCTTCCGAATGCAACTATTACTATCGTTGATAGTAAAACAAAAAGAGAAATTGCAAAAATACAATCAAATATTCGTGGCTACTTTCAGTCTCCCCCACTCCCTCTTTCTCGCTATGTTCTAACAATCAGTCATCCAAATTTTCCTGAGGGAAGAAGAAGGGTCATTAATCTTCGCGCAACTCAGCCACCCCTCGCGCTTGTCTTTAGACCGCTACTTCCCACAAGACAAAAGCCTCCCACCCCTTCTGCTAATGCTGCACCAATAACTTCAGAGGCATCTAGCGATCAAAAGCAGGCTAGGCCAGCAACAGAAATCATCGGGAGCCAGGGACAAAACAATACTTCAACTGAAAAAATGGTTCCCTATTTTGAAGATAGTCCAACAAGCACAAAAGTAGATCTTAATGCTTTTACAACTCCTGTAGAAAATTTTGCTCCTGTTATTCCTCTTGCTGAAGAAATCAAATACGACAAAACCTATCAAGATGCTAGAGATGAGCAAATAAAACGATGGAGGTCTGACTCAGGCTTTGATATCTCATCCCCAAGTGGACAAGACTACCTCTTTGGAAATCCCAAGAATCCTTCCGCACCAACTCTTGATGGAGATCTCCACGCAACGCTCACAGCGCTTCATCCAGGACTTGTAAGACAATACCAAGCGATGGAGGCACAGAAGGTTTATCACAGACATGATGGCAAACCAAACCCCCTTGCGGATCCTATTTTTCAACAAGTAGAAAGGGCTGCAGAAAAAGCACGAGTAGAAGCTTTGCGCGCAGCAAGAAACAACCCCCATGCTAACCTCCACAGAATATCTCTTGAAGCTGGGATGCCTTATTATCGACTGTTTTTAGAGCAATTTCCTCAAAAAGCTGCAGCCTATCAGGGGGTTGATGCAGGATTAAAAACAGTTTCTTCGCTTTTTAAGAAGTTTACAAATGCATCCCAAGACAAAACACAACCATCAAACGAGCATATCTTTACGCCTAAACCCTCCCCCTCTTTTCATCTTCCCACCTATGGTGAAGAAATTGAAGCATATGACGACGATAGCCAAAATGATGAAAACGAGACTGAGGACGATAGTGATGAATATGAAAACGATGATGACAACGATAACGAAAGAAACCAAGGAGAATATCAGCAGAATAGCAACGATGACAATCAAGACGAGAGAAGGTCAGGAGGCAGCTTTAACCCTCTTCAGGCAAGAAGCACAGCGCTAAGACTCGCCTCAGGGATTTCACGAACTGTAAGTGGTATCTCAACAGCTATCAGCGCCGCAACCTCTGCTGTTTCCACTGTTGGAGGAGCAATTGCCGGAGGTGGGTGGGTAATCATCGTTATACTTCTTATCTTACTTCTTATCTTTGGGGTATTCCTCGTCCTCTTCTCCGGCGGAAGCGACAAAGAAACATCAGTCAACTTAAGCAAAAAAAGCACAAAGGAGGCCGTAGCAAATGGTGAAAATATTGCCTATGATTTAGTTGTATCCTACACGGGAAATGCTAAAGTTGTCCGCGTAACTGATAAAATCCCCGATAACACTGAGTATGTCTCTGCAGATGGACCCGGAGCAATATTTGACCCAAAAACCCGAACTGTCACCTGGACAATTTCAGGATCTACCCCCTCAACGTCCATACCTACTGCTGTTTGTGATATGGCAAACCCCGCAGAGGATCCTTGGCCAAATGTTAATAGGTGGAACGCTGAAATTCTGGATGCGATCAACCTTGAAATACGAGCAGAAGCAGCTCAGCTACAGGAGGAGGGTCTAACTGTGACTGGAATAAATCACAGTATGACATCAACACAACCCAAGGCAATCTCAACTGTGGCGTACAACATTTAGGCCGTGGCATTGAGACATGCGGAGGGGATCCTCAAGCAACCATTGGGCAATATTTCACCGGAAGATGCGACTATAGCAGCGCTGGACCAGATGGATTTGGGACCACGCCTGATCAGTATGTGAATAGAGTTATTGGAACATACAGCTATCTCAACTCTCTTGTGGCCAATAGCTGCAACTGACTGAAAGGAATATACTATATTTATGAAAATAATTTCGCTAACACGGCTAGCCCTCAAAGATAAGGGCGTGCTTATTCAACTACTTACCTTGATAATTGCCATATTCATGATTGGAACACTTATTTTTCTTTTACTTTTAAACACCAGCTCACAACCAAATCCCCCCCTAGAGGAGCAACCAACTTCGCCAGCTAAACAAAAACTTGTCATT
>JACROF010000001.1 GCA_016214555.1 Candidatus Levyibacteriota bacterium
TAATGAGGCTTCTGGTAAAACTTAATACAGAATCTAATATTACAGTGATACTTGTAACCCATGCGGCTGATATATCTGCTTACAGCAGGCGGGTAATAAGATTCCTTGACGGCAGGATTGTGAGTGATGAGAAAAAAAGCTGATAGCTATCAGCTAACAGCTTATAGCTTTATATGATTAATATCCCCTCAACAATAAAAATTTCCCTCAGGGCATTGAGGGCGAATAAGATGCGGTCGTCCCTGACGATGCTGGGAATCATTATTGGCGTCGGCGCCGTTATTACCATGCTTGCAGTAGGCACAGGTGCGGGCAGGCAGATATCCGAGCAAATTTCAAGCATCGGGAGCAATCTCCTTATGATACTTCCCGGCGCAACAACGGCAGGAGGGGTAAGAATGGGAATAGGAACCCGGTCTACGCTTTCAATGAATGATGCAGATGCGATACAGAAAGAATGTTTGGCAGTATTATATGTTGCTCCAATTCATAGTGGGGTTGCTCAGGTTGTTTACGGCAATCAGAATTGGTCAACAGGCGTGACCGGTACAACGCCGGATATATTAAAGGTCAGGGAATGGTCTTTGTCCGCAGGCAAGCCTTTTACAGAGCAGGATGTTAAGAGTGCCACAAAGGTATGTTTATTGGGACAGACCGTTGTTGATAATCTCTTTGGAGACATTAACCCGGTCGGCAAAATTATAAGGATAAAAAACGTCCCTTTTACTGTTGTAGGCACGCTTGAAAGTAAAGGGCAGTCTCCTGCAGGACAAGACCAGGACGATACAATATACATCCCTGTTACGACATCGCAGAAAAAGCTCTTTGGTACCCCGTTTCCGGGCATGGTAAGGGTGATAATGGTAAAGGCGAAGAGCACAGAAGACATGGATGCTGCAGAAAGGCAGATAACAGAATTGCTCAGGCAGAGGCATCACATCGGGCAAAAGCAGGAGAATGATTTTACCGTCAGGAATCTGACGCAGCTCATGCAGATTGAGGAAGAGTCAACAAGGGTCATGACATTGCTGCTCGGAATAATAGCCTCTGTCTCCCTTCTTGTCGGCGGGATAGGGATTATGAACATTATGCTCGTCTCGGTTACCGAGAGGACGAGGGAAATAGGGATAAGAATGTCTGTCGGCGCAAAGACATGGGACATAAGGCTTCAATTTATCGTGGAGGCTCTTACATTATCATTGTCGGGAGGCTTTATCGGGATTGTCATTGGCATATCCAGTTCAGAGATATTGTCGGCGGCAGCGGGCTGGCCCGTAATAATTTCGTTATTTTCAGTTTTTCTTGCTTTTTGTTTCTCTATGCTGGTGGGGATATTTTTCGGGTTTTATCCTGCGTATAAGGCTTCACTTCTGAATCCGGTTGATGCCTTGAGATATGAATAATTTAAGGGGAGAACGTTAATGATTATATTTTTAATTTTTTACGGCCTTTACGGGCTGGCGAATCTATATGTATTTCTGAAAGTGAAATATATTTTCCATATAGGAACCCCTGCAAGCATCTTTTTGGGTGCATTCCTGTTATTTATGACCTTCACCCCGACTTTAATATATTTATGCAGTTTTCGCTGTCCTGATGCACTAACAAGGATTTATGCATATATTGGTTATACATGGGTTGCCCTTATTGTCATTTTTTTCTCAAGCAGTATTCTGTTTGACCTTTATGACTTTATTATCCGGGCAGGCGATTTAATATTGCAAAAGGACTTAGGCAGAATCACTGTATCTCCTGCGAGCGCATTTTTTATTTCGTTTCTTCTCTCAATAGCTTTAAGCACATATGGTTATTTTGAGGCAAAAAACCTGCGTGTGGAAAGACTGACTGTGGAAACCCCGAAGCTGCCTCCAGGAGTCAATAAACTAACAATTGTACAGGTGTCTGATTTGCATCTTGGAATCATTGTCAGGGAAAAGATGCTGGATAAGGTTATAAGAAAAATTGAAGAGGCAAAACCGGACATGATTGTATTCACTGGTGATCTGCTTGATGCCGAGGTTAACCATATTGATTATCTTGCAGGCAGGCTGAAAACGGTCAATGCAAGATTGGGTAAATTTGCAGTGACAGGAAATCATGAATTTTATGGAGGCATTAAGTATGCTGTAAATTTCATACAAAACGCAGGAAGTACACTGCTGCGGGGCAGTGGAGTAACTGTCCAGAACATGATTAATATTGCAGGGGTGGATGACCCTACAGCAAAATATATGAAATCAGAAGGAACTAATCTATCCGGTGTTACTGAAAAAGAAATCCTTTCAAAACTTCCTCCCCAGTTTTTTACATTGTTATTGAAACACAGACCCGAAGTGGATAAGGATGCCGTTGGATTTTTTGATTTACAGCTTTCAGGCCATGCACATAAAGGACAGATTTTTCCGATAAGCATTTTTACAAAGCTGTACTACCGCATACATGCAGGCTATTCCAAGCTTAATAATGGTTCTGCTGTTTATGTAAGCCGCGGGGCAGGAACAGCAGGGCCTCCAGTGAGGCTTTTTGCTCCGCCTGAGGTGGCTATAATTGATGTTGTTTCAAGAGAAAAATCACAGGTTAGTGAAGACAGAAAAATAGATAATAAAAACAAAAAAGGCAAGTTATGAAAAAACGGATAATTATGTTATCGGCTGTTGCAGTTTTGATTTTTACTGCAGTAATACTTTTTTCTTATTTCAGAAAAAACAAGATTTCGTCAATCCGCACAACAGGGATTGTGGAAGGCACAGAGGTGAATATAGCATCAAAAGTCGCGGGAAAAATTTCGGAGATATACTGCAAAGAAGGTGATGCTGTTCATGCAGGCTCTCTTGTTATCCTGCTTGAAAGCAATGACCTCAGGGCAGTAGTTGAGCAAGCAGCGGCATCCTTGGAGAAGGCAAAGGCGGATGCAAACAGCACGGAGATTCTTATAGACGGTTCAAAGGCAGAGTTAAATGCTGCAAGGGCAGATGTAAAGAACGCCGAGGCAGATGTGGTGAGAACAAAGGTCCAGATGGAAGAGGCAAAGAGACAGATGGAGCGGATAACGTCACTTTATATGGAGGGGCTTGCCTCAAAGGCTGATAACGACAGGGCAGTCACAGATTATGAATCTTTAAAGGCTGTACATGAGGCTTCTCAGGCAGGACATAAGGCTATGCTTTCCCGCGTTGAACAGGCAACGTCAAAAGTGCATTATTCACTGAGCCAGCTTTTATCTGCAAAGGCAGGGGTCAAAGAGGCAGAGGCAGTTCTTTCTCTTGACAAGGCAAGACTGCAGGATACTATTATCACTTCCCCTATTTCAGGCATAGTTGTTTTCAAGTCATTAGAACGCGGTGAATTTGTTTCCCCCGGTATTACCATGCTTACCGTGGTGGATATGAATAATTTATGGGTCAGGGTTGATGTTGAGGAAACGGTTGTCGGCATGCTCACTCAGGGCAATGAAGTTTTTATCACGACCGAGGGGATGCCAAAAAAAGTGATAAAAGGCAGAATTTCTGAGATTGGCAGATATGCAGAGTTTGCAACTCAGAGGGATGTTAAACACGGCAGGCATGACATCAAGACCTTCCGTGTAAAAATAAAGACGGAAAACCCCGAGAAGATTTTAAAACCTGGCATGACGGTAGACGTTGAGATACCGGGAAAGTAAAAAAAAATTTTCCGGAAAAGTTAGAAAATAGGGGATGCATCCCCTATTTTCTCTAATATCTTTGTCTTCCCCTACTGCCTTGCCGTTCCCTGCTTTTAGGCGGACGGGCTTCGTCAACCTTTAAAATGCGTCCTTCAAAGTCAAAACCGTTTAATGCTTCCATTGCTTTTTGTGCCTCTGACTGGCTGGACATTTCAACGAATCCAAAACCTTTGCCCTCAATTATGTTGACTTGAGCGACTTCACCGTAAGCTGAAAACAACTCTGCCACTTTCTCCTTGCTTGCAGAATAATTAAGATTTCCTACATAAAGCTTGCAGCCTTGCATTCTTGCCTCCTTTTTTCTTTTTTTATCTGTGCATAAACGTTTCTTCTGGAGGTAGAAACAAGACAGCAGTTCCAACCCCATCAGGGAAGCATCATTAAACACAGACAGACACCTTTAAAATTTGTCGTCCTAATTATGACTTAACCCATATGTGCTGTCAAGATTTTTCTTTGCTTTTTTAAAAAATCCCTTGAAATCATTAACTTTTGTTATAATCTATATCTGACAATGCAAAAACCAAACGCCATAGAAGTCTCGGGGCTGACGAAGAAATTTAGCACACTCACAGCAGTGAATGAGGTGAGTTTTACTGTTACTCAGGGTGAGTTCTTTGGGTTTTTAGGACCAAACGGCGCAGGGAAGACGACACTCATAAGAATGCTTACGACCCTGATTAAGCCGACAGGCGGCAGGGCTGTTGTTTCGTGCTGTGATATAACAAATGAGCCTCAAAAAATAAGGGAAAAAATAGGCGTTGTCCCGCAGGCATCCACCAGCGACCTTGACCTTACGGGATATGAAAACATGGATATATACGGGCGCTTCTATAATATTCCCAAAAAAGAGAGGACGGAGAAGGTTAAATACCTGCTTGAAATTGTGGGGCTTACAAGCAGGGCAAATGACCTCGTGGTTACTTATTCAGGAGGAATGCGCAGAAGGCTTGAGATTGCAAGGGCTCTTATTCATACGCCCGAAATCCTTTTTCTTGACGAACCTACAATAGGGCTTGACCCCCAGAGCAGGCGTGTTGTCTGGGAGTTTCTTGAGAAGTTCAGGGAAAAAGACTCCTTAACGATATTTATTTCCACGCATTACATGGAAGAGGCTGAAAGCCTCTGCGACAGGGTGGCTATCATAGATGCCGGAAAGATAATTGCCATTGACTCGCCCGAAAATCTGAAATCCCAGATACCCGGCAGTGATATAATATTTCTTACAATCGCAGACTCCTCATTGTCTGGAACTGTTCAGGATATTTTGAAAGGTGTGCCTTTTGTACATAATGTGAAGACAGACGCTGACACACTGCGCATTTATGTGGATAACGGCACGCAAAACCTTCCCCTGCTTATGGATAAGGTAAGAGAGGCAGGGGTAACGATAAACTCTGTGAGCATACATCAGCAGTCCCTTGAGGATGTCTTTATCCATCATACGGGCAAATCCATCCGTGAGGAGGAGGCTAAAAAGGTAAGCTTCTTCATTGGCGCGGGCGTGCCGCAGAAATTAGGAAGATGATAAGTAAAATATTTTTTTGTCCGCCTGGTTTTTTTGCGTTAATACGATTTACACGTTGCCGTTTATCCTGCATTTGATTAAAATTAAGCGTTGGTTTTTCTAAAATGGACTTGGATGAGAAAGATGCGAAAGGTTTAATCGGGCTTTTAGAAGAGGAATGAAAAAAGAAGCTATTGCACGAGTAAAAATCAATAAACTCCTTGAACAATCAGGCTGGCGTTTTTTTGATGATGAAAATGGCAACGCAAATATCGCTTTAGAGATTAATGCAAAGATTACTCAAAAAGATATTGACGCATTTGGCAATGATTTTGAAAAAACAAAGAATGGTTTTATAGATTTTCTTCTCCTTGACGAAAAAGGCTTTCCTCTTGTTGTTCTCGAAGCAAAATCTGAAGATAAAAATCCACTGGATGGCAAAGAGCAGGCAAGAAAATATGCAAAATCGCAGAATGTTCGCTTTGTTATTCTTTCAAACGGAAATCTGCATTACTTTTGGGACTTAGAAATAGGCAATCCCACTGTTATAACCTCATTACCAACACTCGAATCTCTCCGTCATAAAACATCGTTTCAACCGAACCCCGAAAATCTCATTATGGAAGAAGTTAAGAAAGATTATATTGTCCTCACCCAAAGCCCTTATTACTTTAAAGACTCTCGCTGGGATGATGAAAAAAACAGGGAAGAATTTATAAGAGAAAATGACTTGAAATTTTTAAGAAAATATCAGTTGAAAGCGATTTACGCATTGCAGGACTCGGTAAGAAAAGGCAAAGACAGATTCCTTTTTGAAATGGCAACAGGAACAGGGAAGACTTTGGTTGCTATGGCTGTTATAAAGCTTTTTATGAGGACACGAAATGCAAAAAGAGTGCTTTTCCTTGTAGACCGCCTTGAACTCGAAGATCAGGCATGGAAAAACTTTGTAAAGACTTTAAAGAATGATTACAAGTCAGTTATTTATAAAGAAAGCATTTGATAATAAGTACAAGAAGCTTTTTTCTCCAACTGATTTTGACTTAATCATATCTGATGAGGCTCACCGGTCAATCGGAGGCAACAGCAGAGCTGTATTTGAGTATTTTGTCAGCTATAAGCTTGGATTGACTGCCACGCCGAAGGATTATCTTAAAAAGATAGACCCTGAAGAAATCAGCCAGAATGACCCAAGAGAGTGGGAAAGAAGACAACTGCTGGATACTTATAAAACATTCGGGTGTGTAAGCGGCAATCCTACTTTTAGGTATAGTCTCATTGACGGCGTAAGAGACGGCTATCTTGTCAATCCGGTCGTAGTAGATGCGAGAACAGATATAACAACCGAATTGCTTTCAGAAAAAGGATATTCAGTTATGGTAGAAACCGAAGAGGGCAAAGATGAGGAAATGCGCTTTTTCCAGAAAGATTTTGAAAAGAAGTTTTATTCTGAAGAGACTAACAAGGTTTTCTGTAAAACCTTTATGGAAAATGCGCTCAAAGACCCGATAAGCAGCGAAATAGGAAAGTCCATTATCTACTGTGTAAGCCAGACCCATGCATCCAAGATTACACAAATATTAAATGAGTTTGCTGCTCTCCTTTATCCCGGCAAGTACAAGTCGGATTTTGCAGTGCAGGTCACTTCCAATATTTCTGAAGATGCACAACAATTTGCGATTAATTTTTCTGATAAAAACAATAATCTTAATGGGCGTACGGCATTTATAGAAGGGTATAAATCAAGCAAGACAAGGGTATGCGTGACAGTTGGAATGATGACGACAGGCTATGATTGTCAGGATATTTTGAATCTCTGCATGATGAGGCCAGTTTTTTCACCGACAGATTTTATACAGATGAAGGGAAGAGGCACAAGGAAATATTTGTTCACTCATTCTGCGAAAGAAGGTCATGAATTTGAAGTACTAAGGGCAAGCAAAGACAAGTTCAAGCTTTTTGACTTCTTTGCAAATTGCGAATATTTTGAAGAGAAGTTCAATTATGATGAAATCCTGAAACTTCCCGTAAAATCCGGATACACCGGAGGCGGAGGTGGCGGCGGCATTATTGCTGAAGAATTTGCAAGTTTCAGTCCCGACCCGTTAAAAACTCTTACTGAAAAGGCAATCGGCGTTGAGGGAATGAAAGTTGACCGAAAATTCTTCGAAAAATTCGAAGAGACGGTTAAAGATGACAAATTCATCAAGGAAAACTTTGAAAAGGGCAATATGGAAATCGTTGAAGAGTATGTCAGGAATAAAATATTCGATAAGCCCGAAGATTATTTCAATCTTGAAAAATTAAGAAAGGCTATAAAATTAGACCGGCGTTTAAACGTCAGGGAGATATTAGAAAAGATATTTGGGCTGATTACAGATTTTAAGACAAAAGACGAATTGCTCGAAGAAGAGTTTGAAAAGTTTGTTTCCATTTATAAACCGGACAGCAAATATGTTTTGCCTATCAAGTTATTTTTAAAAGCTTATATCACAGACAGTGAAGTGCGGGATATTGTTGAATCAAAAGAATACAGTCGTTTTGCCACTAATCCCAAAGTTACGATGGCTGATTTCAAGGAACTGAACAGTTGGCGGAATGTCATTCCTATATATGTGAAAGATTATGTTCCATTAAATAAATACATGTAGGAGTCTTTAATGTTAGACCTCGAAACAAGAAGAAGAATAGATAATGCACGAGATATTCTTGTAGGCAAAGTCCCTGACCCAAAGTCTCAGGTGGAGCAGATTACCATTGCCTTGATTTATAAGTTCATGGACGACATGGATAACGAGGCAAAAGAGTTGGGGGGCAAGGCAACATTTTTTAAAGGGGAATTCGCCAAATATTCATGGTCTAATATTTTTGATCCGAAACTCGGAGGGATTGAGCTTATTAGTCTATACGGGGAAGCCATTACCAAAATGAATCAGAATAAAAATATCCCCCAGCTTTTCAGGGACATTTTCAAAAATGCCTTTCTGCCCTACCGCGACCCCGAAACATTGAAAAGTTTTCTGAAAGAGATTAATGATTTCCATTATGACCACAGTGAGCGTTTGGGCGACGCCTTTGAAT
>JACROF010000012.1 GCA_016214555.1 Candidatus Levyibacteriota bacterium
GTAAGATTTGTTAAAAACAAGATCTATATTACTAGCTTGGAACGGTTGGAGCTAGAGCTATTTCCTGATATGTAGTAGAGTGATGAATATCATTGCAAATTGTTGTTGTCCTAACTATGCTAGAGATATGTTAAAAGGTGATTATAAACATCTTGCAAAAGAAAATGAAAATTTTCGAAAAGTTCTTTATACTGGAAAGAATTCACAAGTTGTTTTGATGAGTATTAAGCCAGGTGAAGAAATTGGCGAAGAGACTCACCCAACTATCGACCAAATTTTTATTATGGTTGATGGAGATGAGGAGGTTGAGGTAATCATAGATGGGGTCCCCTCTTGGATGGATGAGCATGGCATACTTTTTGTACCAGCTGGCACAAGACATAACATCCTCAACAAAGGGAATGAGAGTTTAAAATTACTCTCTATATATTCACCTCCTGCTCATGAAGACGGGATTGTTCACAGAACAAAAGAAGACGCGATAGAGCAAGGAAATTAGCTGTATGGCAGTTGAGTATCAGGTAAGCAAAGATTCGAATAAAAAAATCCCTGTACATTATTATGGGGATACTATCAGAAAGCTTTTTTTCGCCGCAGCATTCATAATGCTTTTTTTCCTCCCATTTTTTACTGGTTATATACCTGTTAGTATTCGAGCATCTCTTTTGATCGTTCTTGCGTTGAGTATTTTTTCAGGGTTAACCAGCCCAAGAGTTTTCTTTGTTTCTGTCATTGATGTTGTGATCTCAGTGTTTGGCGTTTTTCTTTTTGGATATTATGCTGTTGATGCGTACATGCAGTATTCGGTATCGAGTATGTTTTTTTGGGTCAATCAGATCCTATCTATTATATTTCTAGTAAGTCTTTATTTTAGTATAAAAACATTTCGGGGATTTATTTCACGTTAACTATTTTGAACAGTTTGGCCAAGCGCCCACTCCCCCTTGTGAGATTTTAAATGCAGCAGTTTTGATGGCTTCTTCGCTGTTAAATCGTAGGTTTGTATTGGCATCCTGTCCCATTGCATTTCTTGTTCTGCTCCATGACTGTGATGAAAATTGAAACATACCACCATAATCTAAAGATTGTGCATTTGGATTAAATCCAGATTCACAGTTAGCTATCCTCTTTAGTAATTCTTTATCAACACCAAATTGTTGACTGTAATTATCAAATAACTGCTCGAGCTCTTGGGGCGTAGGGGGGAGGGTTGGCGGAGGGGTTGGCGGAGGCAGGGTCGGTGTTGGGGTGGCTGTTGGTAAAGGCGTTGGAGTTGCAGTTGGAAGAGGCGTTGGCGTAATGCTAGGCGTTTTGACAATAGGCGCTTTTGTTACAGGGAGTGGACTGGCGATAGGAGTCTGTTTTGCTGGATAAATAATAGATGTAGCAAGCGAACCCACAGATAGTAGAGAGGCAAAAGCAAGAGCGGTAAGGCTGTCAAGCATACCAGTATCATACCATATCTATGGTTGATCTCATTGTTTTTTAAGATGTGTAAGAAGCCCAGCAGGTCTGGAGTAAGCAAAAATGTGTTTTATATCGTTTGTATGTGCATAGACAAAGCTTGCTTCAAGAAGTTGAATACCAAGCGATGCATGAGAATCGACAGATGGAATATTAAGTAATGGAGGGTATTGCATAATGACACTATAGCCAAGAGAGGAGAGATCCTTCTCTCTTCCGCCGGGAATGACGTGCAGAATAGATGCTCCCTGCCTTAGTCCAGCTTTTGATTTCATATGAAAGGAGATAACAGGATCACTGGGGAGATAGGTTTGAATTATTTCACGGGCTATCGTCTCAAGACTTTTTTTGTCCCCAAGAGCATCAGTCTTAAATGGATCGCCTTTTGTTGCGATTGAGACAAGAAGCATAGCATCGCCTGTTGCAAGGTGAGTTCTAAGAGTCATGTTGTGCGTTGCTTTATCATAGGTTTTAAAATTATCAGAAAGCGATAGAATGTCGTTGCTGTTTGTTCTTAAAGCAAAAAGTATTCCAGATAGTGAATGATTTTTCTTCTCAACTGCTGCTATAACAATACCTTCTGATGTTGCCTCATCAAGCGTTTTTCTATCTATGGTAAGTCCTTCTCCCCATCTGAGGTTGTGAACAACTAACGCTTCGTCGAGAAGATTTTTGTCAAAAGGCGTAAGCTGTCTAAAAAGAAACTTTTCATTTTCCCAGATAGGCATAAGTACATGTCGGATATAATTTCTTATAATAACCCTTTGAACTTTTCCTGTTGAAGTCTTGGGAAGACAATCTTCATCGACAACAAAAGAATATTTTGGTTTTTCATAGGAAGAGAGTTGTGGAACTTTCTCCTTTACTGTTTCAAGAGTGGCTTTCTTTTCTTGCTCTGGCACGTTGTTATGGAACACTATTGCGATTGCGATTTCTTCTCCAAATCTTCTATCAGGAGCTCCTGCGACAAAACAAGTTTTTATTTGTGGAAAAGCGTTGAGGATGGCATCTTCAACGGAAAGAGGAGAAATGTTGACGCCACCTTTGATAATTATTTCTTTTGCTCTTCCGCTAATAAAAAAGTCCTTGTTGTTATTGCTAGATCTCCAATATCCAATATCGCCCGTATGAAACCATCCATCATAAAATGCTTTTTTTGTAGACTCAATATCATTGAGATAGCCTGAAGTAAGGATTGGCCCCCTCACACAGATTTCCCCTTCTTCACCTTCTCCTGCTTGATCACCATTGGGTAAAAGCACAGACAAATTGTTCCATTTCAACTCACTTCCTATACTATTTTCTTGAGAAAGTTTCTGAAATACTGGATCAGCAATTCCCCATGGTGTGACTCCTGATACACGGAGTGCAGTCTCAGTAGAGCCGTACCCTTGCACTAATGGAATTTGATAGAGATTATGAAATTGTTTTACATCATTTTGTACTACAGGAGCAGACCCGATTTGAATTCTCGTCAACTGAGTAAGTGATGGTTTGTAGATATCAAATTGCTCCTTTTCTGATAGTAGGTCAAGACAGATAGTGGGAACAATTGACGAGAGAGTGCAAGCATTTTCGGCAATAGCGTGAAAAAAATTTGACTTAGTGTATCTCGAGGAAAGAACGATAGTGCCACCGGCTAAAAGTGTTGCCATGCTCATTGTTGTGGAGTTTATGTGGTGAAGAGGAAGCACAATATAAAAAATATCTGAGGATGAAATTTTTAGCCAGTTAATGATGCCATCAGCGTTAAGTAGGATATTTTGCGTTGTGAGAGTAACGCCTTTGGGATGAGCAGTCGTTCCTGATGTGAAGAGGACAAGCGAGGGGGTTTGTTGATTATGAGATCTAAGCTCAGATGAGTGCTTGTAAGATTTCGCATCCTTCTCAGCGATAAAAGGTATATCAGGTAAGACAGAATAAAAATATTCTTTATCGCTTTCAGAGCCAACAATTAGCTTTGTGTTGGTCTTGGTAATTTTAAAGATTTTTTTATCTTTTGTATCGCGTTTGAGATCAAGAGGAACAGTGATAAGTCCTTGTGACCAAGCTGCTAAATGACATAGGAGGAGTAGTGGCGTGTTTCCTAAATGAAGCGCTATAGCGTCGCCTTTTTTTAAGCGGTAAACATGAGTAAATAAGTCGGAAAGGGACTGTACTTTTTGGAGTAATTCCTTATAAGACAACGTTTGTTTTTTTTGAGTATCAACATCGATAAAAACAAGGGCCTTTTTTTCTTTATAAGTGCTTGCATGATTAGTAAGAAGTTCTTTAATTGACGAAAAAGGAAGAGTTGGTTGTATGAGTTTTCCGTTTTTAATAACGTTAAACATGTCAGACATCAGCTTATTGTAGCAAAAATTTGAGTATTGATAACTACATATGATACAACATGGATAGATCATATGTTGAGAGTAATATGCTGGTGGATAGTATTGGTAATTTTTGGAGCTGTGCTTTGTGGGATTTCTTATGTCATGATTCAACAACAAGTTCGTCAGGCAGCAAACGATCCTCAGATTCAGCTTTCTGAAGATATTGCCGCTTCATTATCAACAAAGGAAGACACTGTCCAGATTGCCCAGCTCCCAAGAATAGACATTGGTAAAAGCCTGTATCCTTTTGTTATTTCTTACGATGGAGCTGGAGAAGTAGTGTTAGCAACGGGCCTTCTCAATGGGAAAGAGCCAGTTGTTCCAGAAGGGGTATTTGCCTATACCAAAGAACATGGTGAAAATAGATTTACATGGGAGCCTCAAAAAGGAGTAAGGATTGCTGCAGTAATGAAGCATTTTACCGGAAGAGTAGACGGCTATATTTTAGCAGGAAGATCTCTTCGAGAAGTGGAGAAAAGAGAGAATCTTCTATTTCGTCAGTTTATTCTGGGTTGGATAGGAATCATTGTACTATCATTTCCTGTGGCATTTATCATATCTTTAAAAAAAATCCGTATTAATTTTTCTTAACAACATCGCCAAAACTTTTATATAGTTTTTGAATTTTTGGATCGATGACGATTCGACAATAGGGATTGGTTTGATTGGAGTCGTAATAACCTTGATGGTACTCTTCTGCCTTGGTAAATGACACAAAAGGAATAATCTCTGTCACTATGGGACTTTTGTATACTCCCTTTTTTGTTAATTGTTCTTTAGTAAGCTGCGCAAGCTTTTTTTGATTTTCATCGTGATAAAAGATAATTGATCTATATTGAGTGCCAGAGTCTGCTCCTTGACGATTAAGAGTTGTTGGATCGTGGAGTTTCCAGAAAATCTCAAGAAGAGTCTGATAGGAGATCGTTTTTGGATCAAAGGTTAGCGTTATTGCTTCTGCATGTCCGCTTTTTCCTCTACTGACTATCTCATAATTCGGATTTGATGTTTTGCCACCGCTATAGCCTGAGATGACTTCTCTAACCCCCTTGAGTCGTTTAAATATCGCTTCGGTACACCAAAAACATCCACTTGCAAACGTTGCTTTCTCAAGAGCCATGTCTCAATTATACGCGATGTATTGATATTTGCTATAGTATCTACTATGAAACAAAAAGTAATTGTATTTATAATTTTACTTCTTCTTTTTTCTTCTTTGTTTTTTCTAAATTCTGGTTCAAAATCTCACACAGTGCCTCAGCAAAAACCTACCCCAACCTATATTGAAGGAGCCGCTGAGGCAAAGGTTGTGACCATTAAATTTTTTCAACAGTATGATTCTTGCGTAAAGGAAAAGCACGATAAGACCATAAGTGAACAACAGGAGTTTTGTAGAAAAAGCAATATTTACGGATCATCAGCGTTAATTAAAAACGTATTATCGCTTTCTGATGAGAAAATAGATCCAGTTATCTGTTCTTCACAACTCCCATCAGGATATCAGGTTTTTGGTGAGAAAAATAATGCTGGAAGAGTGAGCCTTCGTGTTGCTGAAATGTTTGGCACAGAATCATTTGAAGTAAATGTGCAGGTGGTAAAAGAAAAAAATGAATGGAAAATAGATAAGATAATCTGTTCTTAGATCGTTGACTTCTCAGCCACAATATGCTACTATAGGTTCTCTTATGAAATCTGAAGAAATTTCACCGCGAATTGTTATGATCGTTCTGGGCATGATTTTGTCATTTGTAGCTTTCTATTTATCCCTTGTGAGAGTCGATGGAGTAATTCGTAATAACCAAATTAATAGCTGTGCAGCAATGTCGAGATTTGAAAAGAATGATAAAAACGATGGATCAACAATAATGTATCCTATACGCGATGTGTTTGTTGATTGCTTAAAGAGAAAAGGGCTTTAATACTACTTTATCTAAATGGCTATCCAAATAGCTGTTTTTTTAAAGAGATAAAAAGTTTTCCCCAAAAACCTGCTTTTTGAAATTTCTTATAATCTTCCTTCTTAAAATAATCAATTGTTCCAGGCAATGGAGGATCAATCCAATTTGAGAGAATAAGCCATTCTCTTTTTTCATTTTGCTTGGCAATAATTGTTACAAGCGATGGTCCAAATCGTTTTTGAAGTTCGATTGTTCCGGGATTTTTTCCTTGAATATTTTTATCTGGCGATGAGAAGGCTTGCCATGCTAAATCTTGAGATAAGCCTCGTTGTCCCAATCGCTCAAGAGCATGATTTGTCCAGATAGCACCTTTGTAAAGACGAACAGCCTCAGACATAGAATAAAACCATTCTATCAAATGTATTACAGAAGTGAAATGGCGTTTGATAGTTCCATCTCACCTATTTTTGTCCTATGTATCATGTAAGTACAAGCGCCACATCCTACTCGCTCTCCAAGTTCATTAGCAAGGGAGCGAATGTAGGTTCCGCTTGAAACAGTTGCTTGAAATGTCACAACATGAATTTTTTCATGTTCTTTTGAAATTGCTTCTATTTGTTGCCAGTTTGCAATAATTTCTTTTTGTCTAAAATCTCCCTTGACGCTTTTTATTTCTTTAATAATATTTTGGATGAACTTTTTTTTCGTTTGTTTTTTGATATCAAGAAAAACAAAATCAAAAATTTTTATTGGATGATCGGGGATCTTTATTGTAGAGAGTTGATTTTTTCTAGCCCAATAGAAAAGAGGTTTCCCCGCAATAGTTTTTGAGGAATAATTCGGATAAGCTTGGGTATTTTTTGCAAGGAAATACGGTACTTCTTTAGTAATTTTTTCTTTAAGATTTTCTGGGACACTATTTGTGGATAAAATTTTCCCCATGTGGTCATACGTGTCTGTTTTAAATCCAAATAGGATTGAGAATGTATATACCTTTGTTAATTGCTCAAAATTTTGTCTTTTTTTATTAGCTTCACCAAGTAATAATAATAAAAGTCCTTGTGCCATTGGATCAAGTCTGCCAGCATAGCTTACTTTTTCACTTGGTGGAATTTTGTACTTTTCTCTATAAAGATTTATTGCTTGAAGAGGGGTTAAGCATTTTGGTTTGTTGACCAGCACTACATTTGACATGCGCAGATTATATCATTGATGTGTTTTATCAGATATTCTAAACAATAGATCAAGCTAAATCTCCTTGCCTCTTGTCAAAGACAGATAAGTGTTATAGAGTAACAAAATGATTGACCAAGAGTACCCTCAGTGTAGTCATGACGGATCTCCGCTTGTAATAAAACAGACAAAGAGGTCTCCTGAGCAGCTGAAAAAATCTTTTTATTATTCTGCTTACTATTTCTGTCCACGCTGTAAAAGAATATACCATGACGAAAAATTTAAAGTGGTCTCAGAGAGGCCTACTCTTTTTAATGCGCCAAATAGTAAAAAAATATTTGATATAGAAATATGGACTGATGGAGCATGTAGTAGAAATGGAGCGCCAAATGCAAAAGCTGCATGGGCATTTGTTAGCGGTAAACACGAAGAGGCAGGATTGGTTGATGGAAAGCAGACTAACAACAGAGGTGAGGCCTTAGCGATCTACCACGCTTTAGTATGGGCTGCTTCAAAAGGTTACAAAAAAATTAAGATTAATTCTGATAGCCAGATTACCCTCCATGGCGTTGCTAAAGACCCAAAGAAAGTAAAAGAAAATCGTGATATTTTTGAGAGGATTTATCATACAGTTTTGAAGCACAACTTAGAAGTTGAGTATGTAAAAGTACTTGGTCACTCTGATAACAATGATAACAATAGAGCTGATGCTCTTGCCGTAAAATTGTCTTTAGAATAAGCAAGTACTACTTTCTTCAAAGATGAGTGATTCCTAGTAATTGATGTATTAATTATCGTAGTAAAATCCTATCAATTCGCTATACTGAGTAAGTGATTTTTTATCTTTTATTTGTCATAACAATTGCGCTTTTGCTTCTTCTCCTATCAATGGTTTGGCCACCAGATAGTCCATGGTCGCCATGGTGGAGAACAAATAAGAAAACTGCATTGAAAATTATCAAGCTCGCAAAAATTACTGAAAAAGATTTTATTGTCGACTTGGGATGTGGTGATGGGACGGCATTAATAACTGCAGCAAAGAATAAGAAAGCGCATGGTGCTGGAGTTGAGATTGACCCCTTTCGAGTATTAATCGCAAAAATAAGAGTGCTTTTAGGTGGGGTTTCAGATTTAATTGTCATTAAAAGAGGAAATCTTTTTGATCAAGACATATCAGGCTCATCATTAGTTATTGTTTATCTTATTCCAAAAACACTAAAAAGACTTAAGAAGAAGTTTTTTGCGGAATTAAAGCCTGGGACTAAAGTCATCAGCTACATGTATCAAATAGATTTTTTACCTGAGGTGGTGCGTGATGAAGATAGTCATGTTTATGTTTATCTGATACCAAAAAAGCGAACTAACACTGAAAAAAATTAATGGTGTTAGAAATACCTTCTGAGCGGAATGGAAATTTTTTTATAAGGGTGCAATTATTTTTAATGTCTTTGGTGGTCACAATATCAGTATATATTTCTTGACTGATCCCCAGCTCTGGATACGATACCCCTTCTGTGATAAAAAACCCATGATTTCGCATTAGATCTTTAGTCAGGTGATCTGCATTAAGATAGCCTTTTCTAAAAATATTACTGTTCGTGTCGACAATTTCATTAAGAAGAGGTTTATTTGTTGCAAGAGCGAGCGCTGGGGTAATTCCGTTAACACCGTACAATACTTTTGGATTTTCTTTATTAATCGTTTTTGTCATTGACTCAATGTCAATGTTTTGAAGGCTATGATAGCCTGAAAAAAATATCATAATATTTACTATTGCAGCAACTCCAATTATTGTTGTTATGAGATTTTTGTTTATTGAAAAACGAGCGAGAAGATCTTTGACAATTTCAGGAAATGAGAGAATAAGTATTGGTATCATAACAACAAGATAGAGATAATAGCTGTCTTTATAGAATAGAAAAAATAGGAGTGAAAAGAGAGAAAATAATCCAAAGAACAATCTTTTTTTGATCCAAAAAATATTCGCAAACATGAGCAGGAATATAAGCGGATCGTGTTTTATTGCAAACCAAAAAATATGTAATTTACTAATCCCTTGAGATCTTGTAAGAGAATAAAAAAACACATCTTTCAAAAGATCGTTATAGGCAAGTAGTAACGATGGCAATAAGATGATTGCTATGCAGGATAAAAATCCACAAATAAATTTTATCATCCCCTCCCTTTCTTTTATTAGTAGGATACATAAGTAGGAAATCAAAAGAGGAAGAGAGTATGCCTTGCTAAGTAATGCAAATGCAGTGAATACTCCTGAGCTGATGTACTTTTTTTCTTGAAAAAATAAATAACTTAAAACAGTACTCAGGCACACTAAAAAAACTCCGGTCTGATGTTGGGAGGTTGCAAGTATAATAAATGAAAAAAGAAAAATAATAACACCTTGAATGGCATAAATTCTTGGTGATGACTTGATAATTATTTTGTAGATAATTAATGCGGTAAATGATGATTCAAAAAACGCTGTTGAAAAATAGAATAAAAGATTTCCATGTGATATTAAATAATAAAAAGATGCAATATATGGAACAAGAGGAAAGTTAGTAAAAAATACGTCTTTGTAAAGTATTTTTCCAGACAACAATTCCTTTGCTGTATAAAAATAGATGCTAGTATCAGATGCGCGGACATGAAGAGTGGATAGTTTAATTACGAGAAAAAGTACTAAAATTAGAAAAGGAAAATATTTTTTTAGAAGATAGATCATTGGTTGTGTAATTGAGTTTTTAGTTGCATAAAGAATTGATCTGCTTCCCCTAAGTCATCTAGTTGTTTATCTATCCAGTCAATGCCGCTGCTATTTTCTATTTGCTTGTAGATTGCATATAGCTTTATATATGAAAGATAAAATGAAGGGTCAATCTCTAAAGATCTTCTATATTCTTTTTCAGCTTCATGTAAATTCCCTAATGAAAGATAGGAGTTTCCTAAATTGTAGCGAGATTCGGGATAAGCATCTACAAGAGAAATAGCTTTCTTGTAGGTGATTATTGCATTTTTTGAATCACCATTTTCAGCATAAGCCATTGCAAGATTGTTGTAAGCTCTCGGGCTTTGAACATGTTGGATTGTTTGGAGATAAAATTTAATTGGGTCGTGCCAGTCCTGATTTCTCGTAATAGTTCTATACATAAGAAATAAGATATATATGGCAAGAGGGATGAGAAGAAGGTAAAGAAAATTAACATTTTTTTTATAGAGAGAGTAGATGATGTAAGAAAATAGAAGAAAAAAGCCAACTGATGGAAAGTATAAAAAATGTTCATAAAAAATTCCATTAATAGGAATAAGTCCTGATGTTGGAATAAATGAAATTCCTATCCACGAAAGAGAAAAAAGAACTATTGGATTTTTTTCACGTTTTAAGTACGCAAATATAAGTGATACAAGTAGGCAAAGAGGTACAATAATCGTAGTTATTGTACCACGCAAAAAAATAGATATTCCTGAATCTCTTTCCATGAAAAGATTTTTTGGATAGGCAAGAAGATGCAGGTATGTTGGAAATAGATTGATAAAAGTATTGATTCGAACAAAGATATTTGAGGAATAAATATTTTTAGAGTTATAAAAATTTAATGTATTTGCAAAGTTAAATACTGTAATTCGAAGAAAAAAGTAGCAAAGAGTAATAAGTGCATAGGGAATTGTGGTAATGACTGCTTTTTTAAGATTATGTTTGTTAAAAAAATAATGAGTTGTTAAGAGTAGTCCAGGCAACATGAGTGCAATTTCTTTTGAGAGTAGCGCCAGTAAGAGAGAAAGAAAAGATAAAATTTTTGCTTTTTTTTCAGAAGATAGTGAAAAATAGAGAGTTAGCATGCAAAACAAAAAACTGAGAGGATCCCCTCTTCCCGATGCATAAGAAACAGCTTCGGTTTGAATAGGATGGATAAGAAAAAGCAATGATGTCAAAAATGAAAGAAGCCGTTTGTGAAAAAGTTTTTGGAGGAAAAAGAACAGAACTATTCCACCTGCAAAGTGGATAAGGAAACTATTTAGGTGATAAATAAATCCGTTGTTGCCAAAGAGATGATATTCGATACTGAATCCTAAAAATAGTATTGGTCTAAAATAATTACTTTCTTTTCCTGCTCCTGAAATAAGGCTTTCAGAAAATATTTTTTGAACATCAAATGTTTTAACGAATTGATTATTGTAAATGAATTGCTCATCATCGAAAAATAAGCCATTTCCTAGGGTGTTTGCGTAGCAAAAGAAAGTTAGAAAAAAAAGAATTGTTATTAAATAAAGAGATGAAAGTTTTGACAACTTTTTGATAAATTGGATTGACATACACCTTATTTAATCTGGAGAAGTAGTGACCTAAGCTTGTCTGAAACAACATAGAGTTGATAAAGAAGAGGATTAATCACGAGGTCGTAGCTACCAATAAATTCAACGTGTGATGGTCTAAATCCCTGTTTGAATCGATGAAAACCAAACCATGGATCAAGCTGATCTGGCTCTGGGCCAAGCGCGCCCCACATGTCAAATTTTTTAAGCCCTAATTTTTTACCAAATTTTATTGCTTCCCACATCATAAGGGTCGATGCCATCGTTTCTCTATGTTCACTACTTGATGCACCATATGGATAATAAAGCGTGTCTTTAAAAACAAAAAGAACCCATGCTGCAAGCGTTTTCATGTTGTAGTTTGCTATAAGAAGGTGTGAAGATAGCTCATTGCTGGACGCAGTATGTTTGAGAGTCTGCCACTGCGCAGTGTGGTAACTAAGGGAATGCGCGTAAAACTTTTGTCTTTTGGTTGTTTCTTTCATAAGGTTAAGATATGTTGTAAATGCCTCATCGGTATTTTTTTCAGAAACAGATACGTTATATTTTTGAGCAACTTTGATGTTATATCTAGTCTTGGGATGAAACATCTTTAGGAGTTCATCTTCAGATTTAGTGAGGTCAAGAAGAAATGTATATTTTGTAAAAAGAGGATGTGCAGCTTTCTTAAGCGGTAAAGTCTCTAATATATCTTGATATTCTTTTGAAAAAAGTACATTCGGTTCGAGCTGAATAAATATGCATTTTTCTCTTTTTCCAATTTTCCTGAGCTCATCAAGCATTTTTTTATCAGGGAAAACTCCTTTTGGAACATACCCAATTGACCATATGGTTTTGGGTACTTTGTGAAGTGTCATGGTGAATCCGTCAACAAGATTTGTGTTATCAAACTTTCCTTCTCGAATTACTTTGAGTCCAGTTTTTTCTCTAAATGTGCCCCATTCATATGATTGAAGTGGGTGAGTAACAAGTTTGTTATATTGTTTTTGCAAGAGATCGGAAAGTGGAAGGAATTTCATCTTTATTATATTGTAGCAGTAGCAAGATCCTAGAAGTAGTCTTTTGATGTGAATTCAGAGAGAATACTTCTGTTGGTATTTTGTTTGATAAGCTCAGCGGGCAGTTCAATGACAAAGCGAGAAATCGTATTCGTAGTTTTTTGTCCAAAAAATAATCTTCTTCTGGCATGAGTAAGAAACAGTTTATTTTTTGCTCTGGTTATCCCTACATAACAAAGCCTTCTTTCTTCTTCTAGTTCGTGCTTATCCATCAGGGAGCGAGAATGAGGGAAAAGTCCTTCCTCCATACCTATCATAAAGATGATGGGGAATTCAAGCCCTTTTGCTGCATGAAGAGTCATCAGGGTGATGGCATTTTTTGAGCTTTTATCCTTTGAAGATGCGTATTCCTGCTCAACAAGTGAGACATTCTCTAGAAATTCTGTGCTGTCAGGGAAAGCGAGCGCAACAGAGCGAAGCTCCTTAATATTTTCAAGTCGGGCCCTATCATCTTCATCTTTGTCATCATAGAGATCTAGATAAGAAGTTTCTTCCAAAATTTTATCAAGCAGTTCTATAGTTGAGTGATTCTCAAGTGCTGTATTCCTTGTGAGGAAATCAAGAAATTTTTGCATTCGTTGCTTTCCAATCTTTTCAATTCTTTTAAGAGCTATAGTTTCATTTTGATTGATAGCGTGTCGAAGGTACGAGAGTACATCTTTAATTTCTTTTCTTTCATAAAATCGTGTCCCACCAATAAGAATATAGGGAATGCCGTGATGGAGAAAAGCTTCTTCAATTACACGAGACTGTGCGTTGGTCCTATAAAGAATGGCTACATCATGAAGGCTGCTGATTTTTAATTCGATAAGAGTTCGAATAATAAAATCTGCCTCATCCTGTTCATTTATTGCTTCATAAATTTCTATTGGGTCTCCAGAATCATTTTCAGTCCAGAGCTTAAGGACAGGATGGGAGGTGTTTTTTGCAATGATGGCTGTTGCGCTATCAAGAATTTTTTGTGTTGATCTGTAGTTTTGTGAGAGAGAGAAAGTTTTTGCATGCATAAAATCATTGGTAAATTTGATAAGATTTCGATAGTCTGCTCCTCTCCAGCTATAAATACTTTGTGCAAAGTCTCCTACAACGCAGATCCGTTGCTTTTTTCCAGTCAAAAGTTTCGTTAAAACATATTGCGCCCTATTGGTATCCTGATACTCGTCGATAAGAATATAGTCAAAATGTTCTTGATATTTACTTAGAACATCAGGATGTTTTCGAAAAAGTCTTACCACTTGAAGGATAAGATCATCAAAATCTAAAGCGTCATTTTCTTTTAGAATTTTTTGATAAAGAGGATATATTTTTGCAACTGCTTCTTGGAAAACCCCTCTTGCAAATTGGTGATATTCATCGTCAAAAATGAGCTCGTTTTTTGCCTGAGAAATAGTTGCAAGAATCGAATGCGGTTTGAAATCTTTGGTCGAAATCATCAGTTTTCCCATAGCATCTTTTATGACCTCTATCTGATCTGAGTCATCATAGATGCTAAATCGTGTTGAAATTCCAAGATATGAGCCATCCGCACGAAGGATACGTGCGCAAAGTGAGTGAAATGTTGAGACAAGAGGTTGTCCAGATATTTTCTTATCAGCGTGACCGGCAATAAATTTCTTAATTCTCTCTTCCATTTCAAGAGCCGCTTTATTGGTGAACGTCACCATAAGAATTGACTCAGGGGTAATGCTTTTTTCAAGTATCAGATACATGACTTTATAGGTGAGAACTCTTGTTTTTCCTGAGCCAGCTCCAGCAAGAATAATCATAGGACCGTCAGTATATTCGACGGCTTTCTTTTGTTCGTCATTTAGGCCATTGAGCAGCTGTTCATTCATACATTATGATAAGAAGTAGTCATTAAGTAGTTTTGTAAAACTCATTGTAGCATATGAAAAAACTTTTTCTCGTTGCGAATTGGAAAGAACATAAAACTTTATCTGAGGCGCATCAATTTATGATCTCATTTTTAGGAAATGACCTTCTTAGTTATCTTGCAAAAAATGTTTCTGTTGATAGAAAAATAATTCTTTGTCCTTCATTTATACTTCTTCCAGAATTAGCAGGGTTGCTCCATGAATTTCATTTGTCGGGCAAGATAAAACTTGGTGCTCAGAATATTTCGCCATACCCAGATGGCCCCCATACAGGTGAAGTGTCTGCGCGTCAAATTGCTGAATTCGCATCGTATGTTATTATCGGCCATTCAGAAAGAAGAAGAGAATATAATGAATCAGATGAAATTTTGGAAAAGAAGGTTTCAGCTGCTTTGGAGCAAAATATTACTCCTATTTTTTGTGTTTCAGATAAAGATGAGTTTATCCCATCAGGAGTAACGCTTGTTGCATATGAGCCAGTCGATGCTATCGGTACAGGATCACCTGATGATCCAAAGAGTGCTCAAGCAGTTGCTAGTTACATAAAAGAAAAAAAACATATTCATTATGTGCTTTATGGAGGAAGTGTGACATCGAGAAATGTTGATTTGTATATCCAACAACCTGATATTGATGGTGTATTGGTCGGTGGAGCAAGTCTTGACCCTGTTGAATTTTCACAAATTATTCAAAATGCGAATCCTTTGTTATAATCGATAAATCACTATGCCCACACGTAAAAATAGACAGATAGGTAAGTTCTTAAAACTTCTCCTTCTTTTAATTCTTATTGGCGTTGTCCTAAAGATCTTGTTGCTGGTTATTACTTATGCGCCTGTTGCATATCAGTTGGCTTTTGATAAAAAAATATCTCTAAAAAAAGTAGCTGATGAGAGGATTAATGTGCTACTCCTTGGTATTGGGGGAGGAAATCATGACGGGCCAAATTTAACAGATACGATTATTTTTACAAGTATTGATCCGAAAAATAAAAAAATTACAATGATTACTCTCCCTCGAGATCTTTGGATACAAGATTTGAATTCTAAGATTAACAAAGCATACTCAGATGGTCAGGAAAATGGGAAAGGACTTGTTCTTGCAAAAGCAGCTGTTGGAAAAGTTTTAGGACAAAAAATTGATTATGGTTTTCGTATCGATTTTAACGGTTTTACTAAAGCAGTTGATATGATGGGAGGGCTTGATGTGACGGTTGAAAGAGCATTCGATGACTATGCATATCCCTTGAGTGGGAAAGAGGATGATCTTTGTGGCTATGAAGAGATAGCTATTGCTAGTTTTTCTGCCCAAATTGCGACAGGTAGTGCAACTGATGCAGATATATTTCCTTGTAGATTTGAACATCTCCATTTTGACAAAGGGCTTTTGCATATGAACGGAGAGACAGCCTTAAAATATGTTCGATCACGTCACGCTCTCGGACCTGAGGGGTCTGACTTTGCTCGCTCAAAAAGACAAGAGAAAGTCATAAGTGCGTTTAAAGAAAAAGTTTTTTCTGCTGGGACACTTCTTAATCCATTAAAATTAGTAAGTCTTTTTGACACCTTTCAGTCAAGTATAGATACTGATATTAAGAAAGATGAGTATGATGATTTTGTAAAACTTGCCAACAAAATGAGGGGAGCAATAACAAAAAATTATGTTATCGATACTGGGGATGAGGAAGCAGATCGACCGGCACTTCTTTATAATCCTCCCCTTACTCCAGATAGATTTGGTGGTGCATGGGTTTTGATTCCAAAAAAAGGAGAGAGTAATTACTCAGAGATACAAAATTATGTGAAGTGCTTGGTGGAAAATAGTGGTTGCCTAGCTACTCCTACGCCAATAAGTAAAAAATAAACCCCCAAATAGCAAGCCAATTGGGGGTATGATAATCAATGAGATTACTCTTTATGAGTAAGCCCCAGGTGAACAAGTTTTTCAAGCTCTCCCTCAAGGGCAATAAGGCGAGGCAAGAATCTTCCATCTTGATTGTCCCACCAGATCTCAACGCTATTTGCCAGCATTGGTAGATCGTTTTCTCTCAGAGTAGAAATCACATATGCTATTCGTTTTTCGAAGGGTTTTTGTGCACTTCGAATTGCTCGACGAACGGCTATTTCTGCAAGTTGGAGAAGACTCAACCTCTTGCCTTTCTTTCATTTATGCGGTCACTTGATCGCAACTGGAGGAGATTATAGCAAATATATGTATTTATATCGACATGCGATAGATTATCGTTGCCCCGCTTTGATAAACGACTTTCCCAAGAGTCTTAAAAACAGCTTCATTAACTGTATATTTTTCATGTTCTAAATTTCCTATGAAAACGTATTGAACTTTATATTTTTTTAACAAAACTAGCGTTTTTTTAATGTCTTTTGACTCATACATCTGTTTGATCTCCTCAATTCGAGGAGCTGGGACGTCATATGTTCCTCGCCACAACCATTCATGTACTGTCCAACCAAGAATAGTTGGTAAGCCAGTGTTTGTTGAGACTCTTGCATAGTCAGTGTAGGAATCTCCTTGAGCCTCAAGAATTACTGGTTGTCCTGAAATATGCTCCTTCATCCATGCAATAGCTTTTGCATCATCAGGATATCTATCACTAAGATATCTAACGCCATTGAGTCCTTGGTGGTTGTTAAAGTTACCGTAATAAGAGCTCACTGCATAATATGGATAAACGAAAACAAGTGAGAGAAGAAGAAGGGTTGTAGTAAAAAATAACATATAGGCAATTTTTGCAGATTTACTTGTCTGTGTTTTAAGAAAATGCATGATGCGACTGATGCTATATCCGCTAACGAGCGAAAGCATGATAAAAGCTTGGAAAACAAGTTTAAACATGGTATTTGCTCTGTAATGAGCAGGGTATATATCTTTTGCATACATAAATTCAGGAATAATGATTAGTATTGTTGAAAGTGCAAAAATCATAAAAATAAAAATATCCGAGGCGTATCGTTTTGTTATTTTTTTAAGAGTAACCATAAGTGAAATTGCAAAAAAATAGAAAAAACCATATAGAACAAAAAGTTGCCATAATGGTGATTTTTGACAATGGTCTGTCTCAAAAAGAAATGGACCAATTTGGCCCTTGGTAACAAGAAAATTAGGAGCACACAAGATACCGATCCCTGACACGAATGGCTTGAAGAATAATGAAAAAGGTAATGAAAATATCACAAAACAACCGGCAAGAAATATTATCAAAGGAAATACTTTTGCACTTACAGATATGATCGATGACAGAAGTATTTTTTTATTTGTGAGCGACTCATACTGTTGATATGCGAGAAGCATTATCGCCAATAAAAAATAGATTAGACCATCCCATGCATTGGTCATGTACATGCAGGCGAGAAAAAAGCCGAGAGTAATAAGAGGTATCGATTGAGAAAAATGTACAGTTATTTTCTTTTTAAATAAAGATATTGAAAGTTTTTTTGTTGGGTTTTGTTTTTTGCTACTAATAAGAAGTGAAAATATGTAGGCAAGCGTTAGGAGAACAAATGGTATGTCTGTTACGTGTCCATGAAGATCTGAGACTGTCCAAGAGTACATAGGAAATTCATGGATTGTATTGTGAATAAACCTTGTAGCATTAGGATACCAATAGGAGTTGGGGAATGAGGACGGAGAAAATGCGAGACTCCACATGGGGATGGGATGATCATTTTCGTATGGTTTAAAAAAGGTATAGAGTGTATGAAGATTTCCAGAAAATGTCACGATGCATGCAGTGAGAATCCCTGCAACAATTATTTTGAATAAATATTTTTTTTGAATGAATTGGTTATAAAGATTTGCAGCAAGAGAAAAACTACCGACAAAGGTTAATCCTGCAAGTGTTGCTATCATGAGGTTGTAGGTGTATTCAGACTTAAGAAGTGATAATTTTGTCAGAACAGCCGTAATGAAATGGCCAAAATAATAATAGTTAATAGAAAAAGGAGTAAGCCACATGTCTTTTGGTGGGAAAAAATCACTACGTAAAATAGAATTAACAAATCCATAATCCATAAATTTTTCCAAGCCATTAATTTCAGGTGAATAAGAACGGATGAATGCCCAGATAAAAAGGATAACAATAAACAATATTTCTTCAACAACTATCCATCTCCACTGTGTTTTTAGTATTCTAGGTATAGAAATTATTTTTTTAGGATATTTTTGAGAAAGAAATATTTCTCCAGTAAGAATCAAAGCTGCTATAAGAAAAAGGCTTGCAAAAGAAAAGGGTAATATATGAAGAGTTCCAAAAAGGAGCATGAGATATGAGACTAAAAGTATTCCGAGACTTTTGCTGAATGCATAACCTTTATCTATAAAATGGTTAAAAAGAACCCCAGTCAAAGGAAGTGTGATAATGCCAACAAGGAAAATAGTTACCCACCATTGCAGCGTGATAATGAAGTCTATTGTCATTGTAAGTCTACTATTTCAGAGAGTTTTGAAATCTGCTTGATGTTATCTGGAAGCGATTGAGTACTTAATCCTTGGTGGTACCAATAGAATTTGATGTTCTTATTCTTTTTGGCTACATAAGTAAGGAGGTGAAGGTCATCATCTATGTAAATATCCAAATCTAGCATTTTTAGTATCCGATTTTTGAAAAGATGCGGCTGCTCATTATTGAAATTAAAATACATGTTCTCAAAAATTTTATGTAGCCCTAATCTCTTTACAAGAGAGAGAGTTTGTTTTTCAAGAAAGCCAAATCTACTAGAGATTAAAAAAAGCTTATTTTTTTTCCTGTTCAGACTTTGGAGAAAAGTAATATTTTCTTTAATTGGTGGTCTGAGGTAGTGATTGTGTGAGATTTTGCGAAAGAACTGTTCAGGATGAGATGGAATTCTGTAGAGTAGCTCCCTTTCATCTTTTTTTCGATAAAGCCTATCAATGAGAGAATCTGGAATCAATGGAGGATAATCAACAAAAATTTTATCTAAGTCAAAACCAATATTCATATTCGAGAAATAATGTTGAGGAGTCTAAAATTCCAGCTAGCACGATGAGTGTCTCCTGTTTTGCTATGAATTTTGTTTCTATTCTTCTTGTACCATAGATAGCTCTCCAGTAAAAGCTCCTTGTTTGATTTTTTTGGGGTCCAGTGTAAAAGTTTTTGAGCTTTTTCTATGGATACATAAGATGGTATAGGCATTGTTTTATAATGCCATGCGGCGATAGGTGAAAGATTCAGCACTTCAAGTATTTTGAGAATTACTTGAGAAGGGATAACTGGAAGGCCTGTAATTTTTGATTGAGATTTTTCAGATTTGATGATAAAACTTAAATCTTTTCTCCACGTTTGATATTCTTTTGCGCCAATATTAAATATTTCATTTGTAACATCGCTTATTAATGCCTTGTAAATAGCATCTGCAACATCAGAAACGGCTAGGAGTTGGTATTTGTTGTTTCCTTTACCGAGCACAAAAACTCTTCTACCTGTATATATCGCTTCAAACCACAGAGAAAATACGCCTAATCTTTCTGGTCCTAAAAAAGTTTTGGGACGAATAATATTTATATCCAGGCCTTTTTGTATAAATTCTTTACAAAGATGCTCAGCAAGCAATTTCGATTGTCCATATTGTCCAATTGGCTCCATAGGACTTTCCTCAGTCTCTGGAAGATGCTTTGGGATACCATAGAGGGCTGTTGTAGAAATAAAAACTAGCCTTTTAACGCTCGCTTCGCTTGCTGCCTCTAAAACTCTTTTTGTTCCATTGACATTAACACTATAAATTTTCTGCTTTGTTCTTTGAATGGGTAATGCAGCTGCTGCATGAATAACATGAGTTACGTTTTTCATTGCGGAGTTGATGTCGTTTTTTTTCCTCACATCTCCTTTAATAAACTCTACATTTCCAATCAAATCTTTGGCATCAAGTGGGGCTATGTCAAAAAGGGTTACCTTAAAATCCTTTTTAAGCAGCAATCTGGCAACATGAACTCCTAGAAATCCGGAGCCGCCTGTAATTAAGACATGGGGCCTCATAGAAGGTTATTGTAGCGTGTGGTTTTTCTTGATACAAGAAGTAAACCATCTATTTATTCATATTCTTAAAGATAGTGACAACTGGGTGATCATAGACACTAAATGATTCATCAAGATTTTGGTCATTTAGCTCAAGAGTAGTGAATGGGATTGTAGCAAAGGATGAGAATTCTGCAACTTTTTTGTATCCAAGCTTTCCTTTAAATAGGTCATCATAGTATTTAGCAGTTTCTTTGTAACATCTGCCTTTGGGTAGATTTTGGCAGTCAATAAGCTTGCTAAGTGGCTTATAAAGTCTGCTTGATGAAAGGATTAGGTAGTCACTTTTTTGTAAGGATGATGCAATAATGCTCCATTTCAATGGTGAGTCTGGCTCATAAAGTGCAAGAGTCTCGTATTGATAATCGCTTGCGTTAAATAAAGGAAGGGAGTCATCCCAATGCTCAACTGCTATAGTGCTTGAGGAAGGGATGTTTTTTGTAATCCATATACTAGCCTCATATCGCGTGAAAGGTTTTGTATAGATTGACATAAAGGAGATTGGCCAGGTAAGTACGCCAATAAGAAAAATACATGCAAGAACCATTTTAGGAGACTTCAGTTTTATAAAAATCTGATAACTTACAAGGCCACCGAAGAGGCAAAGAATTGGATATAGAGGTAGTATATACCTGATAAATCCTACAGCAAATTTTCCAACAATTAAAAAATAACTCAAAAAAAAGATCAGAAGTATTAGCTCTTGTTTTTTAAAAAGTCCAGCCTTTTTTGTCTTGATATCAATTGCTCTTTTGATAATTCCAAAAAAGCATGTTAAGGCAAGAATTGGACCCATCCCTACAAAAAATACTTGAGTGAGTTCGTAAATATAGGGAATCTTTCCTACGTATTGAAGCGTGTAAGGGAAAGTAAAAGCGTTTTTTGTCATTTGCGCTTGGGCTAGAGTTTGCTGCCAAAATTCAGGAAAAGCAATAAGCACATATGGTTGAAAAACAAAAAATAACAATACTGTCATAGCTCCTGTTGCAAGAAAATAAAGAATAAGTTTTTTCAAAAATGAAGGAACGTGGGCGATCCAGCTCTTAGGGTGAGGGCTTTTCTTAATGATTAGTAAAAAATCAATGGAGAGGGCGAAGAGAAAAGATACAATCAGTACTGTCGCACTAATTTTTGTTGAGAGAGACGCTGCAAGACTTGCTCCAATAAGGAGGCTTAATTTTAGAGAAGGATTCTCATAAAAACGTATGAGAAGATATAGCGTGAGAAGTATAAAAAAAGAAAGTAATGTATCAACTGCATAAAAACGAGAGAGTTGTATTGGCAATACACTTATTCCATAAAAAAAGGCAGCCAGAGCTCCAACTTTATTATTCCAAAGACGCCTACCAATGAAAAAGACGAGAGACAATATTCCAAGGTCAGCAAAAAGAGAAATAGCTCTTCCAATAATTGTCAAATAGTCATAAGAGAAATATTCTGGTTTAAAAATGGCAATAAGTTTTCCCACAAAGTAAAGCATGTAGAGAGGTAGTGATCCATATGCAAAAAAATGGGGATTCCAGGTGCTGTTCGGGTTAAAAAAATCAGCTACTGTTTTTGGAAAAGAAAGTTGATTTGTAAATAGGATTATAGCTCTCTCATCCGGATGCATATGAAATCCATGATCCCAATTTATGCCATATACTCTCATAAGCCCTGAAGCTATAAAAATTGTGATAAATAAAATCTTGCTATTATTTTTCATAGTTAATTTTGAAAATCATAACTGTTGGTCTATCAAAAACATTAACTGTCTGCTCAGGGCCAAAAATTGGATCAAAGGAGTAGGCAATCTTGCACCAAAAGTCGCAAGGCGTCTCATAGATTTTTTTATATGTAGTTGAGTTGTCTATTTGTTTATATATCTTGTTTCCTTTTGGAAAATGGACAGGGTCATGTAAGCGGGTTTGATATAGTCTTTGACTAGGTAGTACAAGATAATCAGATTGTGCAATTTTGTCTTTATATATTGTTAGTGTTGCATCAGGAGAATTATTTTCTAGATCATAAAAGTTAAAAAGCTCAACTGATGGATAATATTGATTAAAAGGAATGATGCCAAGGTCATAAATCTCAGAAAGAATTTTTTTATTTGTTGGTATATTTATTTTCGCAAATGTAACCGCCTCAATTCTTGTGTCTTTTTCAAGGTATACAGTTTTTACAAATGAAAAAGCAAAAACAAGATTAAGCACTCCCGCTATGCCCCCTAAAAATATAAGTGTTTTTTTATTTTTCTTACTACTCTCATAAATAATTATTGCCGTTAATGAAAGCATGAGATAGATAAAAGGAAGGGTAGGAACAAAGTATCTTGTCCATTGTGCGAAGAGAAATGTTTGTGACAGAAATGATGTAAAAAAGAAAATAAGAAGATAGACTAGTTCAATGTTAAATTTTTTAGTAAGAGTGATTATGAGAACTGCTATAGATAATGGAATTAAAACAGTATGAATTGGGTTAACTAGATGAGGATAGATTTTTAAAAAAGGGAAGACAATTGGAGTTGCGGTTAAAAATTCTCCAGTATAAAAAACTACGATCTTTCCAAGAGCTACATTTGATTCATAGGTAATACTATTTATGAAAGAGCGGGTATCAAGAAATGTGAATGGATTAGTAATGCTATAAAAAATAGCAGCAGACAATAGTGCACCTCCAGCTATAAGAGATTTCTTAATAAGAGTATAATTTTTTTGAAAAAAGATAAGACTAATAAAAGGTAAATAGATTACGCTTGAAATTTTTACACCGATGAGAACTGAAAGGCTAAAGGCAAGAAGTAAGGCATGAGCCAGTGAGGGGCTTTTTTGATAGAGGAGAACGCTTAAGAATAAGAGAGCCAAAAAAAATGTTAGCCACATTTCAAATGTCCCAAAATGTGCATACTGAATCATACCTACTCCTGTTGAGGTAATGTATGCGGAAATGATTCCTGCACTTTTATTTTTTAATAGAGCTCCTATTTTATAGACCAATAGAATTGTTCCACATGAAAATAGAAATGAAAAAAATCTTAAAATTACGACCGCATCCTCAAATCCTACTTTGTTTGGAGAAATTACCTCTTGTGAGAAAAGGTTTTTTACAAGTCCTAAAAAGAACGTTACATAAATAGGTAGTGATCCATATGCAAAAAAATGTGGGTTCAATTGATCTGGAAATCTCATTCCAGAAATTGCGTTTGCAATATTTCGCTCATCAGGGTGAAAGAAAAAAGGCGACCCCCAGAAGAGATTTACAGCTCTTAAGATCGTCCCTAAAACAACAATAGCTATAAGTGCCTTGTAAGAAAAAGTTTTTTGCATAATCTAGGAGGTGGCTATCTTTGCGATTTTTTCTCCTAACTCAACTGCATAATTTGTTCCCCTATCCCACGGATATACTTGTTCGATATTTGCCAAAAATGTATGAGGTAGCGGAGTCTTAAAAGGAGGGATGAGTTTGGAATAATTTGTGGGAATGATCGGTTGTGCGAAAGGAGCTCTAAATACATCATAGGAGATGATATTTTTTTGATAATCAGGATTTATTTTCTTAAGTAAAGGATCATATCTTTTTAAGAGATTTTTTTTGTCCATTATAAAAAGTTCGCTATGAGGATCTGGGTAATTTCCAACATATACGATGTGTTCATTGTTGAAATGTTTTTTATTCATAAGATTTGTGTGCTCTACAACCACCATTACTGGAGCATCTTTTTCGCATATGCTTAACCAGTATGTGTTGTCCTCAAGCATGTGTTTTTTCAATCTCAGGATCATATTTGTCGCACCCAACCCTCTCAGTCTTACTAATGTTTCTTTATAGCTTTCAGGAAGGTCTGGTGCAATTTTGAGAAAAAGAAAAGAGGGAAGAGTTACGATTATTCGATCGAATTTTTCAGTCTTTTCTTTGTTGTTTTTTACATAGGTTATTTGAGCGGTTTGACTATCTGAGAGATTAATTATTTCAGAATTATAGTTGATGACTCCCCCACCATTGCGGATTTTTGACGCAAGAGCATTGGCAAATTTTAGAAATCCTCCTTCTGGATAAGCAAGAGAAGGAGTTCTCTTGTAGATTCTTGTCCAGAACCAAACAAGTGAAATTTCTGTTGCATATTTTCCCATTTTATTTTTAAGTTGTGGTTCCCAGAGCATAGAGAAAGCTTTCTCACCCATTGTTTTTTTAAGAAATGAAATGGCATTTATTTTTTCAAGTGGACGCCAAAAAGGATTTAGCTTTAGAAAGGCAAGGATAAAGCTCATGCGAAGCTTGTCAAGGAGGGGGAGTTTGGGAAAAGAGAGAATTGCCAAGGGCGAATCTAGTTGATAGCTTTTTCCATCCAAGAAAACTGAGGTTTTTGGTCTTTTAATTATTACTGGAAAATCAATTTCGTGGGCTAAATTTAGTATATGATTATCGTTTGTGAACCAGTGGTGATAGTGTTTTTCTAGAGTCCAGTTCCATTCCTTTTCTTTATAGCCAAGAGCAAGCCCTCCAGGATTTGGGTCTTTTTCAAAAATAGTTACCTTATGGCCATTTTTTTGTAGATAAAAAGCTGCAGATAGGCCCGTAAAGCCGGCGCCGATTATACCTATTTTCATAATGATTTTTTACCAAGGTGGAGCAGGAAGAAACCAGTGCTTAATATGATTACAGAGATTATACCTGAAAAAAGGAGCATTGGACTTCCAGGATTTTCCTCAGGCGGAGGAACACTTTGTGTTAGAAGTGCCGTGGGGACTGGCGATGTGGGCGTTGGTGAGTGTGTAGGACTCGGAGAAGATGATGGCGCAAGGGTTGGGCTAGGTGTTGGTGTCTGCACTTTAGGAGTAGGAGTAATTGTAGGAGAGGGGATGACAGAAGGTTCAACAAACTGACTGCCTTCAGCAAAAACAGTAAAGGACCGGGTAATTGTTTGAAGAATGCCGTCTTTATTTTTTGTTTTAATAGTGATTGTATGTTCACCAGGTGAAAGCTTGGTGTCTGGTCGATAGGACCATGTGCCTCCTGTCCCAGATTTGATTGTCGTTGTGATTTGCTCATCAGAGTGTATTTCAATCTGAATTTCACTGTTGGGAAGTGCTGTGCCTTCGAATGTTGGTTGGTTATCATGAAGGGGCTCCTCTTTTTCAGGAGATAGGATAGTTGGGTTACCAGATGTTGATACCTCAGTTGCGCTAAATGAAGGGAATGAGCTTGAAGTATCAGCTGATGAAGATGCAATAGGCGCAGTATGCTGTTCAGCTTCGGATGTAAAGTCGTAGGAATTTGTTATGGTAACAGGCGGAACGGGGTTAATTTGACTTGGCAAAACGGAGACAGTAGCTTTTCCTTGTGGACTAACTGCGAGAAGTTTGATGATGCTTTGTGTTCCAAATTTACTATATGAGAGAAAATCTTTCTTTCTGAGAGCATTCAGCGGCATGATAAAGGTCCCATCTTTTTTTGTTAGTACAGAGAACGTTTGCGTGTCATCACTGACTAAAAATACTATAGTGTTGTTATCTGAGGACCCATCAGGATAGTTAACAGTTCCAACGATCGGCTGTTGTGAGTTCGGACTTTCAGATAAATGCATTAATGTTTTAATGGCAAATGGTTTTCCTTTATCTAAGAATGTTTTATCTGAGGAAGTAATTGAAAAATAATACTGCGTATTAGGCTCTAAATTTTTAACAGTAATATGATGAATAGAATAAGGCTGTGGAATTCCTGACTGTTGATCTCTGTCATCTAATGCAACTTTTCCACCAGACGAAGTTTTTCCATACCCTAGACTTCCTAAGACACTATCTTTGGTTATGTAGGAAACAGTGAAAGACGAGTCTGTTAGGTTAGTTATTCTGATTTCTTCAGGGGAATATGTTGGAGATGCCTTCGTCAGAAAGAAAACTCCATGGTTAACAGCGTAGTTGAATATGAAAATACCAAATCCAATAAGAATGAGGCCTAATAGTGTTGGGATTCTTTTATACAACAATGATCCTTGCATATTATATTGCTCCTTCTACTGCAGAGTCAGAAGCAGTTGGCTCTAAGTCAGGTACTAGTTCGCTTGTAGGAGAAGCATCTGGTGTGTCTTGTTCAGATTGATTCCCAAGGCTGAAGTCAGCCAAAATAGCATCTCTTTTTTTAAGGTCATCAATAACACTTGCATCAAAGGTGGATGAGATAGGTGTGATAAGAAGGCTTTGAGGTTTGGTAAGGGTTGAATTGACTGCTTTACTATAAATTCCCAAGATGATCCATACAAGTATAACAAATGCAGAAGGGATAAGAATATAAAGTAAATTTTTTTGTTGTTGTGGTTTCATATTATGGTTGATAGTATGCGCTTGCCTGAATGATTAGCTTTAACTCTCCAGACTTTTGATCTGCAGGAACAGTGAGTGTTAAAGAGGTGATGGTAATAATTCTCTCTATGTTGACAATATCTTCGTAGAATGACTCCATATCTGATAATTTTCCTTGGATGGTAAGTGCGATAGGTATTTCCTGAAGTGTACTAGACATTTTTTTATGAGTAGCTAGTTCGACAGATTGTGTTTGTAGCTGTGTAAGAGTGACGTTATTTGTTGATGCAATTGTTCGGAGTTGACCAGCAAGTTTTGTTAGTTCTGCAGATGTAGGAACAGCTTTGTATAAAATAGGAAGCTGCGAAGACAAGGGTTGGTATGCCTGGTCAAGAAGTGTCATATTGGCAATTTTTGTTTGGAGTTGTTTATCAAGGTATTTGTTGTCTTCAAGCGTTTTTTTAAGTTCAGAGATGGTTGAAAGCGTTGGACTTATAGCAAAAATACCAAAAAACATACAAGCAGTAATAGTCAAAATAAGCGTTGCATACGTCTGAACTTTTTCCTCGTGAATATTTGGAAGTGAACGAATATATTTTAGGTAACGCTCTTTTGAAAGCTTACTGAGAAGTTCTGGAGTAATTTTCATTGCTTAGCCCCCTTTTCACCTTCTAACTTACTTTTCCCCAGGACTCCAGATGAGATTACGGCTGCAATTTGCGCTGTCGTTGATTTATTTTCAATTCTATCGATACTTACCTCAGATAGCTCTTTTTTTTCTTGAATACCTCCTACGAAATCTCTCAAATTTTTTATATCAAAAGCAACTAATTCAATATGGAGAGAATTATTGCTTACAGACATACTTTTAATAGAAATGTTATTTTTTTGCGCAAGCAATGTTATGTCTTCTAAGAGAAGGGGAAGAAAAGCAACATCGGTGTTAAGCTTCTTGGTTTGAAGAAGCCTTTCTTGCAATTGGCGATATGAGTCTTCTTGTTCTTTGAAAGTTTCTACAATTCTTGTTTTTGCTTTAATTTTGTCATGAAGGTCGATGATTTGACGATCAAGCGTAAAACGATAGAGAAAAGCGGCAAGCGCAATCGTTTCTGTAAGAATGACTAAAAATCTTCCGCCAGTAATTGCCCATTTAATAAAAACATCAAGGGAGGGAGTGCCCTTTTTTTTAAGAAGATTGATTGTTAGTTGTTTGGTCATGGCAGGCAGATTGTGTTTAACAACACAAACACAGCCGACAGATAATCAGCCTTATCTCAGTCTAAGATCTTTTTCCTTAAAAGTAAAGAAAAACACTTTTTATTTCATGCTAGAAATAGGCGCAAAATTGTGTTATACTTTCTTTGTCCCGAATAGATACGGGATTTTTCTTTCTATGGCAGATACACAACGACAGGTACCACTTGATAAAATCCGAAATATCGGAATTATTGCTCATATTGACGCAGGTAAAACAACAACTACCGAGCGTATTCTTTTCTATACAGGCCGAACTTATAAGATCGGAGATATCGATGAAGGGAACACGCAAATGGATTGGATGGAACAGGAGAAAGAACGCGGAATTACTATTGTTTCAGCTGCGACTACTACTTTCTGGAAGGATCATCGCATCAATATAATTGATACTCCTGGCCATGTTGATTTTACCGCAGAAGTAGAACGTTCTTTAAGAGTTCTTGATGGAGGCATTACCGTGCTGGATGCAGAAGAGGGAGTGCAGTCTCAGTCAGAAACTGTTTGGCGTCAAGCTGATAAATATAAAGTTCCTCGTATCTGTTTTGTCAACAAAATGGATAAATTAGGCGCAGACTTTCTTGCAACAGTAAAAAGTATTGAAGATCGACTTGGTGCAAATCCGGCAATTATGGTTCTTCCTATTGGTGCAGAAAGTACGTATGTAGGAAATGTTGATCTTTTGACAAGACAATCAATCCGTTGGAGCTCTGAAGAGCTTGGAGCAAAGTTTGACCTTTCAGACGAAATTCCCTCCGATATGAAAGATCAGGTAGAAGAGTATAGAGCAAAACTTATTGAAAAAATTGCTGAGACAGATGATGCACTTTTGGAAAAATATCTTGGCGGAGAAGAGCCTTCAATTGACGAGCTCAAGAAAGCTCTCCGTGCGGCAGTTATCGCCTACAAACTTGTTCCTATTTATGCTGGAACTTCGCTTCGCAATAAAGGAGTTCAGCCACTTTTGGATGCGGTTGTTGATTTTCTCCCCTCCCCTGTTGATCTTAAAGAGGTTACAGGAGTTCATCCCAAAACAGGAGAGCCAGAAGTAAGACAGCTTGTTCCAGATGCTTCATTTAGCGGTCTTGCATTTAAGATCCAAAACGATCCTCATGTAGGAAAATTGACCTATTTCCGTGTTTATTCAGGAAAAATTGAAGCTGGATCCTATGTATATAACAGCACAAAGGGAGTTAAAGAGCGCGTAGGAAGACTTCTTATGATGCATGCAAATCAGCGTGAGGAGATAAAAGAAGGATTTGCTGGAGAAATCGTTGCTGTCGTTGGCCTAAAAGATACAGGAACTGGTGATACATTGTGCGACGAGACAAAGCAGATTGTTTTGGAAAAAATTTCGTTTCCTGAGCCTGTTATATCCCTTGCTATTGAACCTCAAACAAAATCTGATCAGGAAAAACTTGGTTATGCCCTTAAAAGACTTACTGAGGAAGATCCAACATTTTCTGTTAAAAGCAATCATGAAACAGGACAGACGATTATTTCAGGTATTGGAGAATTGCAGCTTGAGGTTATGGTGGATCGCATGAAGAGGGAGTTTAATGTGCTTGCAAATGTTGGTGCGCCGCAAGTTGCGTACAAAGAAACATTTACAGAAAAGGTAGAGGCTGAGGGTAAATATATTCGCCAATCAGGAGGAAGAGGACAATTCGGACATTGTTGGCTTCGTATAGAGCCAAAAACTCGTGGAGAAGGAAATGAATTTGTGAGCGAAATTAAAGGAGGAGCTATTCCTGCGGAATTTGTTAAAGCTGTTGAAAAAGGAGTTTGGGAGACGCTTGAAAATGGCGTTCTTCTTGGATATCCAGTCGTTGATGTAAAAATTGCGTGCTATGATGGCTCATTCCACGAAGTAGACTCAAGTGAGGTTGCATTTAAGATTGCAGCAAGTCAGGCGATTCAGGCTGCATCTAAAAAATCCCAAATGAATTTACTTGAGCCTATTATGAAGGTTGAGGTTACAACACCCTCTGAGTATATGGGAGATGTGATGGGAGATCTTTCAAGTAAGCGTGGGCAAATCGTTGGAACAGAAGAAAGGTCGCGAGCAACGATCATTAATGCGCTTGTACCCCTTGCTGAGCTCTCAGGCTATGCAACTCAAATTAGGTCGATGTCTCAGGGGCGAGCATCTTATTACATGGAGCCAAGCCATTATGATATCGTTCCAAGAAATATCGTTGAGCAAATGCTTGCTAAATCCACCTTCACAGGCCGTGTTGAAGCATAATCCCTCCCTTGACCCTACTCTTTAGCTTCCTTGAGTTTTGATATAAAATAGTATATAAATCACCTTTATGAAAAAAGTTATGGGTATTTTTGCTCATCCCGACGATGAGGCGCTTGGCCCTGCCGGTACTCTTGCAACATTTGCAAAAGATAATGATGTTTATCTTATCTGCGTGACAAGTGGTGAGGCAGCGGGTAAAACAAAAGAGGAGAAATTACTCATTGGAGAGATAAGACGAAATGAGCTTCTCAGGTCGGCAAAGATATTGGGGATTAAGGATGTTTTTTTCTTGGGATACGAAGATGGTGAATTAAAAAATAACATATACCATCAGCTTGCAGATGATATAGCTAAAAAAATTGAGGAGATAAGACCAGAAATTCTTTTAACGTTTGATCTTAAAGGAGTGTCAGGACATATTGATCATATTACCGTGTCTTTTGTTACAACCTTCGTGTTTAAAAAGTATTCTTTTATTAAAAAGTTGATGTATTATGTGACCACCAAGGCAAAGAGTGATCGAATGCAGGATTATTTTATCCATTTCCCAAAAGGCTACGAAAGACAGGAAGTGGACGAGGTTATTAGTGTTGAAAATGTCTGGGAAACTAAAGTGAAAGCAATGCATTGTCACGTTTCACAAATGAAAGATGTGGAATCAGTTTTAAAAGGAGCGAAAGATTCCCCTAAAGAAGAATATTTCCTCATTGATGAAAAATTATAGTTGTATTCACGTATAATGTGATACATGACTAAAACTTTTTTTCTTGTTATTTCCATTCTTGCGATCATACTTTTGGGAGGAGTTGTTGGTATTCGTTATTTCAAAAATAGCATTAATACTCTTTTTGTCCAAAGTGCAAATCAAAAACTTATTGCTCCCTCCCCTACTCCTATTGGCCCTGTTGCTCAAAAAATTCACGAGACACTTTTTGTTCCCTATTGGAGCTTTTCTGATAACTCTGAGGATATAGGATCGCACGCAACAGTTGTCTATTTTGGGTTAGGGGTCAATAGTCATGGAGTTGTCACAAGTGATGAGGGGTATAAGAAGCTCCCATCATTTGTGAGTTTAACAAAGGGAAGCAAGAAAATTCTTGCGGTAAGAATGACAGATACAAGCTCAAATACCAATATTCTTAAGGATAAAAAAGCTCAGGAAACCATTGTCTCAGAAGTAATCACTATTGCACGAGACAATGGATTTGACGGAATACTTCTTAATATTGAGGTGTCAGCACTTCCTTTCACATCGCTTATTAATCAAATAACAGCGTTTAATACTCTTTTTGCAGACAGATCTCACGCAGGCAATTTAACATATAGCATTACTGCGTATGGAGACACGTTTTATCGAGCAAGGCCATTTGATATGAAAAAGCTTGGAGAAAAAGCTGATCATGTCTATGTGATGGCGTATGACTTTCATAAAGCAAAAGGAAATCCAGGCCCTAATTTCCCTCTCAAAGGGAACGATGTCTATGGGTATGATATGGAAAGGATGATTAATAACTTTGCCAACGTGGTTGATCTTAAAAAGCTAGTTGTTATTTTTGGTATGTATGGATATGACTGGGTAGTTGATGAGAAAGATGTGGCTCAGGAGATAGGTGCCCCTTTGAGTCTTTTGGAGGTTTCATCAGGAATTGTTGATAATTGTAATCATGATTTGTGTAGTTGGGAGAGGGATGGTATTTCCTCTGAGACGAAAGCTGTGTATGAGGATGAAGGACAAAAACATGTAGTATGGTTTGAGGATAAAGAATCTGTGAAAAGAAAACAAGAATTTCTCAAGCAACATGGCATTGGGGAGTTTGCTTATTGGGCGTATTCCTATTTTTGATTAAAAAAAATCCCCGCCTGTATCAATTGACACAGACGGGGCGTGAGGCTTACAAGACCAATGCATAGTCTTGACGAAAGCTATCAAACGCAGCAATTGCGATTGAGAGAGTCCGATCGTCTAGACACACATGGTCGCACAACATCATGGTGCGAAAGCCAGCGTTATAGAGATAGGCAAGTTCCGAAAAATCAGCACATTCAGGTGTGTCCTGGGGTTCTCCAGTGATTGGGTTTTTTTGCCCCAAGGAAAGGAAGATTCGTGAACCAACACAGGCCTCGGGATCTTTTTGAATAATCTCCTCAAGTGCTTGAAGAATGTGATGAGGGCGAGGAAGCTCAACATAGAGGTCTCCCCGTGCCGCCATCAATCTGACGTTTGGCTGTGGCTTAAAGCTCTTTCTGACATAGGTCATTCCCTTTGGTGACTCAATCTTGAGCATGACTGTTGCGTCGTGCCCAACAAGATCTAGGAATTGCCCTACGTCCTCCTCAGACTCTACATAGGAAAGAAAGAATCTTGTGAATCCTGCAGCCTTCACCATCTCAATTTTTTCAAGTTCCAGGTCTGTGAAGAGTGGTCCTTGAATTGAGAGGCTAGCATTGCGGATGCACATCGAGTCGCCTGGTACGACTTCAGATCGAGGTCCATATCGTTTGCCAGGTGCAAAAATTAGCCTCTTACCGTCATCTGCGATAGCTATGAGGATTGCATGATCTGATCCAGATTTGAGCTCTACTGGAATACCACGGGCTGGATCGACATTTAGAGAGATAGGGTGATTGAGGGTGACTTCCAAATGCGTTGGATAGTCATGCACCTCTGCAACCCGAATCTGCCGACTTTTGATGTCATACCACATAGGGACAGTGGAATATGTCTTGCGAAGGACCTCAAGGTCCTTCGCAAGATCAGAAGGGTTGACCATCGGCCTATTGAGGCGGATGCCGCTTAGGCGATGGTCAGTTGCAAATGTGGCAAAATGCGGCATTGTTGGCCACAAAGTTGCCATGAGATCCAGCCTCTCAGGAGTCATAGGAAAATCCTGAGGCTGTGTCTTAAAAAGGTCGAGAAACCGGTTTGGCATCTTCATCCTCCAAGAGCATGATCGACTTTCCGCTATGATCGCGGGGATCACCAGGGGAGACAGCAAGAATTGTCTTGAGTGACCTGTATGCCGCCTCTACCTGTCCTGGTTTTTGTCGCTCATTGATCTCATCGTGATAAAAATCAACTTTACCGGTCTTTTTGGCGAAGATACCCAAAATGACATCAACGACTCGGTTGGGGTCACGAAGAATCGCGATGTGGTCCTCTCCCAGTAGCTTCACCCAGTCAGCATGAATTGCACTACTCTCCGGGTCTAGGGACTGCAGTGAATCAGCAGTCGAATGGCTATAGGGCTTTTGAATGAAGTAGACATCGGAGTCTTTATTCAGCTTAGCAAAAAGCTCTGCTGTTGTGATTCGTTCTGTCGTGACCTTGGCAAATTGTTGCGCAAGTTTTGGGCTCACCTCGTCATATGGTGACTCGTCGCCAAGGAAAATAATGAGCGGTCTTGTCGCATTGGGCATTGAGACGTTGTGAGATACGTACAGTGCAGCGAGCTCATAAGACTCAGTGGTTTTGGGGCCACCACCACCTTCATATTTCAATCGAGTTGGGTCGAGTTCCGCCTTGAGATCAGCGCCTTGTGCAAAGGCGTGTCCTTGAAGCGGATATTTGTCACAGGTTGCATCGCCAACAGCCATGAAAAGGATCTGGGCGTCATCATCAAAGTAGATCTGACGAGCGTAGGTGTCAAGCAGAGGTAGCTTGCCACGAATTGTGGCTGGCCACTCCTGCATTGATCCGGTGACGTCAATCACAACGATAATTGGGTGCCTACTTGTTGTAGTAATAGTTGCTGCAAGAAGAGATGAGGCAGATACCCCAGAGCTTACAGCACTGGAATAGCTCCGTCCAGCGTCAACAACGTAAGCGTTGCGTGCAGCAGTGAAATCGCTATCATCTCTCCATTCTCTTGGAGTACTGATTGCACTTCCCATCGTTAGCTCCTTTCAGCCTTCAGTGGCTTCATGCCGGTATGAAGACGTCCAAACGACTCAAGCCGAACTCTTTGAATAGTCTCGCAGAGGTCCTCCTTGCCCCAGTGAGGTCTTTCCATCGGATCTTCACGTACTAACCTGCTGATGAATTCGACGAAAGGATCAGGGGTCTTTTTGGGAACTTTCTTGTCTTTGACAAGATTTGGGTCGCGCGTGAGCGCGAAGATTAATGTCATACCGAGCGCATAAAGATCTGACTCTGGGATTGGTGGTTTGCCTGCTATTTGCTCAGGGGGAGCAAAAAGCTCAGTATAACCAATAGTACGAGATGTACCAGTTGGCTTGACTGATGAGAGTCCAAAATCGATCAGTACAGCCATGTGTTTGTCAGGCTGCACGATGATATTTTGAGGCTTGATATCTCCATGAATGATTTGATTATGGTGTAGATATGCAAGCGCATTAAGTGAGCGCTCTGCTATCCACGAAACTCCTTCAGGATCCAGTGGTCCGAGATCGCCAACAAGTTTGAAGAGGGTATCTCCTGGAATGTAACTCATCACAAGCGCAAGGCTTCCATCATCCATTTTGAGCATATCTCTCATGGTGGGAAGCGCGTAGTGACGAAGATCCCATACTACTTTTGCTTCATCGATCAGAATCTGATTTCTCAGAGTTGATACTTTTGAGCAAAACTTGATACAGACGAGTTCTCCCGTAATCAGATGTTCTGCTTTGTGGGTTGGGCCAAAGCCTCCCTCTGCGATTTTTTCGATAATTCGATACCCTCCGACAATCATGTCGTCTTTTTTACCTCGATCCCGCATAAAGCGAGCGAGTTTATCCGGGTCACTAATTATTTCATATGCAGTATTGATATGTACGAAGATTTCGGGATCACCACCTTTGTCAGGGTGATATGCTCTTGCAAGCCCTTTCCATGCGCCTTCAATGGCAGCAGGGTCTGCGTTTGGCAATAGACCAAGGGTTTGGAATGGATCAGTAATAACTGTCACCAATTTCTCCTTTCCTAATTATTCCTGCCAGTAGGCAGCGTCTTGGCTACTATTTATAGTAAACAAGACGCCACCTGCTGACATGATTTTTCGGTACTTTGTTAAAGAACAAAAATTTCTCTTCCATGACATATTAGTCAGGTTTGAAATTCGTTGGTTATTATAACACATACTACCTATAGTAGTGATTTGTACTTGTATCAAACGCTTGAAGTAGGTGAAAAATTCTTTTTAGAAATCGATGAGGCTAATTATTTTTTAAAATTTAGCCTCAGAGTTATACAAAATTACTCCTGAAAAGGGTATTGACGCTCGGGGGGAAATGTAGTATCATACACATAATCTCATTGAAATAGATGGGATCTTTTTTTCTTTAAAACTAAAAACATATGGCAACATTTAATCGAAACAAACCACACGTCAATATCGGAACGATCGGCCACGTCGATCACGGTAAGACAACAACAACTGCAGCTATTGCTACTGTTCTTTCAAAGCACGGTGGAGGAGAGGCTAAGAAATACGAAGACATCGACAATGCTCCAGAGGAAAAGGCTCGTGGAGTAACCATTAATATTTCCCACATCGAATACGAAACAGAAAAGCGTCATTATGCTCATATCGATGCTCCAGGTCACGCTGATTACATCAAAAACATGATTACAGGGGCGGCTCAAATGGACGGAGCAATTCTTGTCGTCTCAGCGCCTGATGGTCCAATGCCTCAGACTCGAGAACACATTCTTCTTGCATATCAAGTTGGCGTTCCAGCAATCGTTGTTTACCTTAACAAATGTGATATGGTTCAGGACGAAGAGCTTTTGGACCTTGTTGAGATGGAAGTTCGTGAACTTCTTACCAAATACAAATACCCAGGCGACACAACTCCAATTATCCGTGGTTCATCTCTTAAGGCACTTGAGGGAGATCCAGCATACGAAGAAAAAATAATGGAACTTATGAAGACAGTTGATGAGTACATTCCAACTCCAACTCGTGATCTTGATAAGCCATTCTTGATGCCTGTTGAGGACGTTTTCTCAATCAAAGGTCGAGGAACAGTCGTTACAGGAAGAGTCGAGCGTGGAGTTGTCAAAGTTAACGAGCCTATTGAAATCGTTGGTATGAAAGCAACAACACAAAGTGTCGTTACTGGAGTTGAGATGTTTAGAAAACAGCTCGATCAAGGTCAGGCTGGAGATAACGTAGGACTTCTTCTAAGAGGTGTTGAGAAGGACGATGTTGAGCGTGGACAGGTATTGGCAAAGCCTGGTTCTATCACTCCACACACTGATTTTGAAGCAGAAGCATACATTCTTTCTAAAGAAGAGGGTGGCCGACATACACCATTCTTTAAGGGATATCGACCACAATTTTATATCAGAACTACCGACGTAACTGGGGAAACTATCCTTCCAGACGGTGTTGAGATGGTAATGCCTGGAGACAATACAAAAATGACAGTAAAACTTATTGTACCTGTTGCTCTTGAAGAAGGACTTCGATTTGCTATCCGCGAAGGCGGACGAACAGTCGGAGCAGGTGTTATTAGTAAAATCTTAAAATAAACTATCGCACATTGACTGTCTGTAAGGAGGCATATGCCAAAAGGAAGAATTCGCGTTCGATTAAAAAGTTACGATGCAAGAGTCATAGATTCTTGCTGCCAGCAGATTTTAGATACGGCTATTAGGACCGGAGCTAAGATCGTTGGCCCCGTGCCTCTTCCTTCTCAGCGAAGCGTATATGTTGTTAACAAATCACCCTTTGTTGACAAAAATGCTCGAGATCATTTTGAGATCAAGGTTCATAAGCGCTTGGTTGATATTATTTCTCCGACTGACAAAACAATTGATAGTTTGACTCACTTAGAGTTGCCAGCAGGTGTAGATGTTGAGATTAAGATGTAGTTTTCTACACACCAAGAATCGCATGCCCACATCACGAATAATTAAATATGAGGTAAACAAAGCCTAAACAAGGCTCAAATCGATAAATGAGTAGAGGTAGCCTAGGGGCTACTTTTTTTTTGAAAATATGAATACATTACTAGGAACAAAAAAACAACAAATGCAAGGATTTCTTGAAAACGGAACACGTGTCCCGCTTACGCTTGTCGTAGCTTCAGAAAACGTCATGATGTCACAAAAGACTACAGATAAAGATCGCTATAACGCAATAACACTGGGCTTTGGTAAAAGTAAAAAAACTTCCAAGGCCCTTTTTGGTCAGGCTAAAAAAGCAGGCCTTACCTATGTCCCTCAAGCTTTTAAAGAGGTAAAAGTAGATGATTTTAATACGTTTGAAGCAGGAAAAGTAGTAGTAGTTGATGAAGTGTTTAAGCCTGGCGATATCGTTGATGTAAAAGGTACTTCTAAAGGAAAAGGTTTTGCAGGAGGAGTAAAGAGATATAATTTCCGCGGTGGACCTAAGACTCATGGTCAGTCAGATAGACACCGTGCTCCTGGATCTATCGGATCAGGAACTACTCCAGGAAGAGTATATAAAGGTAAAAGAATGGCGGGAAACATGGGACATGATACGGTTACAGTGAAAAATCTTGTTGTTATCGATGTTGATTCTGCAACCAATACACTCTTTATCAAAGGGTTAGTGCCTGGAATTTTGGGTGGAACAGTTGAAGTAACAAAAGTTGGAGAGTTGAAAGGTAAGTATTTTACCCCACTCTACAAGGTTTCGTCTGATACAGCAAATAGCGAAGAAGTAAAAGAGGAGAAGGTAGAAGTAGTTCAGGAGTCTAACGAGGTTGTTGAATCTGTTGCAGCTATAGATGCTGAACAGCCAAAGTCTGAAGAGCCACAAGCTGAAGCAGTAGAAGAAGTTAAAGCTGACGAGGTAAAGGAGGAAAACAATGGATAAAGTAAAAACAGCACCAAAAAAGACTGTCACAAAGGCGAAAAAACCAGCGCGCGTTGTTGAAAGCGCAGTGAAAGTAGCAAAGATATCATCAAAGGGTCTTAGTATTGATACTTTTGATATTGCAGGTAAAGTTATTGGGAAAACAGAGCTTTCTAAAGAACTTTTTGGAGTAAAAATAAATAAAGCCTTGATGACACAGGCTGTTCGTGTCTATTTAGCAAATCAACGAATTGGGACACAATCCACCAAAACACGAGGAGAAGTTGTTGGTTCAACAAGAAAAATTTATCGACAAAAAGGCACAGGGAGAGCTCGTCATGGAGGAATCACAGCGCCAATCTTTGTTGGTGGAGGAGTTGCTCTTGGTCCAAAGCCACGAAGTCATGCTCTTGACCTGCCACAGAAAATGCGACGAGTAGCTCTTTCTTCTGCTCTCACCAGTAAACTTTCAAGTGATAGCGTTTGGGTAGTTGATGGTTATGAGAAATTGCCTTTAAAGACAAAAGGTTTTGTAACAGCGCTTACCAAGTTAGGTATCGAGCAGAAAAAAAGAAAAGTACTTTTGGTGCTCCCAGGAAAGCTTGAGACTCTTCAAAAAGCATCAAGAAATGTAGAAGGTGTTCATTTTATTTCAGCCAATCAGCTTAATACGTATGAAGTATTAAATAATCGAGCAATTGTTATTTTGAAATCAGCGCTTGAGACTCTTGAGAAAACTTTTGTCCCAAAGAAAGGAGAGGTAGTATGAGAAATGTGATCCTCTCCCCTATTATTACCGAACGCTCTATGGCACTTGTCAAACAAGGAAAATTTTCTTTTGCTGTTTCTTCACATGCTGATAAGGAAGCAATAAAACAAGCAGTTAACAGCACTTTTAACGTTGATGTGGTATCTGTTTTAACCTCTATACAAAAAGGGAAAACAAAAAGAGTAGGCAAACGAAGAGCAGAAAAAAAGCTTACATCAGCGAAAAAAGCGGTAGTTACGGTAAAAGAAGGGCAAAAAATTGACATTTTTGATCTTGGAGTATAATATGTGCCTTCGGTTTTGAAGGAGAAAAATATGAGAAAACTATTACAAATTAAAAAGAAACATTCAGGAAGAGGTGCATCTGGCCAGGTTGTTGTTCGTCATCAAGGTGGTCAGCACAAGAGATTTCTACGTACTATTGATTTCAAGCGTGACAAAATAGATATTGAAGGCAAGGTTGTAGCTATTGAGTATGATCCAAATAGAACCTGTGATATTGCATTTGTTCAGTACTCAGATGGCGAGAAGCGTTTTATTCTTGCTCCTGAAGGATTGAAGATTGGCAGTAAAATAAAGGCTGGTTTGAAGGCAGATATTAAGCTTGGTAATGCATTACCTATGGAAAAAATGCCTCTTGGGACAATCGTTCATAATGTTGAGTTGACTCCTGGAAGAGGTGGTCAGCTAGCAAGAGGAGCAGGAGCTGCTGCTATGGTTACTGCAAGAGAGGCTGGATATATTCATCTAAAAATGCCATCAGGTGAGCTTCGAAAGGTTTCTGAAAAGGGTTTTGCGACAGTTGGTCAAGTTGGGAACATTGATTGGAAGAATGAAGTGATAGGTAAAGCTGGACGAGCTCGACATATGGGCATTAGACCATCAGTCCGAGGAGTTGCAATGAATCCACGATCTCATCCTCATGGAGGAGGAGAAGGAAGATCAGGAATTGGTATGCCTAGTCCAAAAACATATGCTGGAAGAAAAGCTGTTGGAAATACACGAAGACCAAAAAAATATTCTGACAAATATATTTTACAAAGGAGAAAGAAATAATTATGGCACGCTCGCTTAAAAAAGGTCCATTTATGGACGAAAAATTAGTTAAAAAAGTAATGACGCAGAAAGATGGGGGTCAAAAGACAGCTATTAAGACATGGTCAAGGGCTTGTCAGATTCCTCCTGAATTTGTTGGGCACACATTTGCAGTGCACAACGGAAGAATTTTTGTCAATGTGTTTGTAAGTGAATCAATGGTAGGACATAGGCTTGGCGAATTTGCACCAACAAGAACATTTAGAGGTCATGGACGTGTGGTTGCACGAGAGATTTCAAAGACATAATGATACAACTATGAAAATAACAGCAACATCAAATCAGGTAAGAATTAGTCCACGAAAAGTAAGATTGGTCGCAGATAGCGTCCGAAATCTTTCACTTGATGATGCATTTGCATCGCTAAGTGTTACCAGAAAGCGTGGAGCAAGAATTCTTGAAAAGACTTTAGCAAGCGCGGTTGCTAATGCAGTCAATAATGCAAAATTACAAAAAGAAAAATTGAGCATTGCAGAAATCGTTGTTAATGAGGGTCCATCATTAAAAAGATATCATGCGTCAACAAGAGGAAGAATTCATCCATACAAAAAAAGAAGTAGTAATGTAAGTGTTATCTTGCAGGAGGTTGAAAAATAATGGGACAAAAAGTAAATCCACATCTTATTAGACTTAAAACCGTTCACGACTGGAGTAGTCGATGGTTTAGTGAGAAAAACTACAAAGAAGTTCTTCTTGAAGACTATGCACTTAGGAAGCTTTTAATGGAGAGGCTAAAGCTTGCAGGAGTAAGTCTAGTTGAGATTGAGAGATCAATCAATAATGTTAAGATCATTGTTTATGTTGCGCGTCCTGGAATTGTTATTGGGAGAGGTGGAGCAGGGATTGAGGAGCTAAAAAAGTCGCTTCAACAGTTCTTTATAAAACAAGGTAAAACTGGTAAAATGATGCCTCGATTCGATCTGAGAGTCGAGCAGGTGAAAGATCCTAATCTTAACTCATATCTAGTAGCAAAGAATATTTCAGAAGGGTTGATCCGAAGACTTTCTTTCAAAAGAATTTTGGCCCAGACAGCAGATCGTGTTATGAGCTCGGGAGCGCTAGGCGTAAGAGTTGTTCTTTCAGGAAGAATTAATGGTTCTGAAATCGGAAGAAGAGAAAAAATTCAGGTAGGTACTGTGCCATTATCAACAATTCGAGCAAATATTGATTATGCTGAGTATCCAGCGCTTACGAAAAAGGGATACATCGGAGTAAAGGTCTGGATTAATAGACCAGAGGAGAAATAAAGCTATGTTAGTTCCAAGAAGAGTAAAATATCGAAAACAAATGAGGGGAAGTATGAAAGGCGATGCATATCGTGGCACAACACTTGCTTTTGGCGAGTTTGGCTTGATAACTGAAGCGCAGGGTTGGATAACAAGCCGTCAAATCGAATCTGCACGAAGAGCAATCGCACATTATACACAGCGTGGTGGAAGAACATGGATCAGAATTTTTCCTGATAAGCCCGTTACCAAGAAGCCACCAGAGGTCAGAATGGGTGGAGGAAAAGGAGATGTTGAAGAGCATGTGGCACCTGTTCTTCCGGGAAGAGTTCTTTTTGAGATGGCTGGAATTACATCTGATATTGCCCAGGAGGCGTTGCGTCTTGCATCTCATAAGTTGCCTGTGAAAACAAGATTTATTACAAAAAAAGGAAGATAACTATGAAATTAAAAGCAAAACAAGAAACAAGAAATATGTCAATTGAAGAATTGAGAAAAAAGGTTGACGAAACACGAAAAAACTTTTCTAAGTCGATGCTTGATCACAAGCAATTTAAGCTTAAAAATGTTCGATCGCTTACTCATATGAGAAAAGAAATTGCAGTAATGCTTACAGTAATTAAAGAAAAGGAGATGCAAAATGGCAAAAACGCTTAAAGGATTTATCACATCAACAGGCATGAATAATACAGCAGTTGTTGAAGTTTTTCGACAAGTACCTCATCCGTTGTACAAAAAATTGTTAAAACGTAGCAAGAAATATAAAGTTGAGACGGAAGGAAAGACGTTGTCAGTTGGAGATTATGTTCAGATCGAAGAAACAAAACCTATGTCAAAGGATAAGTATTTTAAGCTTGTTTCTATTATTACGAGCGTGAAGGAGGTTTCTCATACATGATTCAACATAGAACAATGCTCTCAGTAGCAGATAATTCTGGGGCAAGAATTATTCAAGTCATTCATATTTTTGGTGGATCAACAAGAAGAAAAGGAACAATAGGTTCTGTAGTGAATGCTGTAGTTAAACAAGCAACCCCTCATGGAAACGTAAAAGAGGGAGAAATTGTAAAGGCAGTTATCGTAAGAACAAGAAAAGAGTATGGAAGAAATGATGGGTCATACATCCGATTCTCAGATAATGCTGGGGTACTTATAGATTCGTTAAAAGATAAGAATCCACGAGGTACTCGTATTTTTGGTCCGATCGCTCGGGAAATAAAAGATCTTGGTTTTAGTAAGATAGCGAGTATGGCTATAGAGGTTATTTAAGGAGAAATATGAAGTTACGAAAAAATGATTTAGTCTTAGTCACATCAGGAAAAGAAAAGGGTAAAACAGGAAAAATAGAGAAGATCTTTACATCAGATGCAAAAGTGCTTGTTGAAGGATTAAATCTCTATAAGAGACATGTTAAGGCAAGAACTCAGGGACAGAAGTCAGAGATTGTTACCATCTCAAAGCCTCTTCCTGTAGGAAATGTTGCTTTGGTTTGCCCTAAATGTAAGAAGCAGACAAGAATTGCATTTATGCTTGTAAAAGATGTTAAACAAAGAGTTTGCAGTAAATGCAAGGCGGAGATTTAATTATGGATAATTTACAATTACGATTTACTAAAACTATTCAAGCTGAGATTCAGAAGTCATTAGGTATAAAAAATCCTATGGCTACTCCACGACTCGTCAAGATTGTGGTGAATATGGGCGTTAAAGATGCTGTGGCAGACAAGAAAAATGTCGAGAAAGCAGGCGCAGCGCTTGCTCAAATCACTGGACAAAAAGCACGAGTCGCAAAAGCAAAAAAATCAATTGCTTCATTTAAGCTTCGTGAGGGTGAACCAATCGGTGTTGTTGTTACTCTTCGAGGGAAAAGGATGTACGACTTTTTTGAAAAATTAACAACAATTGTTTTTCCTCGAATCAAAGATTTTCATGGTATCAAAAGAAATAGTTTTGATGGCCTTGGTAATTACACTCTTGGATTTCCTGAGTATGCTGTATTTCCTGAAATTGATCCATCGACAGTTGAAAAAGCTCAAGGGCTTGAGATTGTTATTGTAACATCAGCAAAAAATGATAAAGACGCTCTTGTACTCCTTGAGCTATTGGGTGCACCATTTGAGAAAGGAGCATCATCGTAAGCTTGTTTTTTGAGGCTAAAACACTTATAATGAGAAGCTATGGCAAAAACATCTGATATCGTAAAGTTTCAAAGAAAACAAAAATTTGACGTTCGTCACGTTAATCGATGTGCTCTTTGTGGCAGATCAAGAGGATATCTTAGACGTTTTGGTCTTTGTCGATTATGCTTTCGAGAGAGGGCACAGAAAGGAGAGCTTCCAGGGGTTGTAAAATCTAGTTGGTAAGCAAAAATTATGTATAGCGTAGCAGATTTTGTTATTAGAGTTAAAAATGCATCATATGCACATCGGAAAGAGGTTATTATGCCTTACTCAAAAATTGTGAAAGCAATTGCAAAGCTTTTGGTAAGGGAAGGATTTTTGGCTGACGTTCGAGATTCTGATTTTGATGGAAAAAAAGCAGTCACTGTTGGTATCCGATATGTTCGTCGAAAGCCAGTAGTAAATGAAATTGAGATCTTATCAAAACCTTCTCTTCGTCTTCACTTTAATAGCAATGAATTAAGAAATGAACAAAGAAAAAAGACATCGACGATTGTAGTTTCGACTAGTCAGGGACTTATGACTGCAAAGGATGCATTAAAGAAAGGACTTGGAGGAGAGGTTCTCTTCAGGATTGGATAATATGTCAAAAATCGGAAAAATGCCAATTGAAATTACTGACGGTATTACTGTTACCATTGATGGAGATAGCGTCAAAGTGGTGGGGCTAAAGGGTGAATCATCATACATGCTTCCTGAGGGGGTTATGGCAAAGCAAAGTGATGGTTTTGTTAGTATTGAGCCTAAAAATAGTAACGACCCATCGTTTGCTCTATGGGGGCTAGCAAGAGCGCAGGTTGCAAATCTTATTGAGGGAGTATCAAAAGGGTTTGAGAAGAAGCTTGAATTGCAGGGGGTAGGATACAGGGCACAAATGCAAGGAAATGATCTTGTTCTTAGTCTTGGTTTTTCACATCCAGTAAAATTTACCCCAAAGGATGGAATAAAAATTGCTGTTGCAGAAAATGTAATTAGTATCTCTGGTTCTGATAAAATGCTCGTTGGGGAAACAGCTGCTAAGATAAGATCAGTTAAAGAGCCAGAACCGTATAAGGGAAAGGGAATTCGATATGTTGGTGAGCAGGTAAGAAGAAAGGCAGGAAAAGCAGCTAAGGCTGTTGGTGCAAAATAATATGAATACTAAAAGAGATCGTATAATTACAAGACAAGAGAGAATCCGTCGTCATATCCGGGCTGTTTCGTCGTATCCACGCCTCTCTGTTTTTCGATCAAATAATCTTATGTACGCTCAGATTATTGATGATAAAGCGCAAAAAACTCTTATTGGCATGAGTGAAGATAAAAAAAATAAAGGCACAAAAATTGAGCGAGCGCGAGGCCTTGGTCAAACAATAGCAAAGCTTGCTATAGATAAAAAAATAAAGCAAGTAGTTTTCGATAAAGGATCATATGCTTATCATGGGAGAGTAAAGGCACTCGCTGAAGGAGCAAGAGAGGGAGGATTAGTTTTTTAATATGGCATATACAGATTTTAGATCACAAGGAAGAAGTGAATTTATTGAGCAAGTGGTGAAAATTAGCCGTGTCTCCAAAAAGACAAAAGGAGGCAACAAGGTTGGTTTTTCTGCTCTGACTGTCGTTGGTGATGGAAAAGGAAAAGTTGGAGTTGGTCTTGGAAAAGCGCCAGATGTTTCAGGTGCTGTGAGAAAAGGAATTCTTCTTGCAAAAAAACACATGATCACCGTTCCACTAATCAATGGCACTATTCCATCTAGAGTTGATGTTAAGGTTGGCGCTGCAAAAATTATGCTTAAGCCAGCACCTCCAGGAAGTGGAATTATTGCAGGTGGAGCAGTGAGAAGTGTTGTGGCAGCAGCTGGAATTACGAATATTTCATCAAAAGTTCTTGGAAGCAATAATAAGAACGGTAACGTTACAGCAACACTTGAGGCTCTTCGTGAACTATCTCATATGCAGGAGAAAAAAGAGGCACTACAAACAAAAAATAAATAATATGCAGCTACATCAATTACAAAGTATTAGTCATAAAGGAAAGAGACGCCTTGGACAAGGTCATGGTTCGGGTAGGATGAAAACAGCGGGAAGAGGAACAAAAGGTCAAAAGGCAAGATATGATATTCCTCTTGATTTTGAGGGAGGAGCATTACCGCTTATGAAACGTTTACCATTTTTGCGTGGCAAAGATCGAAACAAAAGTATGTATGCTAAACCTCTTGTTATTAGCGTTGGTGATTTGAAAAATTTGCCTAAGAATAGCGATGTTACCATCGAGCTTTTGACAAAATTCAATCTTGTTGATAGCGACGAGGCTCTTGTTCGTGGTGTAAAAGTTCTTGGTCAGGGAGAGCTTAGTCAGCCACTTGTTGTTAGATTGGTAGTTTCAAAAATTGCTGAAGAAAAAATTGTCAAAGCAGGAGGCCGAGTTGAGCCACAATCAGCTGACGTCACTGTAACTGCATGAATAAATTTTTTACCACTCTTTCATCTGCATTTCGAACACCAGAAGTTCGTCGAAAGCTTATTTACACCGGTGTTATTTTTTTAGTATTTAGAATATTTGCTCATATTCCAGTTGTGGGTGTGGACGTAGCAAGTCTAAAAAATCTTTTTGCCCAAAATCAATTTTTAGGCTTATTGGATATTTTTTCAGGAGGAACGCTTCGAAATTTTTCAGTCTTAGCACTTGGTCTTAATCCTTATATTAATGCTTCAATTATTCTCCAAGTATTAACTATGGTATTCCCAAAGCTTGAAGAAATGCAAAAAGAAGGAGAGCAAGGAAGACAAAAAATTAATCAATACACGAGATTTCTCACAGTGCCCTTAGCGGTTTTGCAGTCAATTGGTATGTATGCCTTATTAAGGAGTCAAGGCATTATTGCTACTCTTTCTCCATTTGAATTAATTACCTTTCTTCTTACTATGACGGCTGGAACAATGTTTGCAGTTTGGCTTGGGGAGCTAATAACAGAACGTGGAGTTGGAAATGGAATTTCTGTTTTGATCTTTGCAGGTATTATTGGGAGTCTTCCAGCTGTTGTAGGGCGAACAGCTGCAACGACAACATCTGATAGCATTTTGGGCGTTGTTTCATTTCTAGTCTTAGGGTTGCTAGTTGTTGCATCAATTATCGTTGTGAATGAAGCCACAAGACAGCTCCCTGTTCATTATGCTAAGAGGATGAGGGGAAGTAAACTGTTTGGTGGGCAATCAACACATCTTCCTCTTCGTCTTAATCAGGCTGGAGTAATTCCAATCATTTTTGCTGTTTCTTTGGTTTTGCTGCCTTCTCTCCTTGCCAATTTTATGATTACTTCAAAAAGTCCTCAACTTATTTCGATTGGTCAGTTTTTAGTGTATTGGTTTAATCCAGACGGTTGGGTGTACAATCTTTTCTACTTTTTCTTAGTTGTTGGATTCACCTTTTTTTATACTGCTGTTGTTTTTAATCCCAAAAAGATTTCAGATGAGATGCAGAAACACGGAGGTTTTATTCCTGGAATCCGACCTGGAACTCAGACAGCAACGTATCTTAATTATATCCTTACAAGATTGACTCTTGTTGGGGCATCATTTTTAGGAATTATTGCTATTTTACCTTCAATTATTAAAAGTATTACGGGACTTGAGACGCTCGTTCTTGGAGGTACAGGTATTCTTATTGTGGTGAGTGTTATTCTTGAGACCTATAAAGCAATCGAAGCACAGCTTGTAATGAGAAATTATGAAGGGTTTTTGAAAAGATGAAGATTATATTAATCGGCATTCAAGGAGCAGGTAAATCAACGCAAGGGAAATTGTTATCAGAAAAATTATATATTCCTTATCTATCAACAGGTCATATCTTTCGTGAGTTGGCAAAAGAACACACTCCCCAAGGTAGATATATCAAAGAGACAATGAATGCTGGTTATCTTATTCCTGATGCAAAGACGCTTGAGATTGTAAGTGAGTATCTTCACAGACCCGAATATGTAAAAGGTTATATCCTTGATGGTTTTCCTCGTACATCTCATCAAGCAGAGAAGTTTGAGAATGGCGTTGATCACGTTTTTTATTTGAAAGTTTCAGACAGAGAAGCACTTTGGAGACTCTCGTACAGAACAGGATCAGAGGCTGATGGAAGAGAAGACGAAACTCTTTCAGCGATTAGGAAAAGAATTGAACTTTTCCATCATCACACTGAGCCGGTAATCGAATTTTACAGAAAACATCATAAATTAGTTGAGGTTGATGGGGAAGAGTCAATCGAGAAAATTCACCATACCATAATGGAGCATATTCATAGCGACAAGAATGTTACTCATAAACAATAATCATGAGAGGATATGTCATCGCGATTGATGGACCAGCTGCTTCTGGTAAAGGAACGATAGTTCAATTGCTCACAGAGCAATTGCATGGAGTAAATATTTATACTGGTGGGATGTATAGAGCGCTAGCGCTTGCATGCTTGAGAGGAAAGATTGTTTTTACAGACACAACTAGCGTTTTAAGACTTCTTTCTACATCAGAAATTAGCCTTGGTGATGAGTCAAATTTATCTGTTGTAGCAACGATATATCTTAATGGTGAGAATGTAACCGAGGCTATCAAAACCCCTGAGGCAGCAATTGGAGCTGGAAAAGTAGTCCAAGTTCCAGGCGTGAGAGAGGAAATTGTTAAGCGACAGAAAGAATTGTCGTTTAGGCTTGTAAGCAAAGGGAAAGTTGTCATTTTAGATGGGCAGGATACTGCAATGTATGTCTATCCTCAAGCAGAAGTAAAAATTTTCTTAACAGCTTCACAAGAGGTAAGAGCAAAAAGACGACAGAAGCAATACGAAAAACAAGGACTATATAAGTCACTTGATGAAATGTTAAGGGAGATAAAAATACGTGATCATCAGGATTGGTCTCGAGTGTTGCATCCATTATCATCTGATCCCGAAAAAGACGGATACTTTTTGGTTGATAGTTCTGATCTAAATGAATATCAAACGAGAGATATTATATTGAAAAAAATTACATCTCTACATTTATGATACATATAAAAAACAAAAAGGAAATTGAAAGCATGAGAAAGGGAGGAAAAATTCTTGCAAAGGCCCTCTACACTTCTCTTGATGCTGCAACTGAAGGGGTTTCTGAGAAGAGGTTGGACGATATTGCAGAGAAAGTGATGATTGAGAATGGTGGTGAACCTGGGTTTAAAAAGGTTCCTGGATATCATCATGCGATATGTACGGCGACAAATGATGTTATTGTCCATGGTATACCAGGAGATTATCGACTCAAAAAAGGTGACGTAATTTGTATTGATGCTGGAGTGTATCTAGACAATCTTCATACCGATATGGCTGAGACAATTGTCGTTGGCGGTATGAAAGAAGCGCCAAAAGGTGTTGAAAAATTTTTAAACACAGGAAAAAAAGCTCTTGCTGCTGGCATAGCCGAGGCAAGAGAAGGCAATCGCGTTGGACATATATCACGAGCAATTCAAAAGATCGTAGAAGGCGAAGGATACTCTGTAGTAAGATCTCTCATAGGACATGGTGTTGGTAGAGAGCTTCATGAGGAACCAGAAGTTCCAGGGTATTTACATGGACCACTTGAAAAAACCCCTCTTTTGAAAAAAGGGATGACAATAGCAATTGAGGTTATCTATGCGATGGGTGGGCCTGATGTTATGTATGCTAACGATGATGGATGGACTATAAAAACCCAAGATGGAAGCATTTCTGCCGTTTTTGAACGTACAATTTTGATTACGTCTTCTGATCCAGAAGTGCTAACGTAATAATGTTGCTCTTTTGAGGCTAGTTTGCTATAATCAGTTCAGTCTGCTTCATGCAGACAAATAGAGACATATTCCCTTGCCCAGGGGTATGTGGTTTTTTGCCTTAAAGGCACTTATGGCTCATCAAGGATCAATAGAAAAAGAAGGAATTGTCAAAGAAGCTTTGCCCAACACGCTCTTTCGAGTTGAGCTGGAGGATGGGTCAGTGGTTCTTTGTCATTTATCAGGGAAAATGCGTATTCATTTTATAAAGATTTTACCTGGTGATAGAGTCCGCATTGAGATGACGCCTTATGATTTGGGAAAAGGAAGAATAACATACAGAGTATAATGGAGGCTTATGAAAGTACAAGCAAGCGTAAAAAAACGATGTAACAAATGTAAAGTGATTCGCAGAAAGGGCGTTGTTTTTGTCATTTGTGAAACACCAAAACACAAGCAGCGTCAGGGATAAAATATATGCGTATAGCAGGAATTACCTTACCAGTTGAAAAAAGAGTTGATATTGCACTTACTTACCTTTATGGTATCGGGAGAAGCAATGTTAAGGAAGTATTAAAAGCTGCAAATCTTGATGGGTCCCTTCGTGTGAAGAATCTCTCAGAAGATGATCAGAAAAGGATTACTAAGGCTCTTGAGACTATTAAAGTTGAAGGAGATTTAAGAACTGAGGTAGCTGGAAATGTTAAGAGGTTAAAAGAATCAGGATCGTATCGTGGGTTGCGTCACATGAGAGGCTTACCTGCTCGTGGTCAAAGAACAAAATCGAATGCTCGAACAAAACGTGGCAAAAGAATGACAATAGGAGCTATCAAAAAAGAATTAGCAGCAAAAATGGAAGTAGCAGCAAAAACTAGCGGTAAGTAATTTTTTACATAATAATATGGCAACAAAAAAACCAACAAAAACACCAGGTAAAAAAAAGTCACATCTTATTGTGGGTGAGCATGGTAGAATTTATGTAACAGCGACTTTCAATAATTCTTTGGTGAGTATCACAAATGACAACGGTGATCTTATCTCATGGAGCTCTGCAGGAAATTCAGGATTTAAGGGAACTCGAAAGTCTACTCCTTATGCAGCTTCTCTTGCAGTAGAGAATGCCGCAAAAAAAGCGCTTTCTTTAGGTTTAAAATCGGTAGATGTTTTTATTAAAGGACCAGGGTCAGGTAGAGATTCATCATTGCGAGCTATCAAAGGTGCAGGGTTTTCTATAACATCAATTGCTGATATCACTCCGATTCCACACAATGGACCAAGAGCAAAAAAGAAAAGGAGAGTCTAATACTTATGGCAAGATATACAGGACCAAAACATAAATTAGCCCGACGAGAAGGAGTAAATATTCTTGATAAAACATCAAACTCTCTAGCTCGCCGACTCAATGTTCCACCAGGCGTTCATGGTAAAAAACCAAAAAGACGTCTGTCTGAGTATGGTCAGCAACTTCGCGAGAAACAGAAAGCGAAAGCAATGTATGGATTGTTAGAAAAGCAATTTAAAAGATTAGTAACCCATCTTGAAAAGCAAAAAGGTGACACTAGCGAGTTGATGTTGTCGCTTCTTGAGACACGACTTGATAATCTTGTTTACCGACTTGGTTTTGCAAAAAGTCGTTTTCAAGCTAGGCAATTTGTTTCTCATGGGCATGTGAAAGTTAACGGGAAAAGACTTACCATCCCATCGTATCAAGTAAAAATTGATGATGTTATTGAGCTTGATGAAAAGATTTTTAAGACTCCCGATGTGATCTCATTATCTACTGAGAGCACTGCGCTTGCTTCTTTTATTGAGAAATCGGGTACAAAAGGTAAATTGATACGTATGCCAAAACGTGAAGATATAGTAGTTCCATTCAATACTCAGCAGATTATTGAATATTATTCGAGATAATGATACAATATATCATTGTCTCTAAAGGAGAATATGAATAATAAATTATTTTTTACAGTTAAAGAAATAGTAAATGCGGATGGCTTTGGGGAGTTTGCAATTGAACCACTTGAGCCGGGTTATGGTTATACCATAGGAAACGCTTTAAGAAGAGTGTTGTATTCTTCTATTTCAGGCGCAGCAGTTACCTCAGTTAAAATCGGATCAGTAAAGCATAAATTTTCAACCGTAGAAGGACTCAAAGAAAATGTTATTGATCTTCTCCTTAATATTAAAGAGCTTAACCTCAAACTTGCTGACGACAAAGACTCAGGCACACTTACTCTTTCAGTAAAAGGAGCAAGAGAAATTACTGCTGCTGATTTTGAAGCAACAGATGGAGTAGAGGTTGTTAATAAGGATCATTACATTGGTTCTCTTTCAGGTAAAGGGTCAAAGTTAGAAATGGAACTTCATGTTGAGCGAGGCACTGGGTATGTGCTTGCAGAAGAGAAGAAGTCAACTGAGGTAGGAAGTATTCAGACAGACGCAATTTTTTCTCCTATTCGTAGAGTTACTTATTCGGTTGAAGCAACTCGCGTTGGCCGTCAGACCAATCTTGATAAGTTGACAATTAAAATTTGGACAAATGGAACAGTTGATCCAAAAGAGTCTCTTGAAAAAGCAGCGAGAATGCTTGCTAGTTCTTTTACTCAGATCTTTGAGCCTCAAGTGTCTGAATCTGTTGATGAAGAATCTTCTTTGGTAGGAAATTTGCCAACAGGTGTTGCTAAGATGACTATTGATGAGTTAGATTTACCAACGAGGATTTATAACAGCCTTCGAAATGGTGGAATTGAGACTGTTGAGCAATTGCTGCAAACACCACGAAAAGATCTGATCTCTATGAGAAATATGGGTGGCAAATCAATATCAGTAATTGAAGAGAAATTGCAGGAAAAAGGAATTTCCTTTGCGATCTAAAAGAAGCTGCCTGTTATCAGTTATCAGTTTTCAAATTTTTGTTAGTCAGTTTCGGTCATAGAGTCGGATGAACAGATATGCCGATAGACCTGAATACGAGAACAGAAAACCACGAACTGGCAACTGATTTTTTATTATGAGAAAACAAGTTTTTGGACGTCATTTAAAAAGAGATACTAATGAGCGAAAAGCTTTATTCAAAGCCCTCGCTTCTTCTCTTGTGCTTCATGAGAGAATAGAAACAACTGAGCAAAAGGCAAAAGCAATTAAAGGACAGGTAGAGAAAATGGTTACGAAGGCTAAAAAAGATGATTCTAATCACACACGCGATCTTTTAAGAGCACATTTGTCGCATGATGCATTGATAAAACTTATGTCAGATATCGCGCCAAGGTTTGTTGATAGACCGGGAGGATATACAAGGATTGTGAAAAAAGGAAATAGATTCTCTGATAATGCATCAATGGTTTTTATTGAATGGGTTGAAAAGGGACCAAAGACGGAAGCAATTCATGATTTAAAAGAGTCAAAACCTAGAACAAAGAAAATAGCATTGTCAAAGACTGCTACTTCAGCAAAAGAAAAAAAATCAACTAAGAAACAGAAGTTACATACAAAAGAAAAGGATAATAGCTAAATATGATAGGTCAAACAAAATCGATCAAGCAATCAGAATTGTCTCATGAGTGGCATCTTGTTGATGTTTCTGGTCAGACGCTTGGAAGAATTTCTACAAAAATTGCAACTCATCTTATGGGTAAATCGAAAAGAAATTTTGTTAGAAACCTTGATTGTGGAGATTATGTAGTTGTAGTTAACGCAAAAGACGTAGCGGTAACTGGAAAAAAAGAAGAGAAAAAAGTGTACGCTCGTCATTCTGGTTATCCAGGTGGATATAAAAGCGAGACATTAAAAGAGTTGAGGCAGAGGAAGCCAGAGGAGGTTATCAGACATGCAGTAAAAGGAATGTTGCCTCAGAATAGGCTTCGTGATAGAATGCTCAAACGATTATTTATTTTTCCAGGAGGGGAGCATACTTATCAAGATAAGTTTGTTCAGAAATAATTATGGCAATAAAGCAACCAGCAGTTGAGAAAAAAACACAAGCAAAAAGAGATTATATTTTTGCGGTTGGTCGTCGTAAAGAGGCGGTAGCTAGAGTGCGGCTCTACGAAAAACTTAGGGAAAAATTTCAATGGGGAGCAACAGAGATTCATAAGGGAGATATCATTATTAATGAGAAGATGGCTGCTGATTATTTTCCTGGAGAGGTAAGTAGATTTGCCTACACTGAGCCATTGAGGGTTGCAAATGCCCAAAATAAATACACTATTACTGTTCGCGTTGTTGGCGGAGGAAGGGCAGGGCAGCTAGATGCAGTGGTGGCAGGTTTGTCAAATGCATTGGTGGCCGCGAATAAGGACGAATATAGAGCAATTCTAAAGAAAAAAGGATTTCTTACCCGCGATTCTCGTATTCGAGAAAGAAGAAAAGTCGGTACCGGTGGAAAAGCCCGAAGAGCGAAGCAATCTCCAAAGCGTTAATTTGAACTTCAAAGATACTTGTTGACTCATATAATTTCTTATGTTAGGGTGTGATTGTGGGATTAATTACATACCTCTTTATTAATAGCTTTGCAATATTTATTGCAGCCCAGGTTTTAACAGGAGTACATGTCTCAAATTATCTAACTGCGATTATCATCGCTGTTTTACTTGGCGCAGTTAATGTATTTATAAAGCCATTGATACTCTTTTTTACTTTGCCCTTAACAATAATAACATTTGGATTATTTACTTTTGTGATTAACGCAGTTCTTGTGTTGCTAGTTAGTAGCTTGGTTCCTGGATTTGTTATAGATGGGTTTGGTTGGGCACTGTTATTTAGCTTAATTATTGCTATTATCTCATCATTCTTGAACTCTCTTCTTAAAACAAAATAGCTATTGTATATCAACAACAAGCTCTTTTGCAGTTAAATACCCCCACATGATAGCTGCAGGAAGTAGGTCCTCAAATTTTTCCGCATTAAACTCCTTTTTCTTTATGCTGAATTTTTTGATGTAACTGTTAGTATCTAGGTGAAATATAAATAAATCTATTACTTGACTCACTGGAGATTTGACTCTTACGCCTTCTGACAGCATGTTACCTATTTTTAATCGAGTATTTCTAATATGGGCAGGGTCATTAGCTATTTTATATGGAGTATATCCCTTTTCGATTGATCTCTCTTTTAGGAAAATTTGAACACCACAAGCCATAGAGAGATACATTAATCCATAGAGTTTTGTTTTTTCTATCTCTTTTGATGATGGAATGGGTGAATAAAGTAATTGCGCAAAAATTTCCGCAGATTTTTTACATTGTGTTAATATTTCTTCCGGTAAATAAAATTTTGAAAGAAGACTATCATGGGTGTATTGATCCATTGAGCCAATTATTTCTTCCCATATCCTCAAGACAGTACCAACACTTTGTCCCTCATCACTAGGCAGGCTTTTCATAGTATTACTATATTAAGCATAAAATCTTCAAGAAAATCAAGCAGATCTTCTTTGTATCTTTTATAATGTATGTGTGAGAATTTTTCCAAAAAATATTCTTATTCAAAACATAGACTCATTTTTGTTGAGGGAAAATTTTCTTGTTTCCGCAGTAAGTACAATTTTTATCATTCGTTTTATACTAAAAGTCTCACATTATCCACAACTAGGGACTGATAGCCTGCATATAGCGCATTTAGTTTGGGGTGGGCTTTTTATGCTGGCAGGATTCATGCTGATTTTTTCATTTTTGAGCAAGGGAGCACTAAGTCTGGGGTCAATACTTGGAGGTATAGGCTTTGGCGCATTTATTGATGAGTTAGGAAAATTTATTACAAGAGATAATAATTATTTTTTTCAGCCAACAATAGCAATAATTTATGTAATTTTCATTATTCTTTATATTTTTTCAAAACTTCTTTCTCAAAGAGAATATATTACTAAGCAAGAGTATCTTATAAATGCTCTTGAAATGATAAAAGAAGCAGCAATAAATGATTTAGATAATCATGAAAAAAAGACTGCATTGGTATATCTGGAAAAAAGTGATCAAGGAGATCCTCTTGTTAGGCTTTTGAAATCTTTTTTAAAAGATGTAGAATCAATTCCTCAACCTGAAAAATCTTTATGGGGAAATGTAAGAAGTGTAATATCTGAAAAATATTATCAATTCGCAAGGTCTGAAATTGTCAGAAAATTAATTTTTTTCATTCTTATACTGCAAGTTGCAGTTGAAACATTTTTTTCTCTATCAATAACCTCTTTTAATTTTGAGCAAATCTCATTTATTCAACTAGGATTGCTATTGTCAACAACATCATCAACGCTTTTTATAATCGCTGGAGTAATAATGATAGTAAAAAATAAATATTTTTCTTATATCCTTTTTAAAATCGCAATTCTAATTGGAATATTCCTTACTCAATTTTTTCTTTTTTATCAAGAACAGTTATCAGCTGTTATTGGACTTTTTGTAAGCATATTACTGTTAGCAGTCGTGGATTATGGATTACATCAAGAAAAAGTGAGGATAAAATAGTTACTTTGATTCATAAGTGGTGAAATACTCATAAGCAATTAATGAGATAGATGCTATTGCCTCTGCTGCTTTAGAAGTATTGGTCGTTTCACTCATTGCAACAAAAATATAATCACCCGATGGAGTAAATATAATACCCGCGTCATGCTTGTAGCCATACAGCTCTCCTGTTTTGTGTGCTACTGCAATTTCATCAGGGAGATATTTTGGGATTCTGTCATTTAATGCTTGTCTCTTGAGAAGTCCAAGCATTTCTTCACTGTTTTTTTCACCTATAATTTCTTTTCGATATAGTTTCAAAAAAAATAACGATATATCTTCTGCTGTTGTTTTTGGAGGAGACCCCACTTTTGAAGAAGATAGTTTTTCTTGTTGTAAGAAACTCTTTATTTTACTTATTCCAACTTTCTCTGTTAAAAGAAGTGCTGCGTAATTATCAGAAATAGTAATTGCTTTTTCAAGCGCTTCTTCTACAGAATATGATACTTCCCCTTCTGTTAGCTCCGCTTCTTCGGAGGCGATATTAAATTCTTCATTTAGTCGTGGGATAGTGGAAGACAGTTTAGTTTCCAGAGCTAGATTGCCCTTTTCTATTTGATCAAATACGACAGCCATTACCCATAGCTTGTAGAGACTTGCGGAGTAATAGATCCTATCAGGGTTATGACGATAGCTCTCTCCAGTAGTTAGATTTATTATGACAAAACTATATGATCCTGTTAATTTATGTAGTTCACTTTTAATTTTTTCATCTAATCCAGACGCAAATTGAGAAGACACTTCATTGTTATGATCATTAATGCCTTGAATAAGTGGAGACACCACATTTTGATTATTTTTTCCGTGCGATATTAATGACAGAAGCATAGTGGATCCTGCAAGAAGTAAAAAAAAGAGAAAAGAGAAGAAAGCTAAGCCTTTAATGATTTTCACTTTACACATACTAGCTATCTTATGTGAAATCTTCAACAGGAAAGTAAGGTAAATGGTATAATCCATAGTATGTTTGTGGATAAAGTAACAATTTCTATTAAGGCGGGAAATGGAGGAAATGGAGCAGTTTCTTTTAGAAGAAGCGAGGGAAATCCTCGTGGTGGGCCTGATGGTGGTAATGGTGGCAACGGCGGGGATGTGTACATAAGAGGCATCAATGATTTGACAGCCCTATCTCAATTTCAGTTTAAAAAAAAGTGGAAGGCAGAAGATGGTGTTGCAGGTAAGCGAAAAAATCTTTTTGGCAAGAATGCTGATGATCTTATTATTGATGTTCCGATAGGGACAACGATTTCGCATGTAAACGGTGAGCGTATTGTTGATATTAATGATACTGACTCGCGGTATTGTATTGCAAAAGGAGGAAAAGGAGGTCGTGGTAATAATGAGTTTAAATCAGCTACAAACCAAACCCCACAATATGCAGAAAGCGGTGAAATAGGTGAAGAGGTGGAGATTGAGTTGGAGCTGAAGTTAATAGCGCAAGTTGGAATAATTGGCCTTCCAAATGCAGGGAAAAGTACCCTTCTTTCGTGTCTTACTAACGCACATCCTAAGATAGGTGATTACCCTTTTACTACCCTTGAGCCTAATGTTGGAATGATGGATGGATATATGCTTGCTGATATCCCTGGATTAATCGAAGGAGCGAGTACGGGAAAAGGCTTGGGGATTCGATTTTTGAAACATATTGAAAAAACACTACTTATTATTCATTGCATCGATTCATCTGAAGGTGATGTAGAAAATAGTTACAAAATTGTCATGAGCGAACTTGAGTCATTTAATGTAAATCTTCTTGAGAAAAAGCAGATTTTAGTCTTAACAAAAACTGATAAAATTTCAAAAAAGGAGTTGCGGTCTAAGATTGCAATTATGGAAAAATACTCCTCAAACATTTTATCAGTAAATATATATGATGCAAATAGCATTCAGAGTTTTAAGGAATATTTACTAAATGCATTAGCTAAGAATTCTCTACCAACTTCCACCGCCTCCGCCTCCGAATCCTCCACCTGAGCTTCCCCCTCCTGATGAGCCACTCTTGGTGGGTGTTGCTGCAATTGCTGACGAGAGGGTATTTGAAAAAGAGTCGATAGATTTTGTAAAGCTCATAACTGCAAATGGAGAGGATCCTCTATACCATTTTGGTTCCTTGGGTTCTATTCCAATATCTTTCATAGCTTTTGCAAATTTTTCGCTAAGACCAAAGATGATAGCGTAAGGAAGAGTTTCGGTAAATAGATTGTTATTTTCAAAAAATTGCTGTCTATATTTCTCTGCACCACTGATGAACATTTTATAACCGAGAGATCTTCTGTATAATTCTCGACCATCTGCTGTTCTCTTAGGCATTCGAGAGGAAAAACCCACAAGAGTTATTCCGCACGTTGCTATGCCAGTAATAACTGCAAACATAGATGGTGAGACAAAAAAGCCACCTAGAACAAACAAAGAGAATATGGGGAGGCAAGCTAGGAGAATTCCAGTAATTAAATATTTTTTTCGAATTACTTCTGGATTGTCAAAAAACATCTTACGTTCTACAATTCTTTCATACAATTTTGTTTTTACTAAGGATAGGTCTTTATAAAACGAAAATTTTAACTCTGATAATTTTACGGAAGATTTATTTTTAAAAAGTTTTTCCAGCAATAATGATTCATAGGCCAATAAAGTTTTTTTATTTTCTGTTTTTTTAAAAATATAATCTATTTTTCCAAAAATTCCTATTTTTTTAACCTCCTCAATAACAAGCAGTCCTTTTTGTGCCAGATCTATAATTGTTGCACTAATATCAAGGGTGTCTGCTCGTTCGTCCATCAGAACTCCCATTTCAGCTGGTCTAATATTATCTGGGGGAGTGAATTCAACGACGACAGTTTCATGAAATTCTTCGGGGGCATTTATTGCAAATTCATAATCGGCAATATAATGGGGAAATAGTTTATATTTAAATTTTATTCCTTTTTGTTGTGAGGCAATAGAGGGCTATGATTGATGGCTGGAGTAGTTCCTCCAGGAATGTTTTGGGCTTAGGAACAGTAAGAATTGGCACTAAACCCTTACTATATCCTGCAGCAATAGTAAAATTTTCTCCAGGATACACTGTGTCTGTTGAGAAAACTCCTTGTTTCTCAGAAATTTTTTCGTTACGGCATTGACTGCTTGAACCGTTTTTTCCAAAATAGCAAGCTGTTTGATGGAGTCCAGGAAATGGCAATGTAAGGACTGCAGATGCTTTTTGTATCGGAATTTCCCAACTAGACCCTGTAACATTCCAATAGAGCTCATCGTATGTGTCATATGGCACAAGAACTCCCTTTACTATATATGAAATTTCATATATGTGTTTTCCATCAATTGTTTTGTTAGGATCTCCAATGAGAATACGTATGTTATTGTTATTTTTTTCCTCTCGATATTTTTCTATATGTGAGTCTCTTAGAACAGCAACATCAGAGATTGTGGTATATTTTTTCTCATCATTATTTGATTGATAAACATAAGGGATCTCTCGATAAATTCCATGTTTTTGAGTTGTGTAAAAATCCACAGTTATTTTTTCTACAACGTGAACACTTCCTGTTTTTTCTATAGTTATATCACTATGAAATTCAGATATCTCCCAGGTTGTTTGAGCAAGGGTAATAGAGGGTCTGCAAATTAGAAAAAATGACATTACTATGATAGCGATTCTTTTCATAGAGTCAGTATACATGATAATGGGCCTTGACGATGTTGTTATTTTTAAAGTAGTATTAATTTCTAGTTAGTATGACGGATGAAATAATTGAAAAGTGTCCTAAGTGTCAAAGTCCTTTGAGTGATGTTATAACAACTTCAACTGGAAGAAAATTACAACGCTGTTCAACATCTTCGTGGGATGCTGCATCAAGATCAAATGTAGGTTGTGATTTTGTGAAGTGGCTTGAGGTGGAGCCTGAAGAGCTTGATGAAAAATGTCCAAAATGTGGGGCGCCGCTTGTGTTGGCTGTTACTCGTTTTGGTAAGAGAATGAAAAAGTGTAGCACTTCATCGTGGGATAAAGAAGCAAAAAAAGCAATAGGCTGTGATTATGTTGAATGGATTAACGGCACAACAGAGTCTCTTGATGAAGAATGCCCTGAGTGTGGAGAAAAACTCGTTCTTTTTACAACAAGTTCAGGAAAAAAAATGAAAAAGTGTAGCACTTCTGGATGGGATAGGGTAGCAAAAAAGGCTACTGGATGTACCTATGTTTATTGGTTAAAACAGCACGAATATCCTGGGGCTCAAAATACAGGCGAAGAATTTCTTCCTCCAGAGCCAGAAGGATAACCCACCTCCTCGTTTTTTTTAAAAGTTTCAGTCATAATAATTCTTGTCATGGCCAAGAAAACTCAACAGGGGAAAATAGATATTGCGTTGCCTTCCCCGCATAAAAGTATTTTAAAAAAAATTTATATAGGGGTGGCTATAGTTTTTATTCTAGTTTTGTTGGTTTTTTATACTGAATCTACAGCAATTTTAGGAACCGGTGGAGAAAATAAACTGCCATTTAAAATGCTTGCCTCACAAATTATCGATAGCAAAGCAAGTCAGTTTGATATCAGTCAAAAAAAAGATATAGGTCAAGATCCAGAAAAGAATATTTTAATTGGTCCAATAAAGCTTGATAGCTCATCGTATGTCTACGATAAGTTGCAAGAATCTTCTAAAAATTTACAAACTAGTAGTAACGTTAGTTTACAAGAGGAATCGCAAAGCAGTGTTTCTTTGGATGAACTATGGTCTAATCCTTTTAGCTTTGTTTCAAAATTAGCTATGACTACAAAAAATACGTGGGTAAATGATGGGAGAAAGACTACCTTGATAAAATTAGTCGAAAGTGTGTCTAGATATTATATTAGTTTTGGAAAATTTCCAGTGTCGGATGGTGTGTTTACTAATCAAGATTATGAGTGGGTTTCGGAAATGGTTGATAAAAATGAAATGTCTGGCGTGTATGAATATGTACTTAGAACAACTTCTCCTGTGGCCTATTGTGGTAGTAGTAGTCAGACTGGGTACTGCTTCCAAACAGATAATAAAAATGCGATTTTATATGTGAGACTTGAGAAATTCGGAGATAGTGCTCTTTGTGAGGAGGGCGACATATTTTTCATGTGGTCTTCGCTTGATAATAAGCTTGGATCAGTCTGCCTGAATAAAGAACCAGTAGAGCTTGGCGGATTTGAGTATTTTAAATTTTAATTAAATACGGATTTATTTTAAGTACTTCAATAGTTTTAGCTAAAAGATCAGAATGTTTCAATTTTAAAGCGTCATCCTCTGAAATCCATTGATAGGTATTATGTTCATTGCTGAGTATAATTTCCCCTCCTGTATACTTACATAAAAACGCAATTCTAACTACAAGTTGATTTTTTGATGAGGAAACATCTGATGCGACAGAGATTGGATATAGAGGGTCAACTCGTACGCCTGTCTCTTCAAAAACCTCTCGTTTTGTAGCAGAAATTGGATCTTCATTTTCCTCAACTAAACCACCTGGAAATTCCCACATGAGAGGGTGTGTATCATGCTCTGCTCTTTGAACTACAAGCATTTTTCTTGAGTCATTAACAATTACTCCATACACTACAACTAATCTTGTGGCTCTCTCCATAGAGGTATTATAGTTGAATAATCCACAGCTGGATAGGAGAAATTATTTTTTAACCTTCTCATTTATCGATTGGATAAGGCATGATAAATCTCCATTCTTTACCGAAATAAAAATAGGACTTCTCGTAGTGTATTTTTCCATGATGATATTCTGCTTTTCTTTACTAATCAGATCTGCCTTGTTAAAAACAAGAATACTAGATTTCGATTTACTAGAAAGTTGATTAATGATTCGATCAACTGTTTGTATTTTTATGTCCATATTGTCGTCATGACAATCAATAACTTGTATTAGAAGATCAGAGTAAATTGATTCAAGAAGGGTTGAGTTGAATGCCTTAATAAGGCTTGCCGGTAAATTGTTGATAAACCCAATTGTATCGCTAATGAGTATCTTCTCATTGCTTTTATCAGATCGCAGTTCTCCAACTCTGCTATCAAGAGTTGCAAAAAGTGCATCTTTTACATATGCTGATTTACCGGTGAGTTTGTTGAATAAGGAGGTTTTCCCTGCGTTGGTATATCCTACAATAGACACAGTACATATTCCAAGTCGTCTTCGTCTCTCTATTTGCTGTAATCTGTTTTTGAGTAAGGTTGACAATTTTTTTTCAATGTTTTTAATTTGTTTTTTCCAATGTCTTTTCATCAATTCGGTGTTAGTCTCACCAATTCCTCTTGTCCCAATACTCCCTCCCTGTCGAGAAAGAACATATCCCATCCCGTAAATACGTGGTCCCATATGTTTCATTGCAGCAAGCTGAATTTGGAGGCGTGACTCTACAGTGTTTGCTTGCTGCGAAAATATCTGTAAAATAAGGTCTATTCTATCCCACACCTCAATTCTCGGATTGCTGTGTTGGAACGACTTTCTGATGTCAAAAATATGTCCAGGCTTTACTATGTCATCTAAAATCACCGCATCTATTTTTTTAACTGATAATAAGTTACTAATCTCATTTATTTTTCCAGCACCAAGATACAGGCCTTTATCGTGAACCTCTCTTTTTTGAATAACGTAATCAATAACTTTTCCTCCATATGTTTTTACAAGATCTGATGTTTCTTTAAGCTTATAAAATGCTTCTTCGTTCGATAATTCCTTAGGTAGAATGCTTGCTATAAGGAATCTTTGCGGAGATTTGTGAGCTTCTTGCATTGTCATAAGACCCTCTTTTGTAGTATCTGCGACAATAAGTAAAGAGAGATAATTAGTATAAGATTTACACCAATAGGAAATAGAAGATAAAAACATCCTTTCGAAATTGTAGAAATAACATCTTGATTTAGTAGGTGAGTTATTTCCTCAAATGGTATTTTAAATCCAGCAGCATATCCAAGTATTGTCAAAATAGCTATGAAAATTAAAATAAAAAGTGTTCCTTCAAGGTCTTTTTTGCTTGAGAACATTGTATTTCCGATTTCAAATAATATATAAAGTAGCATTACAATTGCCCAGGGAGAGTTCCAGAGCTTTTGATTTTCAAAAGTAAAAAGTGATAGGACAATTATTGTTGTACCCATAAGAAATGGTGATATGCCAACAAGAATTCTTCTGAAAGGATCTGTTCGTGCTATTTCTACGCTCCCTAATTTTATGCTGTCTCCTTCTCTTTTTGGGAACAAGGACATTTTCCCTGTATGAATGAAAAGTAGTCTTGCTGTTAGATAGTGTGATAGTTCATGAATCAGCGTCCCTGGAAAAAAGAAAAATGCCAGTGTGTAGGTAGTAATGGTAATATTTTGAGTCAACTGATACAACACAAGCGAAAGCTTTTTATGAAGTGATTTTGATAAAAAAAATAATGTAAAAAGCTCTATAAAAAATAGAGCAATTATTTCCATATTACAAATTTGGTTTTGGAGATTGTTCCTCAGCTTGACTTAAGACACTTACTAGCTCTATCTCAAAAACAAGTGTGGAATTGGCAGGGATAGCTCCTTGAGGCTTATCGCCGTAACCTAGCTCTGGAGGTATTGTTAATTTTCTTTTTCCGCCAATTTTCATTCCAATTACACCTTTATCCCACCCTTTAATAACTTCCCCAGAGCCTACTTTGAAAGTAAAAGGTTGCTTTCTGTCATAAGAACTATCAAATTGTTTTCCACTGGTAAGGTTGCCAACATAATTTACTGTTATTGTATCTCCGTCTAGCACCTCACTCCCAGTTCCTATTTTTTCGTCTTTGATGTCTAATTTTGAAGTATCAGATGGGTTTTGAGATGAATTAAACGAAACATTTTCCTTAGTTGATTTTTCTTGAGGAATATTAACAATAATTACTCCAATACAATAGATAATAAAAGCTATTCCGCAAAAAAAGATTATCCTTTTCATATTTTTTGTATTGTACAGGAAAGATCTGAAAAAGTGTAGAGATATGGTATCATATGCAAATGACAATATTGCAGACAAGTGGATGGGATAACTATGAACTTTTGGATAGTGGGAATGGATATAGACTAGAACGATTTGGTAAATATCAGATTGCAAAACCCGACCCGCAGGCAATTTGGTTGCCTCGACTTCCAAAATCTGACTGGGGGGAAGCGGATGCTATTTTTGAAAAAAAAGATGGGAAAGAGGGTTGGATTAAAAAGGGAGAAATTCCTGAAAAATGGGAAGTAACATATAAAGACATAAAATTTTTTGCTAAGTTAGCACCATTTAAACATACTGGGATTTTTCCTGAGCAGCATCTTAATTGGGATTTCATCTCTGAGAAGATATCATCACGCAAAGAGTCTGTGGCAGTACTTAATTTATTTGGTTACACGGGGATCGCATCGTTAGTGGCTGCTGCTTTTGGTGCGAAAGTGACTCATGTTGATGCTTCTAAATCATCAATAGCTTGGGCAAGGGATAATCAGATGGCATCTCATCTTGAAGATAGGCCAATACGGTGGATATTGGATGATGCTGTAAAATTTGTTGCTCGCGAAATTCGTCGTGGTAATCACTATGAGGGCATAATTATGGATCCACCAATTTATGGTCATGGCCCACACGGGGAGTTGTGGGATTTTTCAAAAAGTTTTCCTGAGTTAGTAAAGTTATGCTCTGAGCTTTTGTCATCAAAGTCTTTATTTTTTCTTATCAACGCTTATGCGATTTCTTCGTCTGCAATTATGTTGCATAACGTGCTTAGAGACTATCTTCCAAATGGTAATATAGAGGTTGGTGAATTGGCAATTAAGGAAAAAAATAACAGTGAACGGATGTTGTCTACAGGGATTTTTGCTCGCTGGACTTTATAGTTTGTCGGGGATCGGGGAGTTGAACCCCAGTCTCACGGCCCCCAGCCGCGAATTCTACCGTTAAACTAATCCCCGTTTTCTCCAAGTGATTGTATCAAAGCATGTATCATAAGTCATCAGCAGGATGTAATTATTTTTATGATACAGATTGCATTAGTATGACTTCTTGTAAAAAACACGAAAGATATTTATTATAGTTTAATACTATGGCTCGTTCTTCAAATAATTCTAAATCTTCTAGTATTGTTCAGCCTCACTCCGATAATGCAAAAAAACTTGAATCAATAAAAATGGCGATGGATCAGATTGAAAAGCAGTATGGTCGAGGGTCAATTATGCGATTTGGAGAAGCAGCCGGAAAACTCGATATATCAGTTGTTTCAACAGGATGTTTACCCCTTGATTTAGCACTTGGCGTTGGTGGTCTGCCACGTGGGAGAATTATTGAAATATATGGTCCTGAAGCATCGGGAAAAACAACAGTTTGCTTGTCAACAATTGCTCAGGCGCAAAAGCATGGAGGCATCGTTGCGTTTATTGATGCTGAACATGCACTTGATCCATTATGGGCAGAGAGAATTGGAGTAAAACTTGACGAGCTTTTGATATCTCAACCCGATACGGGAGAGCAGGCTTTGGAAATTGCAGAAAGTTTGGTAAGAAGTGGAGGCGTAGATGTATTAGTTATCGATTCAGTTGCGGCGCTTGTTCCTCGTGCAGAGATTGAGGGGGAGATGGGGGATGCGGTTGTTGGACTTCAAGCTAGACTTATGTCTCAAGCTCTTCGTAAGTTGACTGCGGTGATTTCAAAATCAAAAACAGTGGTTATCTTTACTAATCAACTTCGACAAAAAATAGGAATTATGTTTGGTAATCCAGAGACAACAACAGGCGGATTAGCTCTTAAATTTTATGCATCAGTAAGAATGGATATTCGAAAGATTGAAACAATCAAAGATGGTGATAGAGCAATTGGCTCTCGACACAGGGTGAAGGTTGTTAAAAATAAAGTCTCAACTCCATTTAGGATTGCTGAGTTTGATGTTTTTGCAGAAGGAATTTCAAGAGAGGGAGGCATATTAGACGTTGGTGTTGAAATGAACGTTATAAATAAATCAGGAGCATTTTTTAGATACAACGAACAAATGATTGGACAAGGAAAAGCAGCAGCAATAGAATGGCTGAAGGAAAACCAAAATGAGACTAAAAAAATTGTTCAGGAAATCATGAGTAGAAGTAAAGATGGCGGTATGCCAGTTGAAGTTGGCGTAGAGGAAAATGAAGACAGCGATGAAGAATCAACTCCTACTCCATAAGGGTCATGGACCACTTTGAAAATTATTTTACTCTTGCTATTAGACTTCTTGCGAGACGATCTCGTTCAAAAAAAGAATTGATTGATTATCTTAGAAAAAAGAAAGCCCCAGAAGAAGTTATTGCTAGTGTTTTATCAAAGCTTGAAGAGAAAAAATTCCAAAGCGATGAGGATTTTACTAGATGGTGGGTTGAACAGAGGATTCGATTTCGATCTAAAAGCGATAGAGCTATTACTGCTGAGCTCTTGCAAAAAGGAATAGAAAAAGATTTGATAAAAAAAATACTCAATGAATTTAATGATAGTGGGCAAACAGATCTTGCAAAAGCAAAAAAAGTTGTTGAAAAAAAGATTAAGAAATATCAGTCTTTATCAAAAGAACAACAATATCATAAGTTGGGCTTTATGCTTGCGAGGATGGGGTATAGCTGGGAGACAATTAGACAAGCAATTGACGCATATTACCAAAGAGACTATAATACGGAGTAGAGTAGCAAGAAAACTGTTACGACCCGTGATATGAAAATTAGCTCATACTCACATGTAGTAATCCAATAAGGGCTTAGGGCCTTCTTCTTGTCGCTCCCAAAAAATATGTCAGACTCACATCAGCAAGATCTACTTGCTTTAGAAAAAAAATTATTAGAACGCCAAGAAAAACTAGAGGCAAAACAAGAGCAGCTTGATTCAGATAAGGAAGCCCTTGATGAGAAAAGGCAAAAGTATATCTCAAAGCTTGAAGATGTTTCAGGATTGACTCGCGAAGAAGCAAAAAAAATGCTTATCGAAGAGACTGAAAAGGATGCTTCTTCTATGATTGCCAAAATTATTAAGGAGAAAGAAGAAGAAGCAAAGGCAACTGCTGATCAAAAAGCTCGTGAGATCCTTGTCGATTCCATGAGGCATGGAGCTCTTGACTATATTGCAGAGTACACAGTAACTGTTGTAAGAGTGCCTGATGAGGAAATGAAGGGTCGTATTATAGGAAAGGAAGGTCGTAACATTAGGGCTTTTGAACAGGCTACTGGCGTTGATGTAGACCTTGATGAGGAAGGTATAATAAGGCTCTCCTCATTTGATAGTGTTCGAAGAGAGGTGGCGAGACAATCTCTTGAAAAACTTCTTAAAGATACCCGCATTCAGCCTTTTCGCATAGAGGAGATAGTCGAACAGACTAGAAAAGAGTTGGAAAAAATAATGCTTGATGAAGGGCAGAAGTTGGCGGCAGAAGTTGGCGTATACAATTTACCCTCTGAAATCTACCAAACACTAGGACGATTTAAGTTTAGAACTTCTTTTGGTCAGAATCTTGTTGTTCATACTCTCGAGGAGACAAAAATAGGAATTCAAATTGCATCAGAAATTGGTGCAGATGTAAATGTGGTAAGACTTGGGTGTCTTTTTCATGATATTGGTAAAGTTGTTGAGGGTGAAGGAAGTCATGTAAAGCTTGGAGTTGAGTATCTCAACCGTTTTAATCTTCCAGAGACTGTTGTTAATTGCGTTGCTGAGCATCATGAGGACAAGCCATTTTCATCCGTTGAGTCAGTTATTGTTCATATAGCCGATGCTATCTCGGGCGCAAGGCCGGGAGCCCGTTTTGAAGATATTGAGAATTACGCTAAGAGACTGAAAGAGATGGAAGAAATTGCAAAAAGATATGAAGGAGTTGAGGATGCTTATGCGTTTGAAGCTGGTAGAGAGCTTCGTGTAATTATTAATCCGGGAAAACTAGATGATTCACAAACCATAATTTTGTCTAAAAAAATTCAAGAGGAAGTAAGTAGAGCGTTAGCAGTGCCAGGAGAGGTAAAGGTTACAGCAATCCGTGAATTTCGATCAGTATATCCTGAACATACTATTTAAAATTTCTTATTAGATTGATATAGCAAAACAATCTCTTGACAAGGCCTCATTTTCCCTGTACCTTAGATCTAAACACGCATTTTTGTATCAAAAAGAGGAGGTGATTTATTTGACAAAAAAAGACTTAATTGAAGTTGTAGCTAAAAAATCAAATTTAACCAATAAGGCTGCTCGAGACTCTGTCCAAACAGTGCTAAATACTATTCGAGACTCTCTGAAAAGAGGAGAGAAGGTTGTGTTAACTGGTTTTGGAACATTTAGTGTAAGAAGTAGAGCTCAGAGAGTGGGTCGCAATCCCAAGACAGGTGAAAGAATTACTCTGTCAGCAAGAAAGGCGCCAGGGTTTACTCCCGGAAAGACTTTTAAGAAAGCGATCCGTTGAGTGTTGATTTGATTCAAAAAGAGGGAGTTCCGCTACGCGGAATTGCCTCTTTTTGTTATATAATGAAGGAATGGCAGTCATTGTAACTGATCATTTGTCAAAACATTATCAGGTGCATAAGAAAGAGCCAGGATTTATTGGTTCAATCAAGTCATTATTTTCACGAAAATACGAAACAGTAAAAGCAGTTGACGATGTCTCTTTTTCAATAAACGAAGGTGAGGTTGTTGGATTTATTGGTCCGAACGGAGCTGGGAAAACGACAACATTAAAATGCTTATCTGGCCTTCTCTATCCTACAAAAGGTAAGGTTTCTGTATTGGATTTTATCCCATTTAACAGGAAGTCGGCATTTCTTAAGCAGATATCGCTTGTTATGGGTCAAAAGAACCAACTTTGGTGGGATCTTCCAGCAATGGACACATTTTTATTGAACAAGGAGATTTATCAGATTCCCACAGGGCAATTTGAGAAGGTTTTGGGAGATTTATCAGATCGTCTAGGTGTTAAAGATATTCTTCATATTCCTGTACGGAAGTTGTCTTTGGGTCAAAGAATGAAGATGGAGTTAATTGCCTCACTTCTTCATTCGCCGAAGGTTTTATTTCTTGATGAGCCGACAATAGGACTTGATGTTGTAATGCAAAAAACCATAAGAGCCTTTTTAAAAGAATACAATCAAGCTTATAATGCAACGATCATTTTAACCTCACACTACATGGGTGATGTAGAGGCATTATGTAAAAGAGTAATCGTGATAAATTTTGGAAAAATTCTTTATGATGGACTCCTTAGCGATCTTGTCCGCGAACATGCCCCTTATAAAATCATAAAGATAATACTGTCTGAAAAAATTGATGAAAAAAAGTTACCAGAATTTGGTGAAACTAGATCATATAGTTATCCTGAATGGGAAGTGAGAATCAAGCATGAAAATGCAAATGAGATCGCCTCAAAAATTCTTAAACAATTTCCCGTTGAAGATATTACCATAGAAGATCCTCAGATGGAGGATGTCATTGCTGGTTTTTTTTCTGCAAACAAAAAAGGGTAAAATTCAAAGAGTCTCCAAGAAATATATGAAAGCTTATTGGACGGTTGCTAAAAATACATGGTCAGAAGTTCTTGCATATCGAGCAAGTTTTATACTTTTCCGTGTGAGAGAGCTACTTCAGCTTTTTTCAACATATTTTATTTGGTATTTTGTAACGTCGGAAAATAGAGTTTTTTTTGGGTACACTCAGGCTACTATGTTAACCTATGTTATTGTGGGAGCATTTGTGAATGATGTTATTTTCTCAACAAGAACCACAGCGATTGCATCAGAGATCAACGAGGGAAATCTATCAAATTTCCTAGTTAAGCCTTTTTCATACCTGCAGTATCATTTTTGGAGAGATTTTGGCGATAAAGCTATGAATATTATTTTTTCTATTTGTGAGTTAACAGTGTTTTTTTTCTTGTTGCACCCACCATTCATATTTCAGCACAATTTTTTATTAATTTTTTTGTTTGTACTAAGTCTATTATTTGGTTTGATTCTCTATTTTTTTATTAGTATTCTTATAAGTTTTATTGGTTTTTGGAGCAATGAAGGATGGGGTCCAAGATTTATTTTTTATCAAACCGTTGGTTTTTTTTCAGGAGCTCTTTTTCCATTAGACATTTTGCCAAAGTCTCTATACTCTCTTTTTCAGTTTTCCCCTTTTACCTATCTAACCTATTTCCCTACCAAGTTGTATTTGGGAGAACTATCTCAAAAAGAAATATTTCAAGGATTTTTGCTAATGGGGATATGGATTATTGTTATGAATAGAATTGCCATTTTTGTTTGGAAAAAAGGTTTAAAAACATACACAGCGCAAGGAAGATAAATGAAAAAATACTTACTTCTATGGTTTAAAGTGACTATGCAAACTACTCAAGTAGCATTTGCATCAAGGACTGGAGTAATCCTTTTTACCCTCGGAAAGATAATCAGATTCATATTTTTTATTTTTTTTCTTTTTATAGTTACATCAAAGACGAATTCTCTTGCTGGATATACCGTCTGGCAAATTATCCTTTTTTTCTTAACATTTAATCTTATTGATGTTATTTCTCAATTTTTATGGAGAGATGTATATAGATTTAGGAGTTATATCGTTTCAGGAAATTTTGATATGATTTTAGCAAAGCCAATATCATCATTGTTTCGTGCTCTTTTTGGAGGAAGTGATATTTTAGACTTATTTACACTTGTACCTCTATTACTATTTTTAGCATTCGTAGTATCTAAATTGGATCCAGTCTCACTTATCGATATTGCTCTTTACACAGTATTAGTACTTAATGGATTGATAATTGCACTTGCTCTACACGTCTTTGTTCTTGCATTAGGAGTGGTAACTACTGAGGTTGATAATGCAATTTGGATGGTAAGGGAGATAACTCAGCTGGGAAGATTTCCAATAAAAGTATATCCGCACCCCATCAGTTTCTTATTCACATACATTCTACCTGTTGCAGCGCTGGTAACTATTCCTTCACATGCACTCATGGGTCTACTAACCCCTGAGGGGATAATAATATCATTAGCTTTTAGTAGCTTGTTATACTTTTCAAGTATATGGTGTTGGAGGAGCGCATTAAAAAAATATGCTAGCGCAAGTAGTTAACAATTATTGCTACGATGAGGAAAAATTGCCTGCATCATTTGTACTTAAAGCTTAGTGATTTCCCATGTGAGAGTTGTGAAGCGATGTTGGATCTTTTAAGTATTTTATTAAGACCAGGAAGATAGTAAGCCAGATTCTGTTACTCATATAATTGTTACATTTTTATGAGCGATCACAATCTATCTCGCAGTGATGATTATTCTCACTTCGCCTGCCTGTTGGGCAAGGTGCCTTCGTTCTTTGCTGCTCCTGTATACAAGTTGTAGCGCAGCGTTCGGAAGTTGCAGCAGGGAGGATTACCCGTTTCAGACCCACTCGTTTCTGTTGTTCTCAAGTCATGTCGTTTCAAGACCTGTTCCATATATCGCATGTGGGAAAAATATATAGACACTAGCTATTACTAGTCAGAGCTTACACTCCGTCCCTGGTATAACACCTGTCTGGACTTTCCTGTCTTGATCCTCAAGACTAGTGATCCATCTTCCTGGTATGTCTATTATAGCACGTTAATACTATAAGATCAATCCGTTGAGAGGCTGCATATCATTTTGTATTCACAGTTCTTACATAAAATACCTCCATTGCAGAGGAAATTACTATGCTGAATTTCATTTGCTTTTTTGAGTATTGTTTGTTTAGCAAGTTCAAGATCTTCGCTCGTTCTGATAGTAGATATCTTTTTATCCTCCTCTATATAATAAAGACTCAGTAGTACCTCTTCAGGGAGTTTGTTAAAAATATTATCTCGAACCTGATTAGCAGCTAATGCGTAAAAGGTAAGTTGAAAGTCTTCTCTAGCTTTTTTTTCTGTTGGGATGTTTGCACCGGTTTTATAATCAATAATTTCAATTTTTCCATCCGATAATTTGTCTATTCTGTCAATTCTACCTCCAATTTTTAACTTTTCTAACCTAAAATTAAAAGGTTGCTCTATTGCAATGGTGTTGGGGATATCAGCAAGAATTTTTTTAGCGTAATTTTGCAACATAAGATCTGCCTGATTTCGCGCTTTTTCTTCATGGCCTTTGCTGACATAGCCAGTTTTTATCCAATTTTTGATTAAGAGGTCATGAATAGAATCAGGGTTTATTTTTATACCGCTTTTTATGAGTTGGAAAAAGTCTCTTAGAGTACTATGTACGCTTATACCGTAGCTAAGCGCAGGAGAGGGAGCGGTTGGGACGTTGAGGATATACTTAAGCTTGTAATGAAGAGGGCATGTATCAAAAGTTTGGATCTGTGAGTAGGATAAATAAGTAATTGGGGAGATAGTTGGTTGAGGAATCTCTTCAACAGTTTTTTCATCAACATGATTTGAGTTAAATAATTCTAAGAGCGACAATTGTTGGCTTGAGTCGATAGTTTTTTGTTTGGAAATAATATTGGCTACATACTCTTCTCCCAGAGCTTCCCCAATAAAAGGAGAGAGTTTTCTTTCCTTTTTTCCTTCGCCATAATACTTTGCTGCCGTTAGAATGAGCTGGTCTTTTGCCCTAGTCATTGCTACATAAAAAAGCCGTCTTTCCTCTTGTAGATTCTCATCACCTATTGGCAACACCTCTCTTATTATGTCTGTTGGTACAGGGATTTGTTCTTTTCTGTCTCTGCTTGGAAAGCGTTGTGTGACAAGATTGGTTACAAAAACTACAGGAAACTCCAGGCCCTTACTTGAATGAACAGTTAAAACATTGACCGCATTGCTTGTCGACCAATCTATCTCAGCAGCTAAAGGACTTTCTCCTAGTTCCATAGATAACTCAATCCAGTCAACTACGGCAAAAACTGAAGCATCTGTATTATTACTTGCAAATGACTGAAGCTTGGTAAAGAATTTTGCTACATTTTGTGCTTGATGTTCTGTTTGAGAGGTCTTTGGATCCAAGTAATATCCAAGTAACCCTGAGTCTTCAAAGAAATAATACAAGATTTGTCCTGCACTTTCTGTAGACAGTAACTGCAGGTGTTTTTTAAGAATTTCTTCAACGCGTTTTATTTTTTTGAATCCGTCCTCTGTCATGCCAATTGCTCCGTTTTGTTCGATAGCTTCTAAAAGGGTACAATTATTTTTTCTGACATAATTGAGAAGTGTTGCAATGTCTCTTGCCTGGATATTGAAAATTGGCATGGTGAGTACTCTATAAAATGATGCGTTATCGTCATAATTAGCAAGAATTTTTAAGTAAGCAATAAGATCTCTAATTTCGTTTTGCTCGAAAAGATGACTAGGTCCTAAGAATTGGCAAGGAATTTTTTCTCGCTCAAGAGCTCTTTGAAATGGGGTTGCATGATTGTTAGCACGAACTAATATAGCAAAATCCTTATAAAGGAGGCCATTTTTTTTAACTTCATTTTTAATATATTTTGCTACCGCCTCTGCTTCATCTTCGACTCTAGTCTTGTACAAAAATTCAATTTGCTTACCTTTTTGAGCTCTAAGAGCTATTAATTTTTTTTCTATTCCTTCTTTTGCCTCAAGCCTGTCTGGGTTGTTATTCTGTATCATTTTGTAAGCTCCATCAAGAATGATTTGTGTAGAGCGATAATTTTTATTTAGTGTGACAATTTTTGCTTTCGGGAAATGAGACCTAAATTGAAGCATATTTGATAACGCAGCTCCTCTCCATCTGTAAATACTTTGATCATCATCACCAACGACAGTAATATTTTTCTTTTCACCACTAAGAAGAATAGCCATTTCATTTTGGGAATAATTAGTATCTTGAAATTCGTCAACAAGGATATAGGTAAATTGCTCCTGATATTTACTTAAAATATTTGGGCGTTTACGAAATAGTGTTAATACATTACTAATAAGATCGGAGAAATCCATTACTCCTGCCTGATTTTTTAAAAATTCGTATTTCTCAAAGGCATATGCAAGCTCGAATGTTTTTTGCACCTCAACCTCTTCGATATCCTCATTCGTTTTTAATTTTTCAGCGTATGCTAGATACTGAGTCGGATTAATGTCATCATCTTTTAGTCTACTAAAATGTGAAAGCATTCCTTGGATAAATTTCATAGGATTCCCCATAGGTCTAAAGTAGACAAGATCAAAATCAAAAAGAGTTTTTTTCAAAAAAAGGATTGCCTCTGTTTCTGTCATTAATTCGTAAGATGGAGTAAGTCCGATGTGAATTGCTTCTTGTCTTAAGACTCGATCACAAAAAGCATGAAAAGTTTCTATCCAAAGATTTGTATAGCCATAGGGTAAAATTTCATCTATCCTTTTTTCCATTTCGCTTGCAGCTTTTTCTGTAAAGGTAAGAGCAAGGATGTTTGATGCATTAACTTTTTTTTCAAGAATAAGATGTTCTATTCGTTTTGTAACAACTGTTGTTTTTCCTGTTCCTGCTCCAGCAATAATCATAAGGGGGCCATCACCATGGGTGATTGCTTCTTTTTGTTCTGGATTAAGATTAACTAGGTCGGGCATGCAGACTATTCTATCACATGAGCGTTGTTAAGGAAGGTATAAATTGTTATGATTTCCACTATGGCTCAAGAATTAAAAAATATAACGACTATTTTTATCAAAAAAGAAAAAGTGGCTCATGAAACCTACTCATTTTATTTTAAAAAACCAGCTAGATTTTCATATGTTGCAGGTCAATGTATGAAGATAACTCTTCAGGATGTGAGAGGCGACAATCGAGGCCCTCGAAGATTTTTCACTATTTCCTCCTCGCCATTGGATGAGGAGTTGATGATTACTACAAAAATAATTAAAAAACCAAGTATGTTTAAGCAACGCCTTTTTTCTTTAGAACAGGGTAATGAGGTCACAATTTTTGGGCCTATGGGAACATTTTTTCTTCCTGATGAAAGCAATCATCCATTAATTTTTTTGGCGGGAGGAATTGGAGTAACCCCTTTTCATAGTATGATTACTTACGCAACTTCAATAAACTACCCAACACAAATATATTTATTTGCTTCATTTAGCAGCGTTGAAGAAGCAGTTTTTTACAAAGACTTTGTGCGACTTTCAAAAGAAAACTTGTTTGTAAAAATCATTTACACTATAACTCACCCAGGAAAATCTAGGGAGAAGTGGCAAGGAGAGGTGGGGAGGATTTCTCCAGGTATGATAAAGAAGTATATTCCTGAGTTTAAAAATTACCATTTATATATTTGTGGTCCTGAAAAAATGGTTGATGAAATGTTTGAAATGATGAAGAGTGTTGAAATCACTCAAGGGAAAATAAGAAAGGAACAGTTCTCAGGTTATTAATATGAAACTATTATCGTTAAATATTTGGGGAGGTAAAGTGTATCCTGAATTAGCCAAACTTATAAAAAAGCATAAAAGTATTGATATTTTTTGCCTTCAAGAAGTCTACCATAATGGAATAGTTTTGCGTCCTCATACAAAAGATATGAGAATGGATATTTTCAATGATATTCAAAGAATTCTTAAAAACCACCAAGGATTTTTTTCACCAACCGAAGACAGAGAGGAAGGATTAGCAATCTTTATTAAGAAGAATATTTTAATTGCTAAATTAGAAGAGCATTTTGTATATAGATGGAAAAACTCTGTCGAAAACTTTGATGCAAGTACGAGGGGAAGATTAATACAGGTTGTCCAGTTTGTTTTTGATAATAATAATTATTCAGTAGTTAATTTCCATGGATTATGGAACGGATTGGGGAAAGTAGATTCTCCTGAGAGAATAAAGCAGTCAAAAATGATTAGAAATCATATTGAGAAATACATGGGAAAAGTAATCCTTTGTGGCGACTTTAACTTACTACCTTCTACGCAAAGCATTAAAATTTTACAAGAGAATATGATCAATCTTATTGAGGAATTTAACGTAACATCAACCCGGAGTGGTTTGTATAAAAAGCCAGAGCGTTTTGCTGACTATATTCTCGTAAGTAAGGACATAAAAATTAAGACTTTTAGAGTTTTTTCAGACGAAGTATCTGATCATTTACCATTATATCTAGAGTTTGAATAGTTACTCGGTAAGTGGTGATTGCTTTACGTTTTCGACAACTTTTTCCTCTAGAGTGTGGGTGGCAGAAAGTTTATTTCCAATTTGGTTAAATCCTGTTGTAACATTTGCAAATTGTGCTGATGCATTACCTAAGTGTTTTCCTAAAACTCCCATATTTTCATTTACTTTGTCATACTCAATTTGAATAGTGCGAAGAAGGCGAAAGACTTCTCTAGACCTTGATTCTATTTTTTTACCTTCAAAAGAAAGAAGTATTGTTTGTAGGTGAACATAGAGTGTGCTTGGGGAAACAATATACACTCTTTGCTTTCTTGCATAGTTCATAATCTCTGTAAGATTACACAATTCATAAAAAACAGACTCACTAGGAACGTACATTAATGCAAAATCCATTGTTCCCTCATCAGGAACAATATATTTTGTAGAAATTGCATCAATGTGTTTTTTAATGTCTCGTTGAAATTCTCTATTGAACACATCTTTTTCTTTTGTGTCTTCTGTTTTTATCATTTTTTGATAATTTTCCATAGGAAATTTAGAATCTATAGATAAAATTCCCGCATCCGTCTTGATAGCTGCATCAACTTTTTCCCCCGATTTAAATTGATACTGCAGATGGAATGAGTTTTTTGGAAATAATTGTCCTATGAGATCTTTAAGAATTTCTTCGCCAATATTGCCGCGCATTTTCGGACTTTTTAAAAAATCTTGAAGCTCCTTCATACTTCGTCCAATCTCGCTCATTTGTCCTACTTCTTTTCCAACGCCAGCAATGACAGTGGCTGCTTTATCAAGTCTATCATTGAGTTGCTTTGAATTTTCCTGAAGGGTTCTTACCATATGAGTGGTGTTTGATGATAATGCTGAATGAATTGTTTTATTAGTGCTTTCGAGAGAGACTTGCATGGTTCTTAACCATTCAAGCATTGTCTGATCAGTAGTATTTTTTTGAAGAGAATCTAATTTTCGGTTGAGGAAAAAAATTATCAATCCAAAGCCAATAAGAAGAATAATTAAAAATGGCAGGATTTCTTGCATACCGTGCTAGGTATTGTAGCATATTTACACAAATGAGACCTAATAGTATAGCTGAGGATTTGCGTTAATTTTATCCCAATCAGTTGTTTTAGTAAAAAATCCTGCTGCAGCAATCATGGTTCCATTGTCAGTGCATAGAAATGGAGATGGATAAAAAAGTTTTCCTCCTATTTTTTCTATATTGTCACTAAGTGAGTTCCTAAGGTGCTTATTTGCAGTAACTCCCCCACCCATAACTACAGTATTTATCGAATGCGACGTACATGCTTGTATCGTTTTGCTGACTATGACATCAACAATGGCACTTTGAACGCTGGCGCAAAGATCAAAAAGAGTCTGATCATTTTTTTTATGAGAAAAATCCCAGCCATTCTTTTTGACAAGATTTAAAACTGCTGTCTTTAAGCCACTAAAGCTAAAGTCTAAATTCCCAGAGTTGATCATTGGCCGAGGGAGCTTAAAGGCATTTTTATCTCCTTTTTCGGCTAGTTGAGAGATTGTGGGCCCTGCTGGGTAAGGAAGAGATAAAATTCTTCCTATTTTATCAAAAGCTTCACCAGCTGCGTCGTCTCGCTTTCCTCCAAGAACATTAATCGTATTGTGATTTTTTATTATTGTAAGATCAGTGTGTCCCCCTGATACAACAAGTCCGATTGCAGGAAGTGTTATGTCGTTATTTCCAATAATATTTACAAGTAAATGTCCATGCATATGATTAACGGGAATGATAGGGACATTCCAGAGTAAAGAAAGTGTTTTTGCGGTTTCGACTCCTATCAGAAGAGGGCCAATGAGACCTGGGCCATAAGTCACGGCAATTGCATCTATTGGTGGTGTAATTCTGTTGGACAATGAAATGTTAAAAGCTTCATTGAGACTTTTTTCTAGGGTTGGGAGTATACACTTTAGCTGTTCGCGGGATGCAACTTCTGGAATAATCCCACCTGTTTTAGCATGAAATGCAAGTGATGATGCGACAATATTTGACAGGATAGTATATGAGTCGGGTGAAGATCTTTTGACTATAGCAATTCCTGTTTCATCGCAGGAGGTTTCAATACCAAGAATTGTCATAGTGATATTGACACTGTTTGTCCTTCTTTAATATCGTGCTTTTTAACAGAGCCTGCTTTTAATTCTATTACACGGTTAACTGGAGATGTTGGTTGATAGAAAACTGCTTGAGAGGTCTTCTTCTCATCGAGAGCAGGAATGTTTTCATAGATAGTTACAATTTTATTATCTTTGATAAAGAGTATATCAAGAGGAAATTTCATTCCTTTCATCCAAAAAGAAGGTGTTGCTGGACTATCAAATACAAAAAGCATGCCTTGCTTTTCGCCAAGTGTTGCTCGTCCCGATAATCCATTCTCCCTTTTTTTTTCAGTATCAGCTACATCAAGTGTAAATGCTATCCCATTTATCTTTACATCAGTTTTTTTGCCAAAAAAACTATTTTTTGCATTTAATACAAGAAGGCCGGTTGTTAAAATAATGATAAAAATGATAAATGCTAATAAATATTTATTCATGTTCGACTTTACTTGATGTTGAATAGTTACTTATTCTTTCAATAACTTCAACAACTTTTGCTGTTGCGATAGCTGCTTGCCTTTTCTTGTGGAAAAGGTAAGGATCTCCTTTTGTAGTAGCGATTATAGCAGGTTTTATAGCTGTTACAAGATTATCATAATCTTGGTTGATAAATGGATAGGGTAAAAGAATGCATAGATCCGTAATCGATTTTTTCAAAAGGACACTTGCACTTTTTTTTTGATGTTGAATTGGTCTATTTATGCCCTTTTTGTCTTTTATTGCTTGATCAGACTCTAGTAATACTATAAGAAAATCTCCATATTTTTTTGCTTCTGAAATGAAAGCAAGATGTCCATCATGTAGGAGATCAAAACATCCGCCGATAAGAACAAGAGACTTGCTTTGAATTGAAGATAGGATTGCTAAAGCTTCTTTAGGAGGTACGGCCTTTTTCATTTATTAAGTTTTTGTTCCTCTTAGAAAAATAGCTTGCCATGGTTTGTAGGTGGATGAAAATTTCTTTGAAAGTATTTCTTTGCCATTTTTTGTTACTGTATACATGAAATAAACATTTGCTCCAGGTGCTGAAAAATCGATCTGTTTTGTTTGTCCTACAGGAAGATTTGGATCATCTTGATAAAGTGGCTCAGGAGCTGGGGATTGAGAAAGAATGACGGGTTCTGATATTGAAGCTACTCTGCCATCTGATGTTCCATATAGCTCAAATGTCAATTGTAGGTTGTCGAGCTCGACATTTGTTTGAATAAGAATATAGTGTCCAGTATCATTTTTAAATTTTAGATCAACAGTTGGCGTATAGATTGCAGCATCAATTCCAGGTCCTGAATCTTCTTCGTAATAGTGAACTCGATAAGCGTGGGGATGTCTCTCCGTGATAGTCATTCCGGCATTTAGAAGGGCTCGAAAAAGTGTTGTAGACACTTGGCAGACCCCACCTCCATCTCCAAGCTCTGTTCTTCCGTTTTGAATAACATATGCTTGTTTGTACCCACTAAGTGAAGAAATATCACCCACCGCTTTGTTGAATGAAAATATTTCATCTGGTTTTATTAAGATGCCATTAAGTCGTGAAGCAGCAAGTTGGATATTAAATATACGGTTTGGTATTGACCCCTGGAACAATGATGTCCCAATGCCAATTCTTTGAGTTATACCAAGATCATTTGCTTCATTCGTTTCGACTTCAGGCTTGATAGTTCTCACTGGTATTTGTACTTTAACTATAGATCCATTTCGTAGGAGATTAGGAACAACATCTCTCTCCATTGCTGTCGTAATCTCAGACACATCTACAGACTTGCCTTCTCTTGAGGCTCTAAATTCAGATACCTTTCCGCCTTCGTAGGTAAATCTTGCATTGATTGGATCTTGATCTATTTTGTCTTGGAAATCTTTAAGAGTTTTGGTGAAGACAACGCTAGAGTAGCGATATGCTGGAGTAAGGACAACCCCATGGAGGTATGATTCAAGGCTTAAATAGATGTCAGAAAAAAAATTTCCGCTTCTTCCAATACTAAAGGCTTGAGATGAAAGTAGATTCTCATCGTAACCTATATCTAAATCTTTTGCCGATACTGTAGCGGTTAATGTCGTGGTGCTAAATTCAAGGTATTTTTTACTGATGGAGTCGTTTTTATCTTTGAAAAACAATCTTACTTCATCTTGGGATTTCCCACCAAGATCAACATTGTTGATAATGACTCCTGGATAAACTTTGTTTTTATACGTCTGTTTGTAATAGATATAGATAAAGCTGCTAAAAAAGAAAAAACCAATAAGTGCTCCAAAAGAAAACCAAAATACTGTTCGTAGAACAGCGAAAAGCTTCTTTTTTTTACGCAATAACAATAATGGATTGGGAATTAGCATGGGAATGAATTGCTATGACCTATACCAGGTATTATACTATACAGAGGTCTATTATGAATGAAAATGTAATTTTTTCAAAACTATCACCCGGGGAAAAGCCTTTGCAAGCGATTGCACCACAGCCAGAAGTTCCTGTTTCTAGTCCCCCTCCTAAATCTTCTCTGCCACCTGCCTCCCCGCAGCCTCCTCCTCCCGCTCAGGTAGCTGCTCCTTCTTTGCCAAAACCCCAACCATCTTCTCCTATTAAAAAGATTGCAAAAATTATAGCAATGTTAGCGATACTACTCATAGCTATTTTTCTTATTATTAAATTTGTTTTCCCACTTTTCTCTCAGAAGGATAAAGACAAAAAAGTCACTTTAGTCTATTGGGGATTGTTTGAAAATCAGCAGGTGATGAATTCACTCATTAATGATTTTCATAGAGAAAACCCAAACATCACCATTACCTATGTACAGAAAGACATAAAACAATATAGGCAAAGCCTTATGACACAAATTCAAAATGGGAGTGGGCCAGATGTTTTTCGATTTCATAATTCATGGGTTGGGATGATGAAATCATCACTTTCACCTTTAACCTCAGAGGTAATAACTCCTGAGGATTTTAAAAATAATTATTTTAATGTAATCCAGCAAGATCTAACAAGAAATGGAGCTCTTTATGGCATTCCGTTAGGACTAGACATACTTTCTCTTTATGTAAATACTGATCTGCTTGAGGCAGGAGGAGATAATGTGCCGCAGACCTGGGATGAGTTTATTAGGGTTGCAAAAGACCGTCTAGTTAAGGATAGTGAGGGAAAAATACGAACTGCTGGAGCTGCCATGGGGACATTTGATAACGTATCTCATGCGCCTGACATTATTGCTCTTCTTATGGCACAAAATGGAACAAATTTTTCAAATTTTTCATCCACCATAGAGAATGCTAGTCAGGCCTTAGAATTTTATACTGCATTTGCGAAAGATGAAGGAAGTGTTTGGGACGACACCTTGGATTCATCCACAGTTGCATTTGCGAAAGGTAATTTAGCCATGTACTTTGGCTATTCATGGGATATTTTTATCATTAAGAATCTTAATCCTGATTTAAAATTTAGCGTAAATCCTGTCCCCAATCTTCCAGGGAGGAAGCTTGCAATGGCAAGTTATTGGGTCGAAGGAGTTTCAGCAAAAAGTAAAAATCAACAAGCAGCCATGAAATTCATGAATTATCTTACAAAAAAAGAGACATTACAAAAATTTTATGCTGAGGCATCAAAAACAAGATTATTTGGCGAGGCTTATCCAAGAAAGGATCTTGCGCAAAGCCTTTTGTCACAGCAGTATTTGGCATCAATAGTAGAACAGGCTGATTATGCAACATCCTCATATTTTATGAGTGATACCTATGATGATGGGATAAATTCACAGATGAATATTTATCTTGGTGATGCAGTAAGATCAATTCACAACACTACGTCTCCCCAAACCGCAGTTGAGGCCCTTGCTCAGGGTGTAAATCAGGTGCTCTCAAAGTATGGGAGATAGTGAAAAAGCGATTCTTCGCACCCTTATTTATAGCGATTGCTTCTCTTCTCCGCTTTCATATGAGGAATTATATATATATTTTCATGGCAGCAAAAAAATTACCAAACGTGTTTTTGAGAGATCATTAAAAGATGTTGAAGAATTTATATTAGCAGAAAAAGGCTTATATACCCTTCGTGGATCAAGGGTTAATATTGAAAAAAGACTGATGCTTGCCTCGGAAAATGAAAGAAAAAACAGAATTGCATTATCGATGGCAAGACTTTTATCGAGTATCCCAACAATACAATTTATTGGAGTTACAGGCAGTCTTGCTGTAAAAAATGCTTCTGCAGCAGATGATATTGATTTTTTTATCATAACTAAGAATCATGCTCTTTATATAACTCGTTTGTTATCGCTTTTTCTTCTTCAGCTATGGGGAAGAAGAAGAAAAAAAATAGAGAGCAACCCAAAGGATAAAATTTGCATAAATATGTTTGTTACGATGAGAGGCATTGCAAGCCTTGGTAATGAAAAGAATATCTATAAAGCAAGAGAAATAGCACAAATTAAGCCGTTATTTGATAGGGATAATACTTATGAGCAATTATTGAAGCAAAATAAGTGGGTTTATACATTTTTACCCAATTTTTTTCCAAAGACAACACCCTATACAAAAAAGAGTAGTAGTGTGAGTAACATAGTGATGTTTTTTGAAATCCCTGCTAGGGCATTACAAGTGCGCAAATTTAAGTTTGGTAAAAAATCTATGGAAGATGATAAGCTTATTTTTTATCCAAAAAGTCGAAATAAATCAATTCAACAATGCTTTTTGAAAAGATTACTATTCTATAGTAAATACTATAGCATAGATTCTCTTTAGTATTTAGAGTGTAATACACATATATAGGATGAATTGAAAAATATTGACAATTATTTTTATATTCTTTATACTTTTCTCTGAATTAAGACATCTCTCCCAACAAATTACAGGAGAGATTTTCTTTTATAAATAATATTATGGATAGTAAAAAAATTTATCTTACAAAAAGTGGACTTGAAGATCTGAAAAAAGAACATGAAGAGCTTGTTAAGACTAAGCGACCCGAAGTGGTAACAAGAGTTTCTGATGCAAGAAATCAAGGTGATCTCTCTGAGAATGCAGAGTATGTCGCAGCAAGAGAAGAGTTATCTTTTATTGACGGTAGAATCGATGAGCTCGAAGAGCTTCTTAAGCAGGTATCGCTTATTAATGAAGTTCATGGGGCCAATGCTCATTCTGCAATTGAGCTTGGATCTGAAGTTACATTAAAAATTGATGGAAAAAAAGAGATATATAGAGTTGTGGGAGAATGGGAAGCAGATCCTGCAGAGAGAAAAATTTCCCATGAATCTCCTTTGGGTAAAGCATTGTTGGGAAAGAAGATTGGAGAAAGCGTTGAAGTCTCAGCACCAGCTGGAAAAATTCTTTACACCATTGTCTCCATCAGTTAATATCCATATACTCATAACAGATGCGTATTCGTGAGTCAGTTCCTCTTTCTGAGATTGTTTATTACCATATCGGTGGAATAGCCCGATTCGTGATTGAGGTTTATAACCTTGAAGAAATTAGAGAAGCAATTAATTTTCTCAGATCCCACCACGAGGTTAAGATTTATATACTAGGACTTGGGTCAAACACGCTTTTTCCTGATGATTGCTCAACACTAGGTGTCATCTGGTTAAGAGAATCAGGAGCTATTTCATTTCAAGATGAGAGCATCACTGCTTTTGCAGGAGAGAGTTTGGACTCGATTATTACATTTTCGCTCAATAATAAACAAGTCGGCCTTGAATGGGCTGGAGGATTACCTAGCACTATCGGTGGTGCAGTAAGGGGAAATGCAGGAGCATTTGGTTCGGAGATAAAAAACAATGTTATCAGCGTTGATGCAATTGACATGTCTGATTCAAAGCTATTGCTAAAGTCTTACTCCAAAGATGAATGCGGATTTTCTTACAGGAACAGCTATTTCAAGCAGAATTCTAATCTTTTGATTACCTCAGTAGTTCTTGCCACCAAGAATGCAGATGAAATTGTGTTAAAAAATGCTAAAAATACTTATCTGAAAAATATTGATTATCGAGCTAATAATCATCCTATAGAATATCCATCGTGTGGATCTGTTTTTAAAAATATTGTTAAAAAGGAAGAGGTGGAAAAAATTATATCTGTATGGACTGACGTCAAAAGCTTATCAGAAAGCAGGTGGCATAACAAAATATCCATGGGTTATGTTATCAATCGTTTAGGTTTTTCTGGGAAAAAAGTTGGAGATGCTATGATTTCACCAAAGCACACAAATTATATTGTGAATTTAGGTCATGCAACAGCTCAAGATGTTAGAATCCTTATAGACCAAGTTAGGGAGAGTTTTTACCATGTTTTTGGATTTTATCCTGAACCAGAAGTCATCATTTTATAGCTACAAATAGCCTCTTATCCAAATTCACTTCCCGTAGTATAATACGCATATGTTTTGGGCAGATAAAATTGCTAAAGAAATTATTGCGTCAGGAAAACACAAACCATATTGGGTAGATGACATGAAGACACCCTCTGGAAGAGTTCATGTTGGTGCATTGCTAGGTGTTGTTATCCATGATCTAGTTTTTAGAGCATTAAAAGATACAGGCGCTGACGTCGTATATACGTATGTTTTTGAGAATCATGATCCTATGGATGATATACCTTCCTATCTCCCAAGAGAAAAATTTGAAAAATATTTAGGTATGCCACTTTTTGCAATCCCTTCCCCTGTTGATGGGTACGAAAACTTTGCGCAGTATTATGCATTGGAATTTAAGCAAGCTTTTAATTCTATCGGTAGCCATCCTAAAATTTTATGGACAAAAGATCTTTACACAAGCGGTAAAATGAATAAAAGTATCAAGCTTATTTTAGATAACGCATCAGAGGTCAGAAAAATTTATCAGGAGATGTACAAGAAGGAGATCGCTGATGACTGGTACCCATTCCAGGTGTTTTGTGAGACTTGTGGAAAGGTTTCAACTACTCGTGTCTATCATTGGGACGGAGAAAATGTGCACTATACATGTACAGTAGATGCTGTAGCATGGACTAAAGGTTGTGGATACGAGGGGAAAACTTCTCCCTTTAGTGATGATAAGGGAATGAAGGGTAAGATGCCATGGAAAGTAGAGTGGGCAGCAAAATGGCAAGCAATCGGGGTGACTGTTGAGGGAGCTGGAAAAGATCATATGAGCAGAGGGGGCTCTCATGATCTAGCAAGTCTTATTGCAGAGAGAGTGCTTAATTATCCTGTGCCTTATCCAGTTGGATATGAATTTATGCTTATCGGAGGGAAAAAAATGTCATCCTCAAAAGGAAGAGGATTCGCTGCAGCAGATATCGTTACGATTCTTCCCCCAGAGCTTGTTCGTTTTCTGATTGTGAGAATGAATATTCGTCAACAAACAAACTTTGATCCAAGTGATGGTGATACAGTACCGCGATTGTTTGATGACTATCAAGAATGCGCGCGCCATTACTTTGAAGATAAGACAGATGACGAAGCTCGTATCTTTGAGTTGTCACAAGTAGATGGTGTTAAAAAACCACCATCAATCCGTTTTTCTACTCTTGCTCAATGGGTTCAGATGCCCAACATGGAGTTTGCAATTAAAGATCAAGGACTTGAGGAGTGGGCGCAGTATGCGAGAATTTGGGTTGAGCGTTTTGCATCAGACTCAGAAAGATTTATCATACAAGAAAATACTCCGTCTGCAGCTAAAGATTTATCTGAGCAGCAAAAGAAGTTTCTTCATGCTGTTGTAGATCTTTTGCATACCACATCAGATGCTGAAAGTTTTCAGAAAGAAATATATCTAAAGGCAAAGGAGATGGATATTTCTTCAAAAGAGGCATTTAGCTCGATATATATTGCGCTTTTAGGTAAATCTTCAGGACCAAAGGCAGGGTGGCTTATTTTATCACTTGATAAAGAATTTGTTCAAAAGAGATTTAAGTCTTTATAAGATTGTCAGCTTGATTACTTCGTGTTATAGTATCAATCTATTGTTTTGTACATGAAGCGAGCGCTATTTATTCTTATCCCATCTTTTGTTTTGGCTCTTGCTATGTTTCTTATTGTTCAGTCGGTTTTTTTCCACGGAAATGATAAAGGGGCATTACAGGTTACAGCATCTCCTCAAAGCAAAGTCTATCTAAGCGGTAAGTATCTTGGGCAAACACCTCTTTGTAAGTGTAACGCGAACGATATGCTAAAAATAGGTGAATACACTATAAAAATAGTGCCAATGAGTGGGAAAAGTAGTGAGTTCCAGGAAAAAATAAAGATTTCAAAATCCATTCTCACTGTTGTCGATCGAAAATTTGGTGAAAATGCTACCTCAGAGGGAAGTGTAATTACGCTCCAGCAGGCATCAGATGGTAAAAGAGAGCTTCTTGTTACCTCAATACCTGATAAGGCAGAGGTTTTTCTCGATAATTCCTCATCAGGTTTTACTCCGCTTTTATTAAAAGATGTTACAGAATCAGACCATGAATTACTTTTAAAAAAAAGTGGTTACTCAGACAAGAAAATAAGAGTCAGGACGCCAAGTGGCTATAGACTTCTTGCAAGGATATATATGGGAATTCATATTGGTGAGTCGTTAGAATCTTTGGTTTCGCCTACACCAGTAAAAGTGTCCTCACCATCTGCTACACCTACACCACTTCTGCAGCAGATTATTATCCTCCAAACACCGACGGGATATTTACGAGTTAGACAGAGTAATAGCGTTTCATCTTCCGAGGTGGGTCGTGTCTTGCCTGGGAAGGTATTTTCTATACTTTCAGAAAAAGAAGGATGGTACCAAATATCACTAGATGATGGAATAAAAGGCTGGGTTAGCGGAGATTATGCAAAAAAACAATAACTAAGCATGGATAACGTAGATAATAACGATGACTAGAAATGCCCAAAGCATTACTGTTGCCAAGAGAGGTTTGTCTGAAAGAAGAACTTTTTCAGGACTCTCTCCTTCGTGTTTTTCGTAGATATCTTGGAGATACCTCATTAATCCATAAACCACTGGAACAATTGTTATCATGAGCCATTTTCTTTGAAGAAATGCAGGCAAATAATCGGGAAAAAAAAGATCATTTGTTATAAGAGCCCTTCGCGAATTTTCTAAAAATGTAAAGTAAGAATATGAAATAAACGTTGACGTTGCAAAAATTGAAGCATAGACATCCAAAAGTCTTTCTGAGTAGTGAGAAAGAGTTTTTCTCATGGCAGCAATTTGACTACTAGGGCTTTGTGAAACAAGCGTAAGTTCTGACCTCCTTTTTCCAATAGCTAGAAATAGCGAGAGTGAGATTGCAGTAAGCAACAACCATACAGAAATGTGATACGTTGTTAAAAATTCGCCTGCGTAGACGCGAAGGATGTATCCTCCAGCAAGGGCAAGAATATCAATAACAGCTATGTTCTTGAATATGGCAGAGTAGGAGATCTGAAGTATAAAGTACACAAGCGCAATGATAAAGAAGGCGGGGGAGATAAAATAGCTGCTGACTATCGCTGTGGAAGCTAGGATAAGAGCTAATGCAACTGCGGATTGAACAGATATGTCTTTGTTTGCGAGAGGTCTGAATTTTTTAAAAGGATGAAGTCTATCTTTCTTAACATCGAAAATGTCATTGATTACATAGATTGATGATGAGAGACAACAGAAAATAATAAATCCAAATATAACTGTAGTAAGAATAGAGGGAATAAATAATTGTCCACCAAATGTTATCGCGGCGAATACTGCAAGGTTTTTAATCCATTGTCTTGGCCTAAGTAGTCTTAGATAATCACGAGCTATCTTTTTCATGACTATATCTTACACTAAAGTGTAAGAAAAGTAATGCTCCTCCCACTATCGCAAGTAGGACTAGAAGAGCAAACGGCTTACTTTCACTTTTTAACGTGAGTGCAATTGTGCCAACTATAGCAGAGAAGCACCAATAAAACAACGCAATCTGTCTTTGGCTATATCCAAATCTTAGTAAAATATGATGAAGATGTTTGTTGTCATGGAGAAAAGGCGACTTCCCTGATAGTATTCTTCTTACAATAGTAAATATGGCGTCAATTATTGGAATCCCCATTACCAAAATCGCAGTAGCAAATTTTGCGCTTGATAGAATAGACACCACTGCAAGTAGGAGATACATGCTGGTTGCTCCGTATCCTGGGAATATCTTGGCGGGTGAGAAATTAAAAACTAAGAATCCAAGGGCTGCTCCTGCAATGATAAATGAGAGATTTGCGTCAATGAATACATAGTTGTCTACGAAAGGAAAACGAAGACTGAGGATGCCAATAACTATTGCAGATATTGCCACGATTCCAGGCATCTGACCATCAATCCCCTTGCTCCAGTTAAGCATATTCATAACCCAAATTATCCAAATTCCCGCGATAATATCTCCAAGGGTTATGTGAAAAGGAAGAATGGGGATAGTAAGATGAAGAATTCCTCCAAGAGGATGGGTAATAAAGGGTATTGTTACACCACTACCTACAACAATCGCTGCGCATAGAATGTTTACTCCAAATCGTAGATAAGGAGAAATGTCTCGCGACTTAGCGTTGTAGTAATCATCAAGCACGCCTATGATAAGTGAAAGAAGGCTAGCTAAAAAGATTCCAATAGTCACTTTTGATACTGGGATAAAAAATATGCTAACTAAAAAAATACCTAAAAATAAAGGAATCCCTCCGCTTCGAGGAATTATTTTTGTATGAATTATTCCTGGATGTTTGTGAAGCTTAGGGTCATCAACGAGGCCCAGTCGCCTAATAATAGGGATTGAGAAATACGTAATAATCGCTGTAATAAAGAAAGTTAAAGCAAATGGGAGCAATATGGTAAACGTCATAGTTATAAAATAAGCTGAATTGTCTTAAAGACAAAGATTGTAGTAAGGGTTGACATAAGGAGCGATGACAGGTTAAGCATTCGACCAAGCATCGCAGATCGTTCATAGATAACATGAGTCAATACAATATTTGTTATTAGATAAATAAAGCTGAATCCTACTGGAATAAGAATTCCAATTTTTGTTACCAATCTTTCTGTTCCCCATGGGAGCTGGTTGAAGATTGGTATAACAGGAGGAAGGAGTGAGTAGGTAAAGACAATAAACAAGATACTAAGAAATAAAAAAACCGTAGACAGAATTATAGACCACCAAATAGCTTTGTCTAATGAAAGTTTTTTAATGTAAGTTTTCATAAATATCAGCATTTCCAATCTTTAGAACGTGGTTGTAATTATACATAGTCTTAAGCGGTGATGGAACATCGCCGATGTTTATTATAAATCTTGGCTTCTTCTCATCAATTGCTTTTTGTAGTTGATCTTGGTATTCCTTATTGTTTTCTACATGATAGGCTACAGTGAATTTTGTTGGCGGAAGAGTTTTGGTAAGGTAGTAAATTTGAGCACTATTTCCCCAGATGAAAAGATCATTTTCTAAAATGTTTTTGGAAGTAAGATAACTAATGATACTTCGATCCCTAACGGTATTTTTATCAAAAAATGCTTCATATTCATTAACTGATTTTTTTTCAGTAACAAAGGTAATAAAGTTACCATAATAGTCTAAGGTCTTTTTTATGCTCCAATGCCTAAAATACATAAGAGTAATTACACCAATCAGTAAGAATAAAGCAATAAATTGAGCCTTTTTTGCTTTGTCAGCATAGAAGATTGCCCCAACGAGAAGAGAAATACTTGGTAGGAGAACAAGAAGGTAGTGTGTGTAGGGTCGCTGTGAAAAAAAGCTGTTAAATATTGAAAATACTAACCAGAGCAAAATAAACAAGAGCGGTCGTTGAATTTTTTGCCGATTTAAGAATATGACTATTACTACAATGCCTAATAAAAATAATTTGCTGATTAAAAGTCCTTGAGGGACAATGAAGACATTGTTGTGTCCAACATATCCAACGGTACTTAGAAATATTGCGGACAAGTAGTCGGATAAAGCATTATTATGTAAAAAGAAAAGAACACTTATTGCAAAGGGGATTAGGAAGCTTGCAATAAAAGTTATTAAAGGTTTGCTGTATTTAGCGATGGATGTCCACATTTTTTTTATGGAAATATTTTCTGGAAATATCATAAATAGGATAAAGAGGAAAAACGCTGCAAAATCAAATATGCCTACTATTTTATAGAGGAATGAAATGCCAAGAACTAGTCCTGGGAGAATTAGTTTTTTAGAGTCAACAGATTTGTTTTTATAGACAAGAAAGCCGGATAAGATTGAAAAGGGAAGCATGAAATTTTCTGCATTTGCTATGTTTCCTTCAAGTATTGGCAGACCAAATAGGAGGGAAAAAAATGCAGTTGATATCAGTGCTGTATTCTTATGCGGAAATATTTTTCGTGATAAAAAGTAGAGGAAAAGCACTGAGAGCAAACCATATAAGGTCGACAATAGTCTTACGAGAAATTGATCACCATTGAATATTGCATATGTATAGTATAGGAGTGGTGGTTTGTTGTCCCAGATCTGTAAATACAATATGCGTCCTTTGTTGAGCGCAAAAGCAATTGCTTCATAGATTCCTTCATCACCATACCAATAAGGTTCAAAAAGCGAGGGGAGTCTCATGAGAAAAAAAAGAGACAAAATTCCAGTTAATATCCAAAATTGGAGAGATTTTTCCAATGAATGCATGTGTGCTCTCATGCCTTTTCCGTAACTTTATACTCCATTCGTTTCCCAAGCATGAGTTGAGTATGTGAAATAAGAGCTGGAAGTGCTGACAGAAAAAATCCTACAATTGGCATAAGCAAAAATTCAAATGGAAAAAAAACTTTTCTTCGTAAAGGAAGCTTGACATTCTCCGGGCGATTCTTGTAGTCAATAAACATCAAAGCAAAAATTGCAAGAATTGTTGATGTTAATATGAAGCCTGCAAGACTTGGGAGTTTGTAGCCAAGATTTGTTCTCGTAAATGCAGGATTGATAAATGGCATAATATTTGCAGCGATGGTGATGATAAACCAATTTACAGGCCAGAGGAAGTGATCAAGCAAGACATGGTATATCATAACTGTTTTTCTTACAAATGGGACACCCGGTACCGTAAACCACCACTTAAGAAAGAGGGGATCATCAGATACTCCCCACGACCAGCGTCTTTCTTGATGGTATTTATTTTTTAAGCTATTGATGTATCCGTGAGAAAAAGCAGCATCCATTGATGTTTTAAGAAAGATTGGATCAGTCCAAGCCTTGCCTTTTAGTTTAAAAAATGCTTTAAAGAATACTCGATAATCTTCAGGGATAACGTCAGTATCCCACCAGCCGATATCTCTAAGCATTTTAATTGAAAGTGAGTAAGTAGATTGGGTAATAAGCCTATCATGCTGAACAAGCATAGATGTCCTCCATAGACTTCCGAAGAAAGAGAGAATGCGGATTGGAGCTGGAACTTGCCAGATATTATTGTAAAAGACTGTAGCAGACTGCCAGAATTTGTGATATCTATTTGGATCGGTAACAAATTTATAGGTCAAGTAGGCAAAAAACTGTCTGTCAAACATTGAATCTACATCAACTGAGGAAATTGTTGCAAAATCGACGTCAAGGTTTCCATCCACAAAAAGTTTTTGATATGCTTCTTTTCCGGCAAAAGACTCGTTGGAGGATTTCCCTTTTATTTCTCCAGGTGCATCAATATGGTATGTTGCAAAAAGACTGCCAAATTTCCCTTTAAATTCACTTATTACAGTCTGGGCTTTTTCTGGAGCTTCTTTCTCTCTTTCCTCCATTGCTAGCACAATATGGAGTCGGCTAAGCGGTAAGGTCTGTCTTGTAAGATTTTCAACGGTGGATTTCATTTTGGTAACACTTTCTTTATAGCTTGGGATAATGAGGACGTGATGAACCTTGTCGTAGTTTTCTTGACTACTTGCCATTTGCAGCCAGTTTTTTTTCTCTGCCTCTTTAATTTTCCGTGCTCCTCTATATGCATTGATCACCAAGGAATAAGATTTGTAAAACCAATACGTATCAAAAAATAGTATAAAATATGCCAAAAGCGTTGGTGCAAATAATGATCCCCAAATAGGAGAAAGAATAACTGTCCAAGAGGCGAGGCCAGGGAGTAATTCAAGGAATCTTTTTGTTTTGATAGGATAGCGCGTGAATACTTTATTGAAAAAGAGAGTCATATTGTTAGGAAAGTTTATTAAATATAGTATAGACGTTTTGGGTTGTTTGTTCCACAATGCGATCATAAGAAACTTCTTTAACCCCGCTTAGGAATTTTCCTATTAAAATTACATATTCAGGGAGATTTCTTTCTCCTCTATGGGGAATAGGGGTTAAGTAGGGGCTGTCTGTCTCGACTACTATCCGGTCAAGAGGGGTAAGTTTTGCCAATTCTTTCAGTTCAACTGTTTCTTTTGGAGCTAACCCTGGATAAGTGATATTTCCGTCAAAACCTATAAAAAAACCAAGATTTAGTGCTTCTTTAAGCACTTCTTTTGTACCTGCGAAACAATGAAACATTCCTGGTACGGTTTGTAAAAGATGTTTTTTTTCTTTTAGTATCATTAGTATGTCCTCTCCTGCTAGACGATTATGAATTTGAAGAGGGAGTTTGAGCTTGTGTGCTAGCTCAATTTGAGTAATAAAAACTTCCTTTTGTATTTTTGGATCAACTATCCCGTTTGATTTATAGCTAAAATAATCAAGTCCTATTTCTCCAATGCCTATTACTTTACTTTGCTTTGCAATCATTTCAAGGTCATCAATCCAGTTATTGCCGAGTTCAATTTTATCGGCATGGTGAGGATGAATGCCAACAATTGCAAAAAGTTCAGAGTATTGTTTTGCAAGATCAACGGCCAGCTTACTTGAGTCGAGCTTTGTTCCTGTGTTGATAATTCTTGTTACGCCTTTTTCTAATGCACTTTTAATGACAGCGTCATAATCAGACGAAAAAGAATGAAAATTTAGATGACAGTGAACATCGATCATATTTGTTAGACAATTCTTGGGAAAAGAGGAGATTGACTCTTAATTTCACCTGAAAATTGTTTGAGAATATTTTTTGAGGTTATAGGAAGAAAGGGTTGAATAGAGAAGGAAATCAGTCTAATTTTTTGAATTAAGTCTTTTATTACACTTACTGCTTCTTCCCTTGGTAGGTTCCAAGGTTTTTGTTCATTCAGCAATCTATCTGCTTTAGCAATTTCTTGCCATTGTGATTCAAGTGCATTATTGAATTGAAATTTCTCCGAAAAGTTAATTACGTCTGGGTCTATTGCTAAGGGTTGATCCTCAAAAATCAATTTATTGTTCTCGGCTAGCTTGGCAACGCGAGCAACAAGATTACCAAGTCCGTTTGCAAGATCTGAGTTATAAGCCTCAACGAGTTTCTCCTCAGAAAAGTCTCCGTCTTGGAAGGGAGATATTTTTGCAAGACAATAATAACGAAGCGCATCGGCACCATATTTTTTAATCATATCAAGAGGGTTAATAACATTGCCAAGCGTCTTGGACATTTTTTGCCCATTGACCGTAAAGTACTCATGGACGAAAAGTTTTTTAGGAAGTTTTAATCCCGCGGACTGGAGAATGGCTGGCCAGTATACAGCATGAAATCTGATAATCCCCTTCCCTACCACATGAAGATTAGCTGGCCACCATTTGCTATAGGTATCTTCATCATCTCCAAATCCTATTCCTGATTGGTAAATATTGAGAGCGTCAAACCAGACATAAATTCGTTGCTCTGGATCACCTGGAACTGGCACACCCCAATTTTTTGCCCTTCTATTGCTTCGTGAAATACTAAAATCCTCAAGACCTGTTTTAATAAAAGAAGTGACCTCATTTTTTCGAAATTCAGGAACAACTTCGTAGGTATTCGATTCGATAAGCTCAAGAAGAAAGTCTTGATATTTAGAGAGTTTAAAAAAATAGTTCTCTTCTTCAACTTCTTCCAAGGACTTACCAGGATGCTCAAAGCATTCGCCATTTTCATCTAGATCACTGCTACTTTTGAATTCTTCACAGCCGACACAGTACAGGCCTTTATAAGATTTTTTATATATGTCACCATTTTTCTCGCAAAGTTCCCAGAGTTTTTGACTTGCCTTGTGATGGCTCTGATCACTTCCTTTTTGGAATATATCGAAATGAATATTTAATGCATCTGCAAGGTCCTGAAATTCTTTTGCATGTTCATCAATAAAGCTTTGGATATCCATCCCTGCTTTTTCAGCAGCTTGAACATTTTTTATCGCATTCTCATCTGATCCACAAAGATAGAACACATCATTGCCAAGAAGTCTTTGGTAGCGATTGACAACGTCTGACTGGATAAATTCAAGCGCATGGCCAATATGTGGCTGTGCATTTACATAAGGGATGGAATTGGTAATGTAAAACTTACTCATGGTATCTGGATTGTATCAGAGTAGTTAGCCTCAATCAACTTCAGCTATACGGACTTACTGGTGAAAAATAGTTCAAGAGTTAAGAGAATGCCAACAAGAAGAATAATAAAGAGTGGATGAGTAAGGTGGAGTACACGAAACAAAAGATAGCAAAGAAGAAAAAGAGCAAAAAATATGCCATGCTTTTTGCTCTTTAGAAAATATGTTGGAAGAGAATAGCCAGCGATAAGAAGTGGAAGAGGCACTATCCAAAGTGCAGGAATTGAAAAAAAGAAAAAAGTAATCTTGTCATAAGGCGAGATGGTTATCAGAAAGAAAATGAGCAGGAGAAGAAAGATAATTCCAACAATGAGGTAAAAAATATTTCTTTTTCTCCTTCTCATAGTTGAAGCATAGAGCTTTTTTCTTACCCACGCAACGCCTCTTGACAAAAAATAGCACTCTTGGTATTATAGTGCTAATTCAAGATTATGCATAACTTGACTCAGAGACAGATTGAGATTCTCAAAGCAATTATTGAGGATTATATCGAGACAGCAGAGCCAGTTGGTTCTGAGACCCTTGAAAAGAAATACAGCCTAAGTGCTTCTCCTGCAACGATTCGAAACGAGATGGTTAGACTTTCTGAATTTGGATATCTCAAAAAACCGCATTCGTCAGCAGGACGTGTCCCAACGCCTGAAGGAATGAAGTTTTATGTCTCACAGCTCATGAGAGAGAAAGTGCTTTCGACAGTTGAGGAGGTAGCTCTAAAGGAGAAGGTTTGGGACTATCGCGAGAGAATGCAGCGTTTCCTTAAGGAAGCAACACGATCTCTTGCTGACAAAACAGGTGCTTTAGCTGTGGCAACTTCCCAAGATGGCGATGTCTTTATTTCGGGATATTCAAATATTTTGGAGATGCCTGAATTTTTTGACATTGACATTACGAAGACTCTTCTTTCAGCTATTGATGAGTCAGAATATTTATTTAACCTTTGTCAGAAAATGACCCAGGAAGGTGATGAGATCAATATACTGATGGGAGAGGATTTAGGTTCACGACTTCAGGGCCCTTATAGTTTTGTTTATACTCATTATGAGACTCCTATGCATGGCGCAGGAGAGATTGGAGTAATTGGGCCGGTTCGCTTGAATTATACAGTCGTTGTGCCTACAGTGAGGTATTTTGGAGATCTTATTGAATCAATTGCAAAAGGTTGGTAAAAATTATGTCAGATGGAAAAAGAAATAAGAAACAAGAACAGACAGTTGTAGACAAGTCAGAAGAAGTTGAAGTGATTGAAGGTCATGCCTTAGAGTGGGAGAATAAGTACAAAAGAGTGCTTGCTGACTATCAGAACCTTGAAAAAAGAGTACGAGATGAAAGATTGGAATTAGTACGATCTTCAAATAAGGAATTGCTCTTGAAATTTTTGCCTATTTTAGATACAGTATTATTAGCAAAGCAGCACGAGCAAAATCAAAATCTTACAATTATTGAGGATCAGTTCTTTAGTATTCTCAAACTGGAAGGAGTGATAAAAATTGCTACGGTCGGAGAGCATTTCGACCCCTCAACAATGGAAGTTGTTACATTAACGCAGGGACAAGAAGGAATTGTTATACAGGAGGTACGCCCAGGCTATCTGCTATATGATAAATTGCTGCGTCCAGCACAAGTTATAGTAGGCAACGAGGACAAAAAATAAAAGTTTAAAGTGTAAAGATAAAAATTAAGATGTATGTTTTTAACTTTTCATTTTTAACTTTTTCTGAGATAGAAAGGAATATATGGGAAAAATAATTGGAATTGATTTAGGTACAACAAATTCATGCGTAGCGGTTATGGAAGGTGGCTCACCAAAGGTGATCCATTCTGCGGAAGGCCGCAATGTCATCCCTTCTGTTGTTGATCCCAAAGCACATGTTGTTGGTGATATCGCAAAGCGTCAAATGGTTTTGAAGCCAAAAGAAACAATTTTTTCTGTCAAGAGATTGATGGGAAAGAAGTTCAAAGACTCCTCTGTTGCAAATGATATGAAATGGCTTCCATATGCCGTAAAAGCCGGAAGAGATGATATGGCTGTTGTTGAAGTCGATGGTAAATCTTATACTCCGCAGGAGATTTCAGCAATGATTTTACAGAAAATAAAATCAGATGCAGAAGCATACCTTGGAGATAAGGTAACTGAGGCAGTTATTACTGTACCTGCTTATTTTGACGATAGTCAGCGCCAGGCTACAAAGCAGGCAGGAGAGATTGCTGGTCTTGAGGTAAAACGCATTATCAACGAGCCAACAGCAGCAGCGCTCGCATATGGATTAGATAAGAAAAATGCACATACTATTGCGGTCTACGATCTAGGTGGAGGAACATTTGATATTTCTATTTTGGAGCTTGGGGATGGTGTCTATGAGGTAAAATCAACTAATGGAGACACTCATCTTGGAGGAGATGATTTTGATCAGGTAATTATTACTTATTTGGCCGAGGAATTCAAAAAAGAAAATGCTATCGATTTGAAAAAAGACCCCCAGGCACTTCAGAGATTGAAGGAATCAGCCGAAAAAGCAAAAATAGAACTTTCATCTGCTCAGGAGGCGCAGATCAATCAGCCATTTATCACTCAAGGACCAAATGGCCCTCTTCATTTGACGATGACTCTTACAAGAGCAAAGCTTGAGCAGCTCGTCGATGATCTTGTTCAAAAGACGCTTAAACCCGTTGAGCAGGCAATTAAAGATGCGGGTATAAAAAAGAATGAAGTTGACGAGGTTGTTATGGTTGGTGGAATGACTCGCATGCCGAAAATTGTCGAAACAGTCTCAAAATTCTTTGAAAAAGAACCAAATAAATCAGTAAATCCTGATGAAGTAGTAGCAATTGGTGCTGCTGTACAGGGAGGCGTTCTTTCAGGAGATGTTAAGGATGTGCTCCTTCTTGATGTAACTCCTTTGACGCTTGGCATTGAGACAATGGGCTCAGTTTCAACCCCTCTTATAGCAAGAAATACCACCATTCCTACATCAAAATCTCAAGTATTTTCAACCGCTGCAGATAATCAGACACAGGTAGAGATTAACGTTTTGCAAGGAGAGCGACCTATGGCCGCAGACAATAAGTCACTTGGTCGATTTATTCTGGATGGTATTCCTCCAGCTCCTCGTGGTATGCCACAAGTTGAGGTAACATTTGATATTGATGCAAATGGCATTTTGAATGTCAAAGCTAAAGATAAAGCTACTGGAAAAGAGCAAAGTATTAAGATTACCGGTTCAACTGGGCTTTCAAAAGAGGAAGTTGAGAGAATGACTAAAGAGGCTGAGCTTCATGCTAAAGAGGATGAAGAGAAGAAAGCGCAGGTTGAAACAAGAAATCAGGCAGACTCTCTTATTTTTACCGCCGAAAAATCTCTCAAGGATGCAGGGGATAAAGTAAGCGATGATATTAAAAAAGAAGTAGAAGAAAAGATAAAAGCACTTAAAGACATCTTGGATAGTGGATCAAAGGAGGAACTTGAGACAAAGACTAAAGAGCTTTCAGATCATCTTCAAAAAATTGGTGAAGCTATGTATAAGGATCAAGTTGCATCCACTGAAGCAAATTCACCAGTGGCAAGCTCAGAGGAGAAGAAAGATGCAAAGGATAGTAATGAGCCTGTTGAAGGTGAGGTAGTCGATGGCCGAAACTAAACCAGAATTTGTCCAAGCTCCCTTTCGTATTGTTGAACCTCCCTCAATTGAGGATCCACTCCCTACTGCTGTTCCACCATCTGCTGATATTTTAGCGGGTAGGGTTTTTAGTTCAGAAGATCAGGCACGATTGACAGAGTTAGAAGAAAAAGTTGAAAGATTATCAAATCAAGGTCAGCCAACAATTGATATTCAGAACGAGATTGCTAGAATACGTGGTATAGAGATGCCTTCCATAAAAAGAAAAGAGGGGCCGTTTTTAGAGGATATTATGTCCAGAGAACAAATCGAAGAAAATTTGAGAAATAACCTTCCTGCTAGTTTTAGCCCACCCCATATAAGAACTGGTCAAGAGGCTAGAGGAGATAGGAGTCCGACATGGAGAGGTCCAAGGCAAAGAGCTGTTTCAAAAAGAACAAAGTAATATTGCATGAATTACTATGGCACAAGATTATTATTCATTATTAGGAGTTTCTAAATCTTCAAGTGCAGATGAGATTAAAAAAGCCTATCGTAAATTAGCGCTTCAGTACCACCCCGATCGTAATAAGACTAAAGAGGGGGAGGAAAAATTTAAGGAAATAACCAAAGCCTACGAAGTCCTTTCAGACCCGCAAAAAAGACAGACCTACGATCAGTACGGATCAGCAGCTTTTGAACAGGGAGGGCCAGGGGCAGGAGGCCCGTTTGGTGGAGGTTTTGGTGGATTTAATCAGCAAGGTCCTTTTAGTTATACATATTCCAGCAATGGTCAAGGATTTGATTTTGGGGGATTCTCAGATCCATTTGAAATATTTGAACAATTTTTTGGTGGTGCATCGCCTTTTGGAAGAGGAGAAAGAAGGCAGGTTTATTCTTTGTCGATTAGCTTTATGGAGGCTGTGAAGGGCGCTGAGAAAGAAGTAGAGATAGACAAGAAAAAACAAAAAATAAAGATTCCTCCAGGTGTTGATACGGGAACAAGAATGAGGTTTGAAGGTTTTGATATTGTATTTGAAGTAAAGCAAGATAAAAGATTTCATCGTGAAGGCTCAGATATTATCACTGAGGAAACAATATCTTTTCCTCAAGCAGTTCTTGGTAGCGAGATAAAGGTTGAAACAGTTGAAGGAGAGGTTACCATCAAGATTCCAGCGGGAACACAGCCTGAGACATTGATACGACTTCGAGAAAAAGGAATCCAAAGACTCCGAAGTTCAAGCAAGGGTGATCATTATGTGCGAATTAAGATAGATATCCCTAAAAACATTTCAAAAAAGCAGAGAGAAATTCTTGAGGCTTTTGATTCGGATTCGCAAAATAAAAAGAACTGGTTTTAGCGCATTTTCTGCACAAAGATTTATTTGTAATTTCTATACCAAATTCGTATACTTGAAATACGTGGCGCCTTAGAATTGGTGCTTTATTTCTATGAAAATTGTCTCTGCTCGACAATGGATTCAAAAATTATCTTATTCGTTATTTTTTGTGGATGTTGCGTATGCTGCCGATCCAGCTTCCTCTTGTGATTCTTCAGCTGTTATGACACAGCTTGGGTGTCTACCGAAAGATCCTGTACTCTTTGTTAGTAGTTTTTATGGTATTGGACTGAGTATGGTTGGTGGAGTAGCTCTTCTCTTTATCATTATTGGAGGTTACACAATTCTTACTTCTCGAGGGAATCCAAGTCAAATTAACGCAGGAAAAAGTTATATTTTTTACTCGATTGCTGGCCTTATTCTTGCAATATTTGGCTATCTCTTTATAGAGATATTTTTGGTTGATCTTCTTCATATACCTGGTCTTGGACACTAAAATGAAAAAATATTTTTTGTTCTGCCTTCTTTTTATCGTAGGACTTTTTTTATTTACCACCTCTCAGCAAGCGTATGCTGTTTCGATAGATAGCAAAACTCTTATTGCGGCAGATGCATTACCCCAGGATGGATCGTGGATTATTGATCCTGAGGTGACTAGAATCGGCAAAAACGCATCACGATCAGGGCAGTTATTGGATTGGACACTCAAGGATTACCAATGGTCAACTGCAGCATCGCAGCAAAGTAGCGATAATCCTCTTGCATCATTTTGGATCATTATTCAGAGAATTGTTTATGCCTTGTTTTTAGTTGTAATTCTTATAACGTCATTTATTCTCATTGTAACTAGAGGGAAAAGTCTGTCTGCTAAAAGATTTCTTCCGAGGTTTTTACTCGCAGTAATTCTTGTGACTTTTTCTTTTTCACTTATTCAATTTATTTATCAATTTGTTGATATTTTACAAGGATTTTTTCTTAACAATTCTCGTGGGCAAATTATTTCATCAAAAGATCTTTTATTTATAGGCTTTCAGTACACAGACTTTGAAGGACTTCGTCGATTCGGTTCGTCATTTGACGAGTCTGCATTTATGTCGTTGATCCTTGTTAAATTTACTGCATTTACTTATTATGTTATGGCTCTTCTCCTTATTTTTAGAAAGATTCTTCTTTGGTTTTTTATAGTTCTCTCTCCCCTTTTCCCAATACTGCTCTTGTTCTATCCAATGAGGAATACGGGAAAGGTTTGGATCGGTGAGTTTTTTAGATGGGTACTTTACGCACCTCTTTTTGCTATTTTCTTATCGGGCCTTGTAAGATTGTGGGATTCTCCTTCAGGACTTCCTCTCCTTTTTAATTTTACTGGAGTAAAGCAGGGGGATATGGTATATCCGACTGCGGTAAATATTTTACTTGGTGGACCTGGGCAAAAAATCGGATTGAACAATAGCGTTAATCTTCCTGATACATTTGCACTTTATGTAGTGTCTCTTATCATGTTGTGGGCAGTTATTATTCTGCCATTTATTCTTCTCCAGATTTTTTTAGATCACATGATGGCGTATAATTATCAAAATAATCCTATAACAAAACAAATTACTAATCTTATGGCTTCAAGGCTTGCGCCGCCCTCAAAGCCACTTGGTCCTCCTCCATCTTCTAATCAACCAGCAGGTCTTGCAAGAAATATTCCCTTTGGTAGGCATTTTGAGGTTCCATCGTCTGTTGGTGATGCTAAGGAGATTCCAAGAAGTTTTGCACAGCAAAATAAGTCTCAGACAGTAGTGAAGAAAAATGTTGTTACAAAATCCGTAGTGAATAATCTAGCCAATCTTTCAATTCCAACGATGAGGGATATTGCCAGATATGAAATAGAGAAAAGATCTCATGACACTTCTCGAATTGCAGAAATTGAAAGAACGAAAAAAACTCTTATTCAGATAGCAAGTCCGACAACTCTTTCTATTTCTAGTGAGCGAGAAAGATATCAGGCTATCAGGGAAAGGTTAAGACTTGCTTCTCAGAAAGGTGATACTGTTGCCACAAATATACTCCAGGCTGCAAATACATATAATTACTATTCTTCGCAAGACACTTCTTCGACCACGATTAATCAAGGAGTTAAAAATCTTGCTAATCCAGAGAGAATCCTTTCTACAGTGGAAAAAGAAAAAGTCGAAAAAATAAAAGAGAGAATTATTCAGAATGCTCTTGAGGGTAACCCTATTGCTAAACAAGTTGCTGCAGGCCTAAGTCAGTTCTCCTCAAGCCAACTTGCAGTTCTCAAACAAATACTTCAGGCATTATCGTCATCAGCTCTAAATCAGAACTCTTCTAATCAATATGAGTCGCTTCGCGAGCGTCTCGTAACCGCAAGCAATTCTGGGAATACAGTTGCAACTACGTTTATTTCTACAATTGAAAAGTCATCTTCTGAGCAAGATGTTAAGAGTTTATTTGAGGCGTTAATTAAAGCTGAAAAAGAAGGAAATCCAATAGCAAAAGAGGTTATGAGCTCTGTTGATAAAAATGTCTCACAGGTATCCACAGAGAATTTAAAGCAGGTGATTAAAGAAGCTAAAGATAAAAAAGATCCATTAGGGGTAATGATTTTTGAGATGATGCAAGAATCATCAGTCAAAGAACAAAAAGTTCCCGCCTCAGCGGCAACGAAATTAAAAAGCGGCACTTTTCCTGTTGTTAATAGGATTCAAGAAGTATCTTTTGATGATTACGAAGCTGTGAAGAAAATGTGGAGGGAAAATTATAAAAATTTGAAGTCTGCTGGATTTAATGGTGATAGTAGAAGAGATGAGATCAATAATGATATTTCACATATGCAAGAAACGATTAGCTTACTTTCTTCAGGGAATCAAGAGATGATCGAACAAGGAATGAGACAGGTATCTGATATTCTGCCATTTCTATTAATTGGAGGATTCTCTCAGACTGAAATTATTACCTATCTTAAGGCAAAATTGGAGGCTGCAAAGTCTACACTTGAAGACTTAACAGCGAAAGACGATGAAGAAGACACGCTTCTTGCTGCTGAAAAAGCTGTTAAGCACACCTCAAAAACTATGACGATGAGTGCTGAGGCGCCTATTTCTGCAAAGCAGGTTATTCCTCAAGAGGTTTCAACGGGGTCTGTGCATACGACTCTACTGTCTCCTCCTTTGGCTAGTGGGGCAACATCAATTTTTAATATAGTCAACCTCCCAATAGTTACCTTGCGAGATATTGTAAGAATTGACCAGAAAAGAGAGACAACAACAGACCAGAAGAGTGAAATCACTATTCTTAAGCAAAATCTTCTCAATATTGGACATCCTGAGAGGGTAACTTCAGTAGACGAGCGTGAAAAATATAAAACATTGCACACTCAGCTGGTTGAGGAGGATAAGAAAGGAAATCCTTCAGCAAAGATTATTATCAATGCAATTAGTGAGCTTGACAACCAAACGTCTGATAGCGAAATTGATAACGCAAATAAGTTTATTTCACTTCTTGGGCAGCAAATGATTCCAGGTGATAAAAATGAGGATAGGGAAAATGAGATTTCACAATTGATTTTGAGAGAAAGTGCTTCAAATCCTCTAGCTGAATCTCTTCGTGTGGCTTCACAGCAGTGGTATAACCTTCAGAAAGAAAAAACTAAAGATTTTCTTGAGAAAATTAGCAATCCTTCTCTCCTACCAACAGCCGCTGAGCAGATGCAGTATACGAAGCTAATGGATAGGATTTCTTTGGCAAGCTCAAACGGAAACAGCGTTGCATCATATGTAGTTAAAGCAATCCGTGAAAAAGATATAGATCACGAAATACCTCAAATATATGTAAAAATTGCTGAAGGAGAAAGGAATGGAGATGAGCTTTCAACATATCTCATGAGAACTATCTATAACACAGCCTCACATGATACTAAGATAGACGCTGAGTCTATTTTCCAAAAGACAGTATCACAGGGGAGAGATGGCGATCTCTTTGCTTCAAAACTCTTAAAAGAGATTGCAAAAATCGCCAAACAATTAGGTAAAAAGACAACGCCTGTCACCTCTTTGCCTCATGCAAATCGAATACAGACTGTTACTCTTGATGATTATGAAGAGGTAAAAAGAATGTGGGAGGAGAATTATGCATCATTTCTTCTAGATTCTTCAAAATCTTCTGATGAGAAAAAGAGAATAATAGAAAAGGATGTTAATTCATTAACTCTAGCCATAAACTTGCTTTCATCAACTGATTCTGAGCAGATGAGAAGAGGAATGGATATGGTAAGCGATTTGTTGCCTTTTCTTCTCTTGGGAGGATTTAGTCAGCCTGAAATTATCGGGTATCTAAAGGCAAAACGTACTGCTGCAGAGTCTGTTTTTAAAAGTGAAAATAGCTTGAATGAGGAATTGGTTAGTAGAAATAAAAGACAGGAAAATCCAATACAACAGAAAGTTCAAGTCGTCGATGAATGATAAAATACTTGCTCTTTTTTGAAGTATTGTATTAAATAAAAGTATGCTTGGAAATTTATTTAGTTCTCATAAAGATCCTAAAGAGGAGTTGGTCTCGCCTCAAGAGCAAAATCCAGCAGATACAAGTACTGCTGCTAATACATTGACACACATAGAGTCACGAATGGATCCAACGCTTAGGCAAAATGTCTCAGCGCTATCCCATCTTGATTCTCGTACTACGCAAGTTCTTCATCACGCTCAAGAAGAGACAAGGCGCATTAAGCAAGCTCAAATACAGCCTGAACAAGTATTGCTAGGACTACTATACGATGAGGAAGTTTTTAAGCTACTTGAAGGTTTTGATGTTGATGTTGCAAAGCTTGCCCAGGAAATTCAGAGTAAAGAAGAAGTAGGAAGTTTCCAAGAGCAGCCGATGTTGAGTAGCGCAAGTACTCAGCTATTTGAGCAGGCATATAGAGACGCAAAAACCAGAAACGCCAGCTTTGTTTCACCAGAGGATCTTTTGGTTGAGATTTGCAATTTATCTATTGATTCCGTAAAGCTCCTAGTGGAAAAGGGAGTTACTAAACAACATATTTTGGACAAATTATCGTCGTCTACAGAATACACCACGGGTAAAAAATCAGTTCTTGAACAATTCGCCATAGATCTCACTGCTGAAGCAAAAGCAGGGAAATTGGATCCAATCGCAGGAAGAGATAGGGAAATTGACAGACTTGTTCACATTTTACTTCGAAGGACAAAAAACAACCCAATAATTATTGGTGAAGCTGGAGTCGGTAAAACAGCGATTGTTGAAGGACTTGCACAGGAAATTGTTGCAGGAAGTATACCATCTGACCTTAAAAACAAAAAAATTTATCAGCTTGATCTTGCATCGCTTGTAGCTGGCGCTAGCCATAGAGGAGAGTTTGAGGAGCGACTAAAAGGGATAATCAATGAAACAATTGCGTCACAAGGTCAAATAATCCTTTTTATTGATGAAATACATACCCTCATTGGGGCAGGTGACACTGACGGCGCTTTGGATGCTTCAAACATAATAAAGCCCCATTTAGCAAGAGGTCATATGCAGATTATTGGAACAACTACCACAGTTGAGTATAGAAAGCATTTTGAGAAAGATAAGGCTTTCGAGCGACGTTTTCAACCAATCCTTGCTGATGAACCATCTGAAGAGGCTGCTGTTGAAATGCTGAAAGTGTTAAGGCCAAAATATGAGAAATATCATGGTGTGACAATCCCTGATGATACTTTGGTAGATGCCGTTAAGTTATCAAAAAAATATATTGGAGAAAGATATCTTCCTGATAAAGCAGTTGATCTTATCGATGAAGCTTCAGCAGATGTAAAGCTTGGACGAATTTCTTTTAAGCAGGATGTAAAGGAATCGGGAGAAAACTCAAATGACACACCGCCTCGTTCACAGGCAACAACGGGTAATGAGGTGGTAAAGTCAGATATTGAGAGAGTTGTGAGCAATTGGACTGGTATTCCAGTTACAAAATTGACTGAAGACGAGAGTCAGAAGCTTCTTAAGCTTGAGGATAATATTCATAAAAGACTTATCGACCAGCAAGAAGCAGTCGTTGCGGTATCTGAGGCTGTACGGAGAGGGAGAATTGGGTTAGCTCCGGCAAATAGGCCAATTGCATCATTTATATTTCTCGGTCCAACAGGCGTTGGCAAAACAGAATTAGCAAAAACGCTTGCCGAGTTACTTTTTGGGCGTGATGATGCTCTTGTGAGGCTTGATATGAGTGAATATATGGAAAAGCATGAGGTAGCTAAGTTGATTGGGGCTCCTCCAGGATACGTTGGTTATGAAGAAGGAGGTCAGTTGACAGAGGCGGTTCGGGCAAAGCCATACTCAATAGTTCTACTTGATGAGGTAGAAAAAGCACATCCTGATGTTTTTAATATTCTTTTACAGCTTTTGGAAGATGGTCGATTAACAGACAATAAAGGTAATACTATTTCGTTCAAAAATACTATTGTTATAGCTACCTCCAATATTGGAAGTTCGCTTATTCAGCAACAGCTTAGTGAAAAAGGAGAGCCACAATCGCAGGAAGCTTTTACTAAAGAGTTTAGTGATTTGACAACGCTTGTAACAGCAGAGTTAAGAAAGTTTTTTAAGCCAGAACTTCTTAACCGATTTGATGACGTGGTGATGTTTAAGCCTTTGAGAAAAGCAGATATGACGCAGATTGCAAAGCTTGGTATCGGAAAAACAGCAAAATTGCTTGAAGAGCAGGGGTATCATGTTCAGACAACGGATGCTGCGATTGCGCAGCTTGCGCAGGAAGGATACGATCCTGTATATGGAGCAAGGCCGCTTAGAAGGCTTATCCAGTCATCTATCGAAAATCGAGTAGCTCTTATGATCATAGGGAAGGAATTTATGCCTGGAGATACTATTGTGATTGATTATAACTCGACAAAAGGAGGTTTTAATTTCTCAAAAGGCGGTGGTCAGAGTGTAGTTGGTCCAGAAAAAAACATCGATAATCGAGACAATAATACTCAACCTCTTGATATGGTTGAAAAATCTCATCTTCCTGAGTCAGGAACAGGGGAAGCTCAGGCGTTACCTAAGGAGCCTGAGTACGCGCAGCCCAGCTTCAATCCTCCATTCTTGAGTAATCAAAATAACAACGTCAATGGTGAGACTTTTGTAAAGAACGAAATCACTTCTGCCTCAAGCAATTAATAAATACCCTCTAAGGCTGTAAAAGATGCTGGTTTGAACTTTATTTTATATTCAAGGTATACTAAGTATGTATGTCTGCCCTGTTTTTCTACCCATTTTACGTATTGAGATTTTGGTATGGTGAAGGTCCTGTTGTTGTACTCAAGCATTTCTATATTTTTAATCGTGTATTTCTTGATTTTTTTTCTGTAAAAATTCTTCTAAAAACCTTTTTTCTTCCTGTAAAAAATGAATATCGCGATGGTTTGGTCGGATTTTCCATTGGAATTGGGATTTTTATGAAAAGCTGTTTACTTATCATTGCAGCATTTTTATTTATGATACTTCTTGTTTTTGAAGTGGTGATTTTTGGAGGATATATGGCATTTCCTTTGATTACAGTAGGATTGTTGTTGTGGTAATTATGGATAGACAACTCGTATCAATATATTTGTTTTATAGAAGTATAGAAGTAAAATTTATAAGAGTTGCTCTTCCAGTGATTCTTCTGATGTGGATTCCCCTTGTGCTTATTACTAACGAATCCCCTAATGTTCCCATTGTTATTTTTAATCTTTATCTTATGGGAGAACTTTTTTATCGGTATAAGATTTGTACATTAAGAACAAAAAATACCCTTCTGGATCAGGAAGATCCTTATAAGAGTATGTCTTTAGAGGTAGCTTCAGTATTTCAAAATGCTTCATCAACAAAGGAAATATTAAGACGCTTGTTTAGTCATCAACAGGTCATTTTTGGGTTACAAAGAATGGGTGCTTCTCCGCGAGATGTAGTGAGTATTGAATACGAAGCCAACGTGTTGCTGCTAAGAGCGTCTGAGCTCGCTAAAAAAATACAGGGAACAAAGATTACTCTTATAGATGTGCTCAATTCTTATCTGATTGTCTCAGATGAGAAGACAAATTTCCTTTTACATAAGCGATTAAAAGAGAATGACTTGCTGCAGATTTCTGTCTGGGTTAGGAAGATCTATCAATTTGAGGAAAAACCAAGGGAGCTATTTTTTGCAAATTACGGAGGAGGATTGGGGCAATGGCTTGTGTCTGGGTGGACCTTGGAAACTAAAAAGTATACACAAGTTTTTCCTCAGAAGGATCTTAATCTTGATGTTTCTATTATTGGCAGAGAAAAAGAATATCAGTTATTACAAGAAAGCTTATTAAAACCTGAAAGAAATAATATTCTAATTGTTGGAAAAACAGGGGTAGGCAAAGAGCAGCTGCTTAGAAGGCTGGCAGAGGATAGTTTTAGTGGAAAACTTGATAAGAATCTTTCATATAAAACAATTCTTGAAGTACTCGTTGGATCACTTGTCGCTGGAGCAAATCAACAAGGCGATCTTCAGGAGCGTTTAAAAGAAATCATTGAGGAGGTTAGCCATGCAGGCAATGTTATTCTTTATATTCCTGAATTCCAGAACCTTCTTGGCGGGACCAGCTTTTCACTTGATCTTTCTGGGGCATTAATGCCATTCCTTCGTGATGGAAAGCTTCCGATTATCGCAAGTGTCACTGACGAAAATTTTAAAAGATATATACAAGGTAAACCTATCTCTGAAATGTTTTCTGATATTCATCTTACGGCTCCCAGTAGTAATCAGGCTGAGCAGATGATAATGGAAAAGATCGTGGAGCTTGAAAGAAAACATGCAGTAATAATTACTTATCCTGCTGTCAAGACATCGGTGATGTTTGCACAAAAATATTCTGATAGTTCTGAGTTACCAGGAAGTGCAATTGATCTACTGTCTGATGCAATGAGTAAAAAAGCTTCTGAAGATATTCATGATGCACATAATAAGTTTCGTTTAGTTACTGAGAAAGATATTATTCATACAGTTGAACAGCGAACAAGTATTGCGTTGGATGATCCAACAGAAGAAGAGAGTTCAAGGCTACTTCATCTAGAATCTATTATGCATGAGCGGATCATAGGTCAAGATCAGGCTATTAAAGCTATTGCAGAATCTCTTCGAAGACTCAGAACAGGGGTTCAGAGTCTAGATAGACCTACCTCCTTTTTGTTCCTGGGCCCAACAGGTGTTGGTAAAACTGAAGTAGCAAAAGTATTATCAAATATTTATTTTAATGGTGAAGCGAATATGATCCGTCTTGACATGAGCGAGTATGCATCAACCGATGGTATTGAGAGATTAATAGGAGCATCTACCAGACAAAACGATCTGAGAGGTGAGTTGACTGAGAAAATCCATGATCATCCAAATTCCCTTGTCCTTCTTGACGAATTTGAGAAAGCTCATTCGTCGGTGGCAAATCTCTTCCTTCAGATTCTTGATGATGGTAGATTGACCGATGGGAGAGGTAATACTGTTTCTTTCAGTAACGCGATTATTATCGCAACATCGAATGCTGGAGCAAATTTTATTCACGATGCGATAGAAAAAAATGTATTTCTTGATAGCTCGTTTCAGAAGCAATTGAGAAGCTTTCTTCAGGCAAATAATATATTCAAGCCAGAATTACTCAACCGCTTTGATGATATTGTTGTTTTTCGGCCACTCTTAAAGGATGATGTTAGGAAAGTAACAGAAATTTTGTTAAGAGATCTTATAAGTCACATGAAAGAAAAAGACATAACACTCTCCGTTGAGGATATTGCAGTGTCTAAAATAATATCAGAAGGTTATGATAAAGAATATGGAGCAAGACCAATTCGGAGATATATCCAAGACAATCTTGATGATCTTATTGCGAAAGAAATCCTTAATAAATCAATTAATAGAGGAGATAGGGTAAGAATTGGCGTCAATCAAATAAATGAGTTTGTTATTTATCGAATTTAGGCAGGTAATTCTTGACAAAGCATCTTTAGGCTCTTAACCTAAAGATATCTACAATGAAAAAGAGAGCATACAAAAGGAAGCATGTTGTTTTAAAGACAAAACGACATAAAAAATTTCACCATAAAGTTATATCTTTTTTTAGGGGAGATGGCGGAATTTATGTAATTTTTATTCTTGCTACCGCAATGGCTGGAGCATTTGCCTTAACAGGTGGTATTCTTCCTCAGCTTAATCCTACTCCACCTGCATCAAGCCAAGTTGATATAGATACCGAGTCAGCAAAGCAAAGCAGCGAGAATGCTTTGCAGCTTGTTGACATAAAGCCAAAACCGACCGAGGTGCCTACGCCTACCAGTGAAATTACTCCCAGTACCTCGCCTAGTATCTCTCCTAGCATCTCGCAGCCTCCTCCTGTTCAGGAATGTTATAACAAGACGTTAGTGACTTTGATACTTGATTATTCAAATTCAATGCTAACACCAAATTCAAGTCCAAAATATACTGCTTTAAATTCTGCGCTTGGATCTTTCTATACACAATTGAGTGGTTATGCTAATGCTGGCATCGGAGCTCAAGCATTTACTGGAAAAGATTCTGGGAATACACCGCTAGATGGTGTATTTAACCTGTTGAATTACAAATTAGTAAAGAATGTTTCATCTTCAGATAAGCAAAAAATTACTCAAGTAGATAAAGCTGTTTTAGAAAATAGTAATGGTGGAGGAACCTACATGAGAAATGGGTTTTCCTATACTATTTCCAAATTAGAATCAGCTCCCTCTTCTTTTGCAGGATATAGAAAAGTTGCCATAATTTTTTCTGATGGTATTCCTGAGGAGACATGGGAAGATAGAGAATCCCACAACGGGGATGCAAATTCTTCTTCAGTTTGCTTAGGGAGTGGTAGATATCAGCAGAGATGTTTTTCAATTTATCAAGACCCACGAGTAAATTCAACAAACAGATTACCTGATCTAGTAAAGGGACTAAAAGATATAACAGATAGTGTATACGTCGTTGGTATTTATGATAGCAAAAGTGGTGAAGGGCTAGTTTTTAAAGATAATTTGATTAGCCTGTTACAGACGATTGCAGAGAGGAGCACGACCCCATTCTATCAATTTATAGACTTAAAAGATGATCCAGCGGCGGCATTGCAAAAATTAAATCCAGCTTTTCAAAATATTTTTAAAGACGTTTGTAAGTAACAATATATTGTCGGGTGGAGCACTCTTTTTTAAATATTAGCCTATATTTTTTGTTCTCTATTGAAGCAGGCACCACAAATCTGGTATACTTACCAGACTATGCCAGCATTACAAAGAAGTGAATTTGCTCTAGCGCTTAATCAAGTTGCAACAGAACGAGGAGTTGACGTATCTGTCGTTTTGGAAACGGTTCAAAATGCTATCGTTGCCGCCTATAGAAAAGATCATCCAGGAGTTGACGTTGAGGAGTATGCTGCAGAATTAAATCCTAATACTGGTGAAGCAAAAATTTTGCATAACGGAAAAGATGTGACTCCTCCAGGATTTGGTCGTATCGCAGCACAAACAGCAAAGCAAGTTATCCTTCAAAAGATTCGCGAAAAAGAAAAGGAAGCGATAATTTCTGATTATAAAGACAAGCTTGGACAAATTGTAAATGGTACAGTTCTTCGTTTTGCTGGTCCTAATGTTATTGTTGATATTGGTAAAACTGAGGCTATTATGCCTCCCCAAGAGCAAATTCAGAACGAAAAATATTATCAAAATCAGAGACTTGTAGTTTTTATTAAAGATATTCATGAAGGTACAAAGGGGGAGGAAGTTATTGTTTCGCGCTCGGACAACGGATTGCTTGAAGGTCTTTTCAAGCGTGAGGTTCCTGAGGTAGCTCAGGGAAGCGTTGTGATTAGGTCTATCGTTCGTGAGGCAGGCAACAGAGCAAAAATTGCTGTTGCTTCATCACAAAGTGGTATTGATCCTGTTGGCAGTTGCGTGGGGCAAAAGGGAGTGCGTGTCCAAGCAATTATTCAAGAAGTTGGTGGAGTCGAAAAAATCGATATTATTCAATTTCAAGAGGAATCTTCTTCTTATATCGCAGCTGCTTTATCCCCAGCAAAGAATGTTAGAGTTGAGCTTAAGGAGGAAGAGAAGATTGCTCACGTTTTTGTTCCTCAGGAAGAGCTATCATTGGCAATTGGTAAAGATGGTCAAAATGTAAGATTAGCTTCAAAATTAACAGGCTATAGAATCGAAATTCAAGGAACAGAAGGCGCTTCAGCTGAGACAAAGGTTGAGGAAAATATATCAAAAGATGAGCCTAAAAAAGAAGCTGAAACAACAGAAGAAAATGCAAAAGATGAAAGTGACTCAAATGAGGGTGCATCAGATGAGACTGCTGCTTCCGATGAAGTTTCTGAGGTCACAATTCCTGATGAAGCCCCTGAAACAGAAAAGACTGAAGAAGTCGTTGAGAAAGAATAATATGAATTCTCTGCAACTCTATGTTATGCGAGTAAAAGGAGCTTTAGCTATATGGCAAATCAAGCAACATCTCATACAAAATTATTTCCTCCTGTAGTTGCCGTACTTGGTCATGTTGATCATGGCAAAACCACGCTTCTTGACGCAATTAGAGATACCTCAATTGCAGAAAGAGAACACGGCGGTATCACTCAAAAAATAGGTGCATCTTCTATAGAGGTAATGCATGAAGGCAGCAAGCGAGCTATTGCATTCATTGATACGCCAGGCCATGAGGCTTTTGCTCAGATGAGGAGCCGTGGGGCATACGCAGCTGACATTGGGCTTCTTATTGTTTCATCAGTTGATGGCGTTATGCCTCAAACTAGAGAAAGTATTAAAGTTCTCCAAGGCTCAAAAATTCCTTTTATTGTTGTATTAACAAAATCAGATCTTCCTACTAAAAACCCAGAAAAAGTTAAGGGGCAAGTTCTTCGCGAGGGAGTCATGCTTGAAGGTATGGGTGGGGATGTGCCAGTTATAGAGGTTGCCTCAAAAACAAAAAAGAATATAAAAGAGTTATTGGATCTTATTCTGCTTGTCCAAGAGCTCAGTAATGCTGATTCATCTACAGTCTCTCCAAGTCATCCTCTTAGAGCTATTGTTATTGAGTCGAGGTTAGATCAAAAAGCTGGTCCTCGAGCAACAGTAGTCGTCAAAGATGGGACAATAAAAGTTCGTCAGGATGCTTACTGCGATAATCAACAGTTTAGGATTCGATCTCTCATGAATGATAATGGCGCTTCACTTCAGGATGCGACAATTGGAGCAGCAGTAGAGATTTTAGGCTTTCTCAATGTGCCTGCAGTGGGTAGCACGATTACTGACGTTGTAAATGTTGAAGTAAAGACTGTTCAGGAGCAAATACCAAAGGCCGTGTATTCTCCTGCCGCCGACCAAACTGAATTGCCTGTTATTTTACTTGCAGACTCCCAAGGGTCACTTGAGGCTATAAAATATTCTCTTCCTGAAAAAGTAAAGTTGTTAGAGCAAAAAACAGGAGAAGTAACTGAGAGCGATATCATGCACGCAAAATCAACAGGTGCTCTTGTTATTGGGTTTAATTCAAAAATTAGACCAGATGTCGCAAAGCTAGCAAGAACAGAGAAGGTTTTGTGTAAAAACTACACAATAATTTATGAACTGCTTAGTGAGCTTGCGGATGTAATGGAAGGGAAAGCGCTTTCTCTTATTGAGGAGATTTATGGAACGGCAAAAATATTGGCTAAATTTCCTTTTGAGAAGACTTTTGTACTTGGAATAGGCGTAGTTGATGGTAGAATTGCTCGTGGAGATAAGATCCGCATAGTAAGAGGGGACAATCTTATTGGAGAAGCCCAGATCAATTCTCTTCGAATAGGGAAAAATCCAATAAATAAAGTTGAAAAAGGTAATGAGGCAGGTATTATTATTACTCCAGAACTTGACTTTGAAGTAGGAGATATGGTAATATCCCATGAATAATATAGGATATTATGGACAATCAGGCACTTCAAAAAATAAAAGATATTATAGCTGGTAGTCAGTCAACGGCTATTATTGTTGGGGCAAATCCTTCCATTGATCAAATGGCTGCTGCTCTTTCTTTCTATTTATCTCTTCAGGCTCAAGGTAAAGCTGTAAGTGTAATATCCCCTACGCAACCAATCGTTGAAGTTTCATCTCTTGTCGGCATTGATAAAGTAGCTACTTCAAATGAATCTGCAGGAGGAGATTTGGTTGTCTCATTTCCATATAGAGAAGGAGAAATTGAGAAAGTATCCTACACCATAGACAATAACCTACTCAATATTGTAGTTAAGGCTGGTGAGCTTGGTCTTAATTTTTCTGAGCAGGATGTTGTATTTAAAAGAGGTTCATCCAAGCCAACTCTTGTTATAGCAATTGGTATAACATCACTTCATGATGTTGAATCTAATTTCCCACAAGGATCGCTTGGAGACGTTCCAATTATTAATATTGATAATAAGAGAGAAAATGAGGGTTATGGATCAATGATATTAGTCTCTGCAAAATTCTCTTCACTCTCAGAGCAGGTTGCTGATCTCATGCTCAATCTTAGTTATGATTTTGATGTTGATGTCGCTCAGAATTTATTGTCAGGTATTACTAATGCTACCAATAATTTTCAAAGTCAAACTACATCTTATTTAGCTTTTGAAATAGCATCTATTTTGCTTAAAAAAGGTGCTCAAAGAATGCAAAATTCTCTACAAGCTCAAGCTGCAGTTCCTCAATCTCGTCCATCATTTGTCCAGGCTCAGTCACAGCAGGTCCAGCCTCTTCCAGCGCAACCTCAGCCACAACAGAGACAAAAAGAAGAGCGTCAGGATCGTCGGGAGGCTATTAGGGAAGCTCTCAGGGCTCAATCACAGACAAGGCAACATGACCAGAGGACTCAATCTCAAAGACCAGAAAGAGGTTTTCAGCAGGCTCAAGGGCCAATCTCGCCTCAGCAGGTCCAGCAACCTCAATTACAACCAAAGCAGCAAAATGATCAGAAGCCACCTTCAGATTGGCTAACGCCAAAGGTTTATAAAGGGTCATCTTCTGTTTAGTCTACGCAATACAGTTGCCAGACAGTAAGAAACTTGGTATAATACACTCCTATGCCGCTTTCAACAATGCAAAAACAAGACATCATCAAGCAATTTCAGACAGTAAATGGAGACACTGGAAGTCCAGAAGTGCAAATTGCTCTTCTTACCCATAGAATCACACGACTTGCTGATCATCTTAAGGATCATGCTCATGATGTCCATAGTCGTCGTGGACTTCTCTCAATGATTGCAAAGCGAAGAAGACTTCTTAATTTTTTAGTTAAAGTTGATAAGAGTCGAGCTTCAGATATTAAGAAGAAGATTGGATTGAAAGACTAAATGGAAAAAACCTCTGTTAACCTCGAATTTGCAGGTAAAACATTATCATTACAGACAGGTCGTCTTGCTCCTCAAGCTACCTCATCGGTTTTAGCTAGGCTTGGCGATACTGTTATTCTTGTGACTGTCGTTGAAGGAAAAATACGAGATGATATCGATTACTTTCCTTTGAGTGTTGAGTATACAGAAAAATTGTACGCAGGCGGAAGAATTAAAGGAAGCCGTTGGGTAAAGCGCGAAGGTCGTCCCACTGATGAGGCAATCCTTATAGGGAGACTTATAGATCGTTCAATCCGTCCTCTCTTTCCTAAAGAGTTTAAAAACGAAGTTCAGGTTGTTGTAACTGTTCTTTCAGTTGATGGAGAGCATGAGCCAGATATTATTGCACTTAATGCAGTGTCTGCTGCTCTTGCAATATCACCGATTCCATGGAAAGGTCCTATTGGAGCAATTCGTATGGGCTCAGTCAAAAATGGGGACAAAGTTGAGTATGTATTCAATCCAACAGCTACAGAAGGCCAGTTGTCAGAGCTTGATATCGTTGTTTCTCAGAGCAGTGATCTTACCCTCATGATTGAAGCAGGGGCGATGCAAGTTCCTGAAGACGTTGTTCAGGGAGCGATCGTTGAGGCTCACAAAGAAACAAAAAAAATTATTACATTTATCGAGGAGCTTGTTAAAAAAGTTGGCGTTAAAAAACATTCCACTACTCCAAATCCACTCCTTTCAGATGCAGTTGCTCTTATAGAAAAGAATTTCAAAAATGAAGTTGCCGCTCTTATTAAAGGTAGAGCAAATAAGGAAGGAAGTGGGAGTGAGACAGATGACCTTCTTTTAAAAATTGTTGAGCATGATAAGAGTACTAATGATAATACTCAGCTTGATAAAAAGATTTTTGCAAAAGCTCTCGAGCAGGTAATGTTCAAAATTATCCGTCATAACGTCATTACTAAAAAAGCACGACCAGATGGACGTAAAATTGATGAAATTAGAAATATTTCAGTTGATGTTGGTGTTCTTCCACGAACTCATGGGTCAGCAATTTTTGAGAGAGGTCTCACCCAGGCACTTTCAATTGTTACGCTTGGTTCTCCTCGCATGGAGCAATTGATCGAGTCTGCAGAAGGTGAAGAGAGTAAGCGATATATCCATCATTACTCAGGCCCACCATATTCTGTGGGTGAGGCTGGTAGAATTGGAACGCCTTCAAGACGAGAAATAGGTCACGGAGCTTTGGCGGAAAGAGCTTTGTTAGGTGTTATTCCAACACAAGATAAATTTCCTTATACAGTGAGAGTCGTTTCTGAAGTTTTATCTCAAAATGGTTCAAGCTCTATGGCTTCAACTTGTGGGTCGACGCTCGCTCTTATGGATGCTGGTGTACCTATTTTGAAACCTGTTGCAGGAATTTCAATTGGCATGATGTCTGATGAAAAAGATTATGTGCTACTTACAGACATAATTGGCCTTGAGGATTTCTCTGGAGATATGGATTTTAAAGTTGCAGGAACTGATCAGGGTATAACGGCAATTCAGCTTGATGTAAAAATCCCCGGCCTAACTGATAAGCAGATAAAAGAGATTTTTGATAGGGCACATGATGCTCGGTTGAATATTCTTGAGACTATGCTTAAAGCATTGCCAACTTCTCGAGAAAATATATCTGCATTTGCTCCCAAGATTGAACAGCTTCAAATTCCTGTCGAAAAGATTGGTGAACTGATTGGTCCTGGAGGAAAGACTATTAAAAATATTATAGCTCAAACTGGTGCAACAGTTGATGTTGAGGATGATGGAACAGTAACTATATCAGGCGTTGAAGCTGAAGCTGTTAAAAAAGCTATTGAATGGGTTCAGGGGCTTACAAGAGAAGTAATGGTAGGTGAGGTTTTTGAAGGGCCAGTAAAGAGAATTCTCCCTTTTGGAGCATTTGTTGAGATTTTACCAGGCAAAGAAGGTATGGTGCATGTTTCAAAGATGGGTGAAGGATTTGTAAATAGTCCTGAGGATATTGTTTCTCTTGGTCAGGTTGTAAAGGTAAAAGTATATGAGATCGATGATCAAGGAAGGATAAATTTGACTATGAAGTTTGGCAACGAAGGATCTTCAAGTGAGGGTGGAGAATCTGGTGGAGGGTCAGGTCAGCGAAGAGCAGCTCAGCCTCAAACAAGATCTTTTGAGAGAAGACCATACGAACCACGACGTGGAAATGAGACTGGTCATTCAAGAGATAGAAGAGATTTTTCTAGAGGTGATCGCCCACAAGGTAAGCATCCATTGTCACAAATGTTTGAAAGAGAGCGAATGGGAAGTAGACCTCAAGGACCTCGTCGCCGCTCGCATTATTAAAGCACTTTTGCTTCAAAAGATATTATAGTAAGATAAGAATATGCCCGATTCAAACCTGCCACCTTTTCCAACTCCAACTTTGTCAAAGGTAATACCATCAACAGAATCTGAGTCTCCGGATCAGATACGAAAGCTTGGGGAGAGAGTCGAAAAAGCTCAGCTACCTGATACCTTAAGAGAAAACCTTTTAGAAAGAGTATCAAGACTCGCACTTTTACGAGCTAGCGCTGGTTTTATGAGTGCGGACTACATTCTTGAATATGAAAAGACTTCAAGTTATATCAACTGGGTAGTCGGACTACCCTGGCATAAGCAGAGTGTTGATGTTCTTGATCTTGCGAAAGCCAAAGAATCAATGGATAAATATCATTATGGTCTAACTGAGATTAAGAATAGAATTCTCGATTATTTGGCAACTCTTATTTTGAATATGAGACAACAAAAGCGAGATGTAGTTCAAAGAGCGCCTATTTTATGCCTTGTTGGTTTGGCAGGTACAGGGAAAACAACTCTTGCTAAGTCGATTGCTGAAGCGCTTGGTAAAGAATTTGAACGTATACCCTTTGGCGGAATGGCAGATGCTCGGGCTCTGCGTGGACAATCGAAGGCTTTTCCCGATGCTGAACCCGGATATGTGATAAAGAAATTATTTCATGCACAAATGAACAATCCTGTCATACTTCTTGATGAGTTGGATCGTGTGACAGAGTCGTCAAGAGCTGACATTATGGGTGTTCTCGTTGAGCTACTAGACCCTGAGCAGAACTTTGCCTTCACTGATCACTATGTTGATTTTCCATTCGACCTTTCAAATGTTTTGTTTATTGCAACAGCAAATAATACGAGCAATATCTCAACTGCTGTGTTGGATAGGCTTGAGATTATTCAAATGCCTTCTTATACTGACGAAGAAAAGACTGTAATTGCAAAACAATATCTTTTTGGAAAGATTCGTTTGGAGGCAGGACTTTCGGAGCAGCAAATGATGGTTGATGAATCTGTGTGGCCTGGAATTATTAGGCCACTTGGCTTTGATTCCGGAATTCGTTCTCTTGAGAGAACAATTCAAGGAATGTGCAGAAAGGTAGCTCGGGAGATTGTTGAAGGGAAAGTTCAGTCAGCTCGGATTAGTGATGCCAATCTCAAACAATATTTACCAACATGGTAATGTAATATCATGAAAGATATGCACCAAGATCAACAAAAAATACAGAACACTACACAGCCACAATTGTCGGTGATTCCCTTAGGTGGAATTGAGGATGTTACAAAAAATATGTACGTATACGAGTACAAAAATGAAATTCTTATCGTAGATTGTGGTATTGGCTTTGCGGACGCATCTGCACTAGGAGTTGATCTTTTGCTTCCTGATATTACGTATCTTATTCAAAATTGTCTCCCAGCTGATAAGGCTAAAAAGCGTATTGTTGGACTTCTTTTAAGTCACGGTCATGAGGATCATATTGGTGCTCTACCTTTTATATTACCTCAACTTCCCAAAATTCCTGTATATGCGACTCCATTTACGGCAGCATTGGCGAATGAAAAGTTGCGTGAATATCAATTGCCTGCAGATATAAAATCTGTTTCATTTGGTGGTAAGCCGATAAATCTTGGTCCGTTTAGTTTTAATTTTTTATCAGTGACTCATTCTGTCCCAGATACATCACACATTGTTATTAAAACACCGGTTGGCACCGTCTACCATGGAAGTGATTTTAAAATTGATATGACACCATATGATAATAAGCGGATGGACTTTAAGGGAATAGTTGATGCGGCAAAAGATGGAATTCTTATTCATATGACTGACTCTCTTGGGTCAGATAGGCCAGGTCATACGCCTTCCGAGGATGGAATGCAAAAGACGTTTGAAAGACTTATTACAGAATGTAAAGGGAAATGTATTGTTACTACGTATTCATCAAATGTTTCTCGTCTTAACCAAGTTATTGAGGCAGCTGAAAAAGCAAAAAGAAAGGTTAGTTTTGTTGGAAGATCACTAGTGAAGGTAACTGATGTGGCAAAAAGACTAGGATATCTTCATGTAGAGGATGGAACTATTATTGATATTAATCAAGCAAAGAGGTATCACCCAAGTAAATTAGTGCTTATCGTTGCTGGCAGTCAGGGGCAAGAAAATTCTGCCATGACGAGAATAGCTGAGGGACAACATAGGGATATTAGCCTTTCTTCTGATGACCTTGTCGTTTTTTCAGCAGAACCGATTCCTGGCAATGAAGAAGCAGTAAATAGCCTTATTGATTCAATAGCAAAAACAGGGGCCCGAGCAATTACATCATCTCAGTCAACGCTATTGCATGTCTCTGGCCACGGCTCACAGCAAGATCACCTCATGATGATGTCGCTACTCAAATCAAAATATATTATCCCAATAAGTGGAAATTACAAACATCTGGTTATGTATAAAGATTTAGCAAAAAAAATGGACTATATAGATAAAAATGTCCTCATTTTAGAAAATGGTCAGGAAGTTATTTTTACGCAATCTAGCTATCGTTTGGGAAGAAAAATAGCAACCAAAAATGTGTATGTAGATCAGTTATCAGGTGAAGAAGTAGAAGGTTTTGTTCTTCGTGATAGAGAAAAATTGGCTAAAGACGGAATAATTATTCTTATGGTTGAGATAAATACTACTGATGGTCAATTGATGAATAGGCCAGATATTATCGCTCGGGGTTTACTTCCAAAAGATATCGAAACACTTCAGAAATCACTTACTATTGAAATGAAAAAACTTTTAGCAAAAAGAAAAGCGAGAGTGACGAATTGGGTTCATATGAGAAGACAGATTGAAGAAATGGCAAGTAAGCATATTTTTTATAAGCTACGAAGGAGACCGTTGGTTCTGCCAATTGTCATCGAGGTTTAGAATTATTATGTGCAAAGTGAGCCTATTTATGATATGCTTTTTGCACTTATAAACTATTGATTATGAAATCTAAAAGAGGATCCTACAGAAAGAAAAGAACTAAATTCAAATTAAAGAAAAATACAGTATACACTCTTTTTTCAGTCGGTCTATTTTTGTCTGCGGGTCTTGTAACTTTGTCATTTTTCAATAGCGGATCTTCGGCGGGAGAGATAAGCGATGCGCTTCACGAACGTTTTGGTGGACTTGATTTTCTTTTCCCTTTCATCTTATTATTCTTTGCTTTTTTCATGCTGCATCTTAAGAAGTTTTATTTATCAAAGCCAAACGTCTCTTTTGGATTTTTAGTTTTTTTTGTTTCGCTTTTAGGATTAACTAGAAGTGGGTCTCTTGGAAATGGTATTTTTCAGATTCTTGCAGAAATATTGACTACCATTGGTGCAGATCTTGTGTTTATTGCTGGTTTTGTTATTGGGCTTATCGTCTTTTTTGATACTTCTGTTGATGATATTATGAAAGGATTCTCTACGCTTTTCGCAAACGCACATAGGCTTTATCCTTCAAATATTTTATCTCGTGGGAATAAGTCGTTACTTGATAGATCCAAACCAATTACGATAAAAGGCGGACAAAAGGATACTGGAGTCATCAGTAAAGACTCTCATGATCATCAGCCGGTTATTAATAAAAAAGAACCAGAAGAACTTATCTCAGCAAAGCTTGTCTCAAACGTTATTGGAGATACAGGAAATGGTATTTGGGAATACCCTTCTCTTTCACTGCTTGTAGAATCACCTGGTTCTAAGGCAGATAGAGGGGATATTAATAAAATTGCAAGGAAGATCGAGGAGACCCTCCAAAGCTTTGGCGTAGAGGCACGAGTTGCTGAGGTCAACTTGGGGCCTGCTGTTACACAATATGCTTTAGAGCTTGCTCTTGGAACGAAGGTGTCCAAGATTACTTCACTCGCAAATGATTTAGCATTAGCTACAGAAGCTCCAACAGGACAAATACGTATTGAAGCACCAATACCTGGGAGGAATCTTGTTGGTATTGAGATTCCAAATCGATCGCTTGAAGTTGTTACATTAAGAACCATGCTTGCCTCAAATGTTATGCAGAAAAGCAAATCAAAGTTAGCTGTATCAATGGGTCTTGATGTCTCAGGATCTCCTATTATCGCAGACATTGGAAAGATGCCCCATGTTCTTGTTGCTGGTACTACGGGATCAGGAAAATCTGTTTTGGTAAACTCATTTATTACATCACTTCTTTTTAGAGCATCTCCTCAAGAGGTAAAGTTAATTTTAATTGATCCGAAAAGAGTTGAGTTTACATCCTACAATGGTATTCCCCATCTTCTCACGCCAGTTATTGTTGAGGTGGAAAAAATATTATCAGCATTAAAATGGGCAATGGGAGAGATGGATAGAAGGTATAAGCTATTTGCAGAAAGAGGAGTTAGAAATATTGAAGGGTACAATGAGCTTTCAGGTTTTCAAGCTTTACCCTACATTGTTATTATTGTTGACGAATTAGCCGATCTTATGATGTTTGCTCCTGTTGAAGTTGAAGATGCTATTGCAAGGCTTGCGCAAATGGCTCGCGCAACAGGAATCCATCTTATTATCGCAACTCAAAGACCATCAGTAAATGTAATTACCGGTCTTATTAAGGCAAATATTCCTTGCAGGATTGCTTTTAATGTTTCTTCCATGATTGATTCTCGGGTTATCATTGATGGTCCAGGAGCAGAAAAATTACTTGGTCGAGGAGACATGCTTTATGTTCCGCCAGATCAGGCAAAACCAACTCGAATCCAAGGGGCATTTGTCTCCGATAAAGAGGTAAAAAAACTCGTCGAATTCTTAAAATCAACAAACTATCCAGTTGAATATACAGAGGAAGTAATTAATCAGCCTTTGCCATTAAAGGGTAAGGGCGGAGGGGGAATAAATGGATCAGTTGATGGAAAAGACCCCATGTTTGAGGAAGTAGTAAGACTGGTTTGCCAATTTGATACCGCCTCAGCATCCTTCCTTCAAAGGAAGATGTCGATTGGTTATTCTCGAGCAGCTCGAATTTTAGATCAACTTGAAGAAGCAGGAATAGTTGGACATGCGGAAGGATCAAAGCCACGTGATGTTCTTGTGAGAAATGCAGAAGAGTATCTGACAAATCTCCAGAAAGAATAGGTCTTCTATGATAGGAATTGGGCAACGCTTAAAAGAAATTCGTATTTCACAAGGCATGAGCTTGGAGGAAGTTTCGGAGGCAACTAAAATTAGAGCTTCATTTCTTTCTGCAATTGAAAAAGGAGAGTATCGAAAGCTTCCGTCTAGTTCGTACGCGCAGGGTTTTGTTCAGAATTACGCAACATTTTTAGGAATACCAAAAAAAGAGGCGATGGCACTTTTTAGAAGAGAGTTTGATGAAAAGAAGGTTTATTCAATATTGCCTGAGGGGTTTGTGAAAGAAAAAAAAGTCCATCACAGAAGTATTAAGATCCATCAGGCACTTTTTTTGGTACTTTTGTTGCTTATTTTGCTTGGAGGATTTTTATTTTATCAATATAGAGCAGCATTTATTAGTCCTTCTTTGGTAATATCTGAACCATCATTTTCCGTTACTCAAGAAACAGAAGTAGTAGTTGCAGGAAAGGTGGAGCAAAATAGTATTCTAACAATTAATAACTCCCCTGTCACAATTAACAAAGATGGTTCGTTTTTAAAAAGAGTGTCAGTATTTTCTGGTAAAAATACTATTCTTATTAAGGCTAAAAATTCTTTTGGAAAAGAAACAATTATTTCAAAAGATGTTACAGTTAAATCCTCGCAATAGTAAGTTGTGGGTTGACACTAGGCACGTCGTAGAGTAATCTAAGATAACATGATCGATGTAGTTCAGCTTATTTTGTTTATCGTTATTGTGACTCTGACAGTCCTCCTTGTGGTGTTGGGAGTTCAGGTGTTTTTTATCCTAAGAGAATTAAGGAAAACAATACAAAAAACAAATAATGTTCTTGAGGATACTCGAATAATTACAGAAAGTATTTCAAAGCCAGTTTCATCGCTTTCCTCTCTGTCTCTTGGTATAAAAGCAAGCTCTATTATGAGTATTGCCAAGCTAATTAAAGGACTTCTTACAAAGGATGAAGAAGGATCTGACAAAAAAAAATCAAAAGAGTAATAGTATGGATCAATCTTCTCGACGCAATAGTTCCCTAAGTGTATTCCTATTTGGTATTTTATTTGGTGTATTTGTCACATTATTGTTTACTACAAAAAAAGGGAAAAGAGTTCTCAAAGCAATTACTGATGAAGGGGTAGAAAGATTTAGTCGATGGGAGGATATGATATCGGCTGTTGAGCAAGAAATGGACAATGCTAATCTAGATGATGATGAGATTGTTGAAGAAAAAATAATACAGCAAGATAACGAAGGTGATAAGCCTGAGTTAATTTCAAGCGATGATGTTAGTCAACCCGATAGAAAAAAGAGAAGAATATTTAAAGGAATTCGCAGGAAGACAAGCTAGTTGCTGAGGCCATATCTTTGTTTGTTTTTTTCATGCTCTTCAATTGTTTCTGCATACCTATTTATTCCATTTTTATCTGTAATGTAATATAGGTACTGTGTTGTATCGGGATTTGCAGCTGCAATCATCGCTTCTAACCCAGGGTTGCAGATGGGGCTTGGAGGGAGTCCTGGTTGTAAATAGGTATTGTATGTTGATTTTACAGAACGATATTCTTCAAGCGATATTGGTGACCACCATTTTCCGTCAGAATAACCCTTTGCATATTGGATTGTAGCGTCAATCTGAAGAGCCATACCAATTTTTAGCCTATTGTGTATAACAGATGAAATAATTGCACGATCACTATCGTGTTTTGCTTCTCTTTCAATAAGGGAAGCAATAATAATCAGTTGATTTTTTGAGTAGGGTGAATCCTTTTTAAGGATTGAGTTGTATTTAGCATCAAATGTTGAAGTTAACAAGTTAATAACGCTATCAATTGTGGCATCTTTGGGAATAAGATAGGTGTCTGGAAAAAGCTCACCTTCATATTTTTTAAGCTCAGAAATCCATGAATCATCGTAATTGGTCATCTTATTGCTTAATATTTGAGCAATTTCCTCACTTCTCATACCTTCTGGAATAGTGACCCAGACATCAATTGTTCCTGTAGTTAAGATCTCTGCGATTTTCTTGCTATCCATTGAGGGAGAGATGCGAAAATCTCCTGCTTGTATTTTTTTATGAAGACCACTTTGTTGGATGTATATTCTGAAAAAAAGTGCATTTTTTATTAAGCCTTCTCTTTCAAGATTTTTTGAAATTGTACTAATACCGGATCCTGGTCTAATAACAAACATTTTTTCAGTGTGATCTCTTGGGTTAACAGGTTTTAGGTTGTTGTTCCAGGTAAAATATCCAACAACTACTAACAGTATAATTATTCCTGGAATAATTTTTTTAAACATAGTAAAGAATGGGAAAGTTTTTTGTAGATTCGATCGCTTCTTTAAGCGCGTGCGGTGTGGTTGCATATAGTGTATAGATTATATCTCCTTTGTGAATTTTTTCACCAATTTTTTTATCAAGATATATTCCTGCTTTTTTTATAGTTGGTGCACCGAGTATTTTTGCAATTATTGTAGCATTTTTGCTATTAATTTTCTTAACTGTTCCGTTTGATTTTGCAATAATGTGGTGAGAATGTTTTCCCGGCAATAGTTTTTTGCTGTTTATCGTCCCATCTCCTCCTTGCGCTTTAATAATTTGTTTCATTTTATCAAGAGCAGATCCTGAGGATAAAATTGACCTAGCCCATTCATGTCCACCCCCATGATCATTTTTTATTTTTTCTTGAAGTGATTTAGGAGAATCTTCAAGACAAAGATTGAGAAGTGATCCCGCTAAATTTAATGCTCTTTCTTCAAGATCAAAAGGTCTATTTGGTTGTTGTTCAAGAACAAGAAGTGATTCTCGACACTCAAGGAGTGGTCCAATTCCTCTACCAGATGGTTCGTCAGTTTTATGCATTAAAACTCTAAGTTTAATACCAAATTTTTTTGCAAGATTTTCGAATTTTTCTTTCAGAATCTCTGCATCTTTTATTCTATGAACTTTCACCATTTCTCCATAAGGAAGGTCAATAACAACATGATTTGATCCGAATGCGATTTTTTTTGCCATGATCGAGACCAATATTTTATCATAGCTCTCAAAAAGAAGAGGCTCTTCTACTTTGATGATAACGTCATCTGCTGGTGCAATATTAAAACTTCCTCCCCACACAATACAACCTTTTGTTTTTTTGATAATTTTATAAATTTGTTCCTTAGTAAAATCTACGTTAGCTAACACCTCCATATCATCCGCAGTTCCTCCTGGTGTAGTAATTGCCCTACTAGAGCTTTTTGGAATTTTAAAACCCGCTGCAGCTACTATTGGCACAACGATCATTGTCGTTCTTGTTCCAGGAACGCCTCCTATAGAGTGCTTGTCAGCGACTATCCCTGAAAAATGAAGCTTCTCACCCGTCTCGACCATTGCTTTGGTGAGGAAGTAGATTTCCTGTTCAGAAAATCCTTTTGAATAACCAGATGCAGCAAAATACGTTGTGAGAACATCTCCTAATTTTTCATGAGCAATCTCATCCATGATTGCATAAATTTCTTGATAGTTAAGCTTCTTTCCGACAAGTTTTTTTTGAATTGCTTGAAGAGCTAATGAGTCATTGTTCATACGTCAGATCCCTTAATTTGGTTAATAGCCATTTTGATAAGATTTTTGATAAAAAGTAATAAGAAATAAAAAGTGTTGTTAATTATTCGATAAACCGTTGGCCATATAGACTTAAGATAGGTGGTGAGTTGCTCTTTATTCATCGTTTGGGTGAATTATTTTTGACTTAATAATGAGTCTTTTCCATGTCGTTCCTGGAGGAGTACACGTAACAAGAGTTAAATAATTATTATCATACTGTTGGTCAAAAAAAGAAGTATCAGTAGGAGTTGTGATTGTAAGATTGTAAATCTTATAATGATAGTCCATATTGTTTACTTTTATGATAATTTCGTCTCCAATCTCCAACGCATGAGCGTTGGCAAATATTGTTTTGTAATCTCCTTCTTTATAGAATTGAGGTAGAGTTGAGTGACCAAATATTACAGCAGTGCCTTTACTTGGAGGAACGGCGGTGCCCCCATACTGAACTAAGTGTGTTGATAGGTCATTATCAATGGTAGATACCATTGCGTTAACGATGTGAATTTTTGGAATTGAAATCGCATAACTGGTAACAGCTGCATCGGTATGTGATGTTTTAATAGAGGGGTACCAGTTTTGTGCGTTTGTGTAATCAATTCCTTTTATAGAATCTGTAGTAGCTTGAAGCAGAGATTGAAATGATGAGTCGGTTAAGATTGTGTATTTTGGAACAGGCGCTGCTATTTTTTGTGATGCAAAAACAGGCTGGAGATAAATTTGAAAAAGAATGAGAGGAATAGAAAAATAAATTGCAAATGCTAATCCGACTATACACAAAGTAAGCCCTACAAATCGTAGTAGTTTTCGCAGTAAAAGGGGATTTTTTTTCCTATAAATTTTAGTCATTCGCTTGAGGAGTTATTGTAATATTTTGAGATATTCTCGGAAGAAGTTTTGGTAAGAGAGGTATATTGGGTGATAGGATAATTTCAGCAGATTCAACCTGAGGAATATCAGATAGATAATTTTCAGCGTTGCTAAATGATTTACCGGCAAGATCTTTTTGAATAGTATTTATATCAATTTTTGGAAGTAGGCCTGCTTTAATAATTAGTTTTCCTTCGACTTCAGTTGATGAAGTTTTTTTAATGTTTTCCAGTGATGCAGAAATGCCTTTTTCAGAAATGGCAAGATCTTCTGAGTATCTTCCTTTCAAGGTTGATTCTGCAAGCTTATTTAGGTCATCTTTTGAATACGAGAGAGAGGTGAAAGTAACTGTTCCTTTGAGGGTAACTTTTTTTGCTTCATCATCTACGTCGTGATCGTATGACTTTTTAGAAATGGTTGTTGCAGTAAAGAAAGGAAGTAGGTCATGATCGTTTGAAAGTTTTTTTGTGATAGTTTCTGTCGCTTTTTCTTGAAGGGATTTTATAAGATTGGCATCAAGTGAATCAAGATCTTTTTTTGCAACAACGGTGATTTCTTTTTTAGTACCTCCCGAAAAGGCTGAGTCATTCTTTGCCGCAAGCGTACTTGAAAGTGCGAGTGTGAATTTTGTTCCTGATGGAAGATTAGATGATGTACCTATCTCTTTTGCCGTAACATTTACTTGAACTGTTCCTGGTTTTGTACCAGAAAATACGTCGCCTGACTGAGATGCAATTGATACTTCTTTATCTGTTGTGTAAGTAAGATTATTTGATGAAGTAATAACGGTTCCAGCTGGTACCGTTTTTTTATTATCTGAATTGTTGTAAAGCGTTACTGTACCTTTTGCCTTTTCTCCTACATCTTTCTTTCCTGTTGCATCAGTAGAAACTGATCCATCAAGAGAAGTTTGAACTTCTTCTGCAGAAAGTATTTTTTGTGAGAGATCATTAGTAGAATCAGTTTGTAATGTTACTTCAGTTGATTCATCAATTCCTCTTGTTTTCATATGGAGAATAACAGTGGCCTTTAATGAGAAGATATAAAGAAGAATTACTCCAATAAGTATGATCAGAGCTATTGGGATAAATATCATTTTTTTTCTAAACTGTAGAGAAGGATTTCTAAAAAAAGAAATTTTTTGGATTTTTTCTAAAAGACTGAATAAAAATAGCATTTTGCTAGTTGAGGGAGTATGGGAAGATGATAGTGATTTCGCTTCATGAGTTTTGCCATGGGGTAAAAAATTGTCCCCTATAAGAGGCGTATTCTCCGATGGAGTGTTAATATTTCTTTCTACAGTTTGAGGCCTGACTTGTGATATGTCTTGTCCTACAACAAATCCAAAATCATTGTCCTCATTTTTTATTACGGAAGTTGATGTATCGTCGATATCTTTTTCTCTATCATCCTTAGGATTTTTATCTTCTTCTATGTTTTCTTTCTCTTCTGATCTCTTTAGTTTTTTTGATGATGTTTCTTCTTCTCCCTCAAGGGTAATTGGTTTAATATCATTGAACGCATCTAATACTGAGTAATTCATTTGCTCTGCAGTTCCGTAGACCATTGACTTTGCGTCAAATCCTTCGGGAAGAACGGATATTTGTGGCACATGCAAAAAAGGGATGCTTTTACTCCAATGGTGTGCTATAAAATCCTGTGCTAATTCCTCTGCACTTCCGCCATTAAAAACAATAATTCTTGATGGAAGTACATCAGTTGTAAAATGATGGAGAAGTTTGTCTACTGTCAAAGGTATTGAGTCCTCGATTCGAGAAGTGTGGATCTCAAGAATGTTTCCTGCACGAAAAAGAGTGAGTGTAGCTTGTTGTTTGCCTATTTCCGCTAAGATTGCAGACAGGGGAGCTCCCTCTTCTTTTGTGAGAAGGTGAGCAATTGCCTCGCTGGTGATCATAAATCCGATAGGTCGAAGCGATAGTGAGTCTGAAAGTTTTTTAAGGTTTGATAAATATTCTTTTTTAATCTTTTTTTCATCGACCCAACTTTCCTTAACTCCAAATACAGTTTTTTCGGTCTCAACATTTGGTGGTAGATTTTCCTCAGCTTTACTGATGGTTTTATCAAGAGTTTCAAGAAGTTCTTCAAATGGTGTGTCCTCAAGATTTCTTGGAAAAGTAGTAGATGCTGTTCCGATATATTTTAATTTTCCATCGACTTCTTCTAAGACAACAGCAACAGCTTTTTCATCTCTTAAGAGAAGAGAGAGGATATAATTTGATGTCTCCTTTTTTTGAAAGATTGAAGGAATTGGCAGCTTCATAGTAATTTGTTTAGTAAATAATGCATAGTAATAGTTTATAGAAATACCTTAGCTTAAACTATTAGCCATTTATCGTTATCTATAAACCAACACTAGCGTAGAGTCTCTTTTGGCCTTTGCCAAGATTCTCCTGCTTTATTATCTTAAATGATTTGAGTTCACCTGTAAAATCGACATGTGGACCTCCACAAAATTCTATGGAGTAAGGTTTGTCAGTGCTTCCCTTGACTGGTCCGATAAAGTAAATCTTGGATTTTTCACCATAGGTATCCATAAATAGTCCGATGGCACCCATGTCATGCGCCTTTTGAGTGGGGATCATTTCAAAGTGAACCGGAAGATTTTCTTTAATTTTTTCATTGACCATATCCTCAACCTGGCTAATCTCCTCCTCAGTAAGACGATTATCGTGATTGAAATCGAAGCGCACCCGCTCTGTAGTGATGTTAGAGCCTGTCTGGTGTAGTTGTTTGCCAAAGATATCTCTGAGCGCCTGATGAAGAAGGTGAGTAGCTGTATGGCCCATGATGGTCTTTTCCGAGTGATCAGCAAGACCACCCTTAAACATGCCTGAAGATGCTGTTTTTGAAAGCTCTTTATGCTTGTCATATTCTTCCTTGAATTCTTTATAGCTTATTGATTTACCTTGTTGTTTTACTAACTCTTCTGTAATTTCAAAAGGGAAACCGTATGTTTGGAATAAGTCGAATGCGATTTTTCCAGTAACTACCTCATTTTTTTCAAGCTCTCTTAGTCCATTTGTTAATGTCTTAGCAAACCTTTGTAGTTCATCTTCAAGTACAGAAAATACTCTCTTGCGATTTTCTTCATCGTTAAGTTTTTCATCAAGCTCTGCTTCTGTTCTTAAAATTGAATCAACTATTACAGGAAAATCAGCATCTGGAGTTACATTTCCTTTAAGTTGGTGCATTTTTACAGAAGCTCGCCTAAGGAGTCGACGAAGTATGTAGCCTTGCTCTTTGTTGGATGGAATTACGCCATCAACCATTAAGAAAGTAGCCGCTTTGAGGTGATCAGCAATAACACGCATATGGGTTTGTGCCTTGTGGTCTGTGTATGACTTACTAGTTGTTTCTTCAATTGTAGCAATGGTGTTATTGTAGAGATCAGTAGTAAAAATATCAGGGTCGTGATTTTTTGCAGCTGCAAGCCGTTCTAATCCTCCACCAAAATCAACATTTTTTTGAGGGAGTTCTTTAAATGATCCATCTTCTTGTTTTTGATACTGCATAAAGACAGAATTTCCTATCTCCAGGAATCGACCACAGTCACAATTGGGGTGGCAATGTTCGCCGTATGCCTCATCGTGAGGAGTTCCAAAGTCATAAAAAACTTCACTATCTGGACCTCCTGGTTCATTTGTAGGCATATTTTCAGGAATTCCGGATCTACTCCACCAATTCTTTTTAACACCATACGTAAAAATTCGACCTTCCTGTATGCCATTTGTTTCTGCATTTTCTACAACTGTTGCTTCAATACCTTTTTGGCTAAATAATTCTTTCCAGATTGTGATACTTTCTTCATCGTGGGGAACTGTTTCATCTCCTTCAAATACAGTCACATACAGTCTAGATGGATTAAGGCCTAGTCCTTTATCGTTGTTAGTTAGGAATTCAAAAAACCATGACAGTTGTTCTTTTTTAAAGTAGTCCCCAAGACTCCAGTTGCCAATCATGCGAAAAAATGTCGTGTGTCTATTATCACCAACTTCATCAATATCTTGTGATCTTAGACAATTCTGGATATTTACTAGCTTATTGCCTGAAGGGTGGGCTTCGCCAAGGAGATAAGGGATTAAAGCCTGCATTCCAGAGCTTGTAAAAAGAGTGGTAGGATCATTTGCTAGAACAAGAGGTGAGTTCGCAATTCTTTTATGTCCTTTTTCTTCAAAGAAAGATAGATATCGATCAAGAATTTGTTTCGCTTTCATCGTGCCTATTATTATACATTATCTTCTTGCGTCTTGGAATGTGATTAATTCCTGTGGGGCTTGACAGATCGCTAGTCCTATGATATAACAAGACAAGTAAATCCCAAAGCAGATGCAGGGGTATCATACCCACTGCGTCTTTTTATCGTTTAAACTGCTGCCCTATAGGAAATTTAAGATGCCAAAAAAGACTAAAGAAACCAGTATTCTACGCCACAATTGGGGCAAGCATTATACCTCCTTACCAGAGTTAGATCTTTTGGAAGTTCAAAGAGCATCGTACCAAAGTTTTCTTGACAAACAAATTTCAGAAATTCTTCAGGAGATATCCCCTATCGATGACTTCACTGGAAAAAATTGGAGTCTGTCATTTAAGGAGTACAGAATTGGTCAGGCAACTAACACGCCTGAGATATCTTTATCAAAAGGCTTGACTTTTGATACCCCTCTTTACGTAAAAGTTACCCTCACTAACCTCAAGACAAATGCAACTCATGACGCAGAGGTATTTTTGGGAGATATCCCACAAATGACTGATCGTGGAACATTTATCGTCAATGGTATTGAACGTGCAGTGGTAAGTCAGATAGTTAGATCTCCAGGAGTTTTCTTTACAGCAACTCATGACCCAGCAACAGGGAAAACACTCTATTCAGCAGAAATTCGACCAACCCATGGATCATGGCTCGAATTTACGACAACCAGATATGGAACAATTACTGTAAAAATTGATCGACGAAGAAAATTTTTAGCTACGACTTTCCTTCGCTCAATTGGTATCTCCGCAAATGAAACTATTAAAGAGAAATTCGCAGGAATTGAGAATGAAGATAGCGATTCGTTAATTGCAGCAACTCTTCAAAAAGATGAGACTACCAGTGAAACTGAGGCTATTATCGAAATCTTTAAGAAGATGCATCCTGGTGAGCCAATTGTATATGACAAGGTTCGTGAGAATTTCATGAACCTTTTTTTCAATAACAGACGTTATGATCTCGGAGCTGTTGGTCGATACAAAATGAATAAGAAGCTTTTGGAGGTTGAGGGATTCAAACCGACCGAAGATAGAGTTTTGACTATTGAAGATATCATTGCCACCATTAGTTATCTTATCATGCTCCATCAAGGAAATGGCATGGTGGATGATATTGATAGTCTTGCAAATCGTAGGATTAGAAGCGTTGGAGAGTTAGTAGCAACTAATGCATTTCGCGTAGGAGCACTTCGACTTGAGCGTTCGATTAAAGAGCGTATGACTCTTATGCAGCCTGACGTTCCTGTCTCAGTTGCAAATCTGATCAATGCTCGTCCAATTATGGCAGCAATCAACGAATTCTTCAGAACTTCACAGCTTTCGACCATTCTTGACCAAACTAACCCCCTCTCTGAAATCGACAACCTTAACCGCCTGACAGTCATGGGAGCTGGAGGAATTTCTAGAGAGCGCGCAGCCTTCTCTATTCGTGATATTAATAGTTCACAATATGGACGTATTGATCCTATAAGATCTCCTGAAGGACCAAATATTGGTCTTGTTACTTATATGGCTCTTTATTCTCGAGTAAATCAGTTCGGTTTTCTTGAGGCTCCTTATCGAAAAGTTATCAAAGAGAAAAAAGGCAGTAAAACAGTAGTAAAACTAACTGAAGAAATTGTCTATATGGATGCTGATGATGAGAGAGTAAAATACATTACTCATGCTTCAATTGGTATTAACGAGTCAGGAGAAATCGTTGATGCACGTGTTCCAGCGCGTTATAAAGGTGAGTTTATTGAAGTTGATAAAGAAAAAATTGATTTTATCGATGTAGTGCCACGACAAGTTGTGGGAACAAGCGCATCACTTATCCCTTTTGTAGCTCACGATGAGGCTAATAGAGCGCTGATGGGAACTCACATGCAATGCCAGGCTGTTCCACTTGTTAAGCCTGATAGTCCAATTGTTGGAACTGGTATGGAAGCTGTTGTTTCTGAAGTTATGAATAGAGTCGTGAAAGCACCTTTTGACGGAAAGGTAACGTATGTTGATGCTAAAAAAGTTATTGTCGAGGGAAAGAAATCTGAGAAGGCTACTTTTGATGTAAATTCATTTAGGCGCACTTCCAATGCTACTTCTTATACTCAGAGGGCAGTTGTGTCAGAAGGTCAAATTGTTAAAAAAGGCGATGTTCTTGTCGATGGGCCATCATCTCAGGATGGAGAGCTTGCTCTGGGCCAAAACCTTTTAATTGCATACGCATCGCTTGATGGTCTTGGCTATGAGGACGCCATCGTTATTTCAGAAAGACTTGTCAAAGAAGATATTCTTTCAAGTATTCATATAGAAAAATATGAAGCAGCAGTTGTTGAGACTAAATTAGGACCTGAGGAGATTACGCCTGATATTCCAAATGTGAGTGAGGAAGAACTTGCGCATTTAGATGCAGAGGGAATAATTGTAGTCGGATCTGAAGTTAGCCCAGGGGACATTCTTGTTGGAAAAATTGCTCCAAAAGGTGAGACAGAGCTTACTGCTGAAGAGCGTCTCTTGAGAGCTATTTTTGGTGAACAGGCACGAGAAGTCCGTGATACTTCACTTCGTATGCCTCATGGTGAAAGAGGAACAGTTATTAGCGTACAAATCCTTGATCGAAAGAAGGGCGATGAGTTAGAGCCTGGAACTCTCAAGAAGATTCTTGTTGAAGTAGCACAATTTAGACATGTTGTTGTCGGTGACAAGCTTGCAGGAAGACATGGTAATAAAGGAATTATTTCTCGAATTCTCCCTGCTGCAGACATGCCATATCTTGAAGACGGAACTCCTGTTGATATTATTATTTCTCCAATGTCGATTTTGGCTCGTATGAATCTTGGTCAGATTCTTGAGGCTCATCTTGGGCTTGCGGCAAAGAAATTAAACATGAAGATTGGTGTTCCGGTTTTTGAAAAAATTTCAGAGGATCGAATTGTTGATCTGCTTAAGCAGGCAGGGCTTCCAGTGCATGGGAAAATGACTCTTTATGATGGTCGAACAGGGCAAGCATACGAAAATTCAGTAGTGGTTGGTATTGAGTACATGATGAAACTTATTCATATGGTTGAAGATAAGACTCATGCAAGATCTACTGGTCCATACTCTCTTGTTACACAACAGCCTCTTGGAGGAAAAGCGCAAATGGGAGGACAGAGACTTGGAGAGATGGAAGTGTGGGCGCTTGAATCTCATCGTGCTCGACATATTCTTCAGGAGATGCTCACAATTAAAGCAGATGATGTTATCGGGCGCGCAAAAGCATTTGAGGCTATTGTTAAGGGGACTGATATCCCAACACCAAAAGTTCCTGAATCATTTAAAGTTTTGATAAAAGAACTACAATCACTCGGCTTGAATGTTGTTCCAGTTGGTGCAACTGTTTATAATGAAGTCGCAGAAAATAAAGAAGAACAAGCGTCAGAAGAAGTGAAAAAAGAAGTTGAAGAGTTAAAAGAGGAGTTAGAAGCAACCGATACGATAGTTGAAAATGAGCCAGGTGTTGATATTGCAGAGGTAGGTCCAGAGGTCGAAGTATCTGAGTCTATTGCAGTAGAAGGAGTCGAAAATGAATAATCAAAATAATAAAAAATTCTTACGAGATTTAACAATTACTGATTTTAAATCACTTAAGCTTCTTTTAGCAAATAAGGAAGATATTCAGACATGGTCATATGGTGAAGTAACAAAGCCGGAGACTATCAACTACCGAACGCTTCGACCAGAAAAAGATGGTCTATTTGATGAGAGAATCTTTGGACCCACAAAAGACTGGGAATGTTATTGTGGTAAATATAAGAGAATTCGCTATCGTGGAATCATTTGTGATAAATGTGGTGTTGAAGTAACGCTTTCGCGTGTAAGACGAGAACGTCTTGGTCATATTACTCTTGCTTCACCAGTATCTCATGTGTGGTATTTTAAAGGCGCATCAAGTGCAATGTCTCTTCTTTTGGATATTCCACAGAAAAACCTTGAGTCCGTTATTTACTACGCATCATATCTAGTTGTGGGCGTTGATGAGCAAAAAAAGAAAGAAGCCATGGACGTCTTGATGGAGAATATCGACAAGAGAAAATCAGCCCTCAAAGACAAAATGGAAGAAGAGGAATCTCGTATTAAGGATGATGCAAAAGATAAAAAAGATGATACTCAAGGAATGAAAAGAGAGCAAAAGCAACTTATCGCTGAGGAGTTAAATCTTGCAAAGCGTCAAAGACTAACAAGACTTCATGAAACATTTGATAATGAATCTAAAAAACTTGATGAGATAGCAGATACTTTAGCTCGACTTCTCAAGAGTCTCAGAGTTGGAAGTGTTCTTTCTGAAGATGAATACTACAAGCTTATGGAATATGAGATTCCTGTTTTTTACACCATTAAGACTGGATCTGAGGCACTTAACGAACTAATTAGCTCACTTGATCTCTCCCAACTTATTGTTGATCTTCGTAAGGAAGCAGAAAAATCAAGTGGACAAAGATATCTCAAGGTCGTTAAAAGACTTAGACTTATTGAGAACATGCGAAAAGCAACAGTAACACCTGAGGCTATGATCCTGACTATCCTTCCTGTTATTCCACCAGATCTTCGTCCTATGGTTCAGTTGGCTGGAGGAAGGTTTGCAACCTCAGACCTTAATGATCTGTATAGAAGAGTTATTAATAGAAATAACCGTTTGAAGCATTTGATGTCACTTGGTGCTCCTGAGATTATTCTTCGAAATGAGAAAAGAATGCTTCAAGAATCAGTTGACGCTCTCATTGATGCTTCTCAAAGAGGTAGTCAGGCTTTGGCATCTCCTCTCAGATCGCTTTCAGATATGCTTCGAGGAAAACAAGGTCGTTTCCGACAGAATCTTCTTGGAAAACGAGTTGATTATTCAGGACGATCAGTTATTGTTGTAGGGCCAGAACTTAAGCTTACTCAATGTGGACTTCCAAAAGAAATGGCTCTTGAGATGTTTAAGCCTTTTGTTCTTCGCGAAGTAATTGTTCGAGGTCTTGCGACCAATATAAAATCGGCAAAAAGATACATTGAAAAAAGACCACCAGAAGTATTTGATATCCTTGAAGAGATCACAAAAAATCATCCAGTACTTCTCAACCGTGCTCCAACGCTTCATAAGCTTGGAATTCAGGCCTTTTACCCTGTTTTAATTGAGGGATCAGCTATTCAGCTTCATCCATGTGTTTGTGCAGGATACAATGCGGATTTTGATGGAGACCAGATGGCTGTTCATATTCCTCTTTCTCAGAAAGCTCAAGATGAAGCTATTAGATTAATGCTTCCAAGCCACAATCTTTTAAAGCCTGCTGATGGATCTCCTATTACTCTTCCAAATAAAGAAATGGCTTTAGGAATTTACTTTTTGACATCTATTGATGAGTCACTTGTAAAGCCGAAAGAGGAGCAAATGCAGTTTGAAAATTCAGTAGCAGCAGTTATGGCATATGATCTTGGAAAAATTAAACTAAAAGAACTTATTCAGGTCAGAATAGAAAGTTTGGGTAAAAAACAAACTATTGAGACAACCGTTGGTAGAATAAGATTCAATGAAGTTTTGCCTCCTGAAGTTGATTACATCAACGAATCAATTAATGCTGCAGGGATCAAGAAGCTTATTACAAGAGCAATGAAAATGTTCTCAGCAGAGCAAATTACTGAATTAATTGACAATATCAAATCGCTCGGATTTTATGGAGCAACTATTTCGGGACTTTCTGTATCTGTTTTTGATAATGAAATGGTCCCTGAAAAAGATCAAATGATTTCTGATGCTGAGAAGAAGGTTGCAGATATTGATGGTGAGTACCAAAGAGGTCTTATCACACTTGAGGAGAAAAAGCGTCTTTCAAATGATGTATGGCTTAAAGCAACCGATGAAATTGCTAGACTTACCTGGAGTAGTCTTAAATCAAACAATCCAATCAAAGTTAGTATTGACTCTGGAGGTTCACGTGCAGGAGTAGAACAGCTCAAGCAGCTCTCAGCTATCAGAGGTCTTATTGTTGATCCATTAGGAAAGATTGTTGAGCTTCCTGTTAAGTCTAATTTCCGTGAGGGACTTTCTATTTTTGAATATGTAGCTTCAGCAAGAGGTTCAAGAAAAGGTCTTACTGACTCAGCTCTCAAGACAGCAAATGCTGGTTATCTTACTCGAAGACTTGTTGATGTGTCACATGACGTCATAATCATGGAAGAAGATTGTGGAACTACTGAGGGATTACTTGTGACAACAACAGATCAAGATAGAACAGCAGCATTCGAAGATAGAATTACAGGTAGGATTTTAGCTTCAAATGCAGTTAATAAATCACGAAAAACCATCTTGAAGGCAGGAGAAGAATTAACCGAGGATAACGTTAAGCTTCTTATTGAAAATGATATTCAAGAAGCTGAAGTTCGATCCCCGCTTGCATGTAAGCTCGCTTATGGAATTTGTAAAAATTGTTACGGTTGGGATTTTTCAACTAAGAAAAAGGTTGAGTTTGGAGTTCCAGTTGGTGTTGTAGCAGCACAAAGTATCGGAGAGCCTGGTACGCAGCTTACCATGCGTGTTCGCCACTTTGGAGGAGTTGTTATGAGTGATGTGACGCAGGGTCTTCCTCGAGTAGAAGAATTATTTGAAATGAGAACTCCTAAGAATCTTGCTCCAATCTCAGGTCTTTCAGGAAAAGTAAAGATCGAGACTAGTGATGAGGGTTATCGAATACAGGTCCGAAATACTCGCATCAAACCTGTTGAAGTACAAGAATACTTTGTACCTCTCGCAGCTTCTCTTGCTGTTGCTGATGGTCAGGATATTGTTGCAGGAACTGCTTTAGCTCAAGGATATCTAGATCCAAAAGAGGTTCTCAAAGTTGGTGGAATTTCACAGGCACAAAAGTATCTTACTACTGAGGTACAAAGAGTATATGAGTCACAAGGAATTGGTATTAATGACAAGCATTTTGAAGTAATTCTTCGAAAAATGTCTGACAAGATCGTCGTTGAAACTGTTGGAGATACATCCCTTATTCCTGGAGATTTTGTAACAAGAGCACGATTTGAAGAAATTAATGCAGAAGTTCTTTCAGAAGGTGGAAATCCTGCAACAGGCAGACAGGTTATTTTAGGTATCACTAAAGCTGCTCTTTTCTCAGACTCATGGCTATCTGCGGCATCATTCCAGGAGACAACTAAAGTTCTTACAGAGGCAGCACTTGAGGGACGAGAAGATAAACTTATTGGACTTAAAGAAAATGTTATTATTGGAAGGCTTATCCCCGTTGAGGGTAAGGAGCTTTCCGGTGTGCAAGAAGTAGTTGAAGCTGCTCAGGCTGCTAGTGAGTCTGTTGAAGTTCCAGTAGAGCCTGTTGAAGCTACTGCCTAAGCCTCGTGGAGAATATCTGTTCAGGTTCTTTTCTCATTGAGGCTAGATGTGCTATAATAACTAAATTCAAAAAGTAAAATGTAAAATTAAGATAATGGTACATCCATTTTTAATTTTTCATTTTTAATTTTTATATATGCCAACACTATCACAATTAGCAAAAAAAGGTCGACATAAAAAGTCTAAAAAGGTGAAAGCAACCGGTCTTCGCCGATTTTTTAATGCAAAAGACAGGGAGTACAAAGAGTTAAACTCGCCTCAAAAACGTGGTGTAGTTACTCTTGTTAAGACGATGACTCCTAAGAAACCTAATTCTGCGCTTCGAAAGGTTGCTCGTGTTAAGCTATCGAATAAAGTTGAGGTTACAGCTTATATTCAAGGCGTTGGTCATTCTCTTTCTGAGCACGGCATTGTGCTTGTTAGAGGAGGGCGTGTAAAAGATTTGCCTGGAGTTAAATACCATATCGTTAGAGGAAAATTTGATCTTCAAGGAGTCGAAGGCAGAAAGACTTCACGAAGTAAGTATGGTGCAAAAATGCCATCTGCGACTAAATAACATATGAGACATGCAAAAGTAATAAAAAGACAGACTCCGCCTGATTCCATTTACGGAAATGTTATGGTTGTGAAGTTGATTAATAACATCATGAAAGATGGTAAAAAATCTACTGCTGAGAAAAGAGTGTATAATGCTTTCGATCTTATCAAGCAAAAGGAGCAGGACCCTATGCAAATTTTTGAGAGAGCCCTCCAAAACGTTGGTCCAAAAATTGAAGTAAAAGCACGACGTATTGGCGGAGCAAATTTCCAGGTTCCAACCGAGGTCCGACATGATAGGCGAATGGCCTTGGCACTTCGATGGATAATTGAGGCTGCACGAAAAAGATCAAATAAAGAATATCATTCTTTTGAGGAAAAACTTGCTGCAGAATTTATGGCCGCTTCTAACAATGAAGGAGAGGCTATTCGAAAAAGAGATATCACCCTCAAGCAGGCCGAGGCTAATAAAGCTTTTGCCCACTTCCGCTGGTAGTCTATTCTTCTTGACCATTTTTAGAAAGTGAAGGATTATTCAATTGTTATTCCGAGGATTTTATCGCCAATTTCGATTTTATCAACTATTTCGAGTCCCTCTGTTACCATGCCAAAGTTTGTATATTTGTTATCCAAGTGGCCAGAATCCTGTTTGGTAATAAAAAATTGCGAGTCGTTTTGATTGACACCGTCTCCTGTGCTCGCAACTCCCAGGGATCCTCTTAAAAATGGCTTGTCGTTAAATTCGACTGGCATACTTCCCCCACCTGTCCCATCGCCTGTTGGATCCCCCCCTTGGATGACCCAGCCCTCAACGCGATGAAAGGTAAGGTTATTGTAATAGCCGTCTTTTGCTTTTTTAATAAAATTTGCAACGGTATAAGGTGCGTCTTTGCCATAAAGACTAAGAGCAATATCGCCTTTACTCGTTTTGATAACAGCCGTTGCAGTTTCAGCCTTGTAGTTTTCTAGTATTGTTTTGTTGAATTGATCCGAGGGGGGAGTAATTGCGGTCGTCTGTTGCTGAGTCGGGGTGTTGGTGGGAATAATGCTAATATTTGGTGGGATTTGTGAGATGCTAATAGCATCTTTTTTTTGATCTACTCCACTATTTGAGCCTTGCGTAACAACGATAACGGCTGCAAAAATAAGAATGATTGCTAAGAATATAGTAATCTGTAATTTTTGCATCTTCCTATTGTAACAACTTAATTTTTTTTGGCAAGTTTTTAATAGTTATTTATTGTCAGAAAATTTTTTGCTTCATCTGTGTCAATCAGGTACAATTACATCCATGAATCAACAAAATATAAGGAATTTTGCCATTATTGCCCACATTGACCATGGTAAGTCAACGCTTTCTGACAGACTCCTTGAGATTACTCATACCATTGCAAAAGATAAATTGGGTGAACAATTTTTGGATCAAAATCCTATTAGTAAAGAACGTGGTATTACCATAAAACTTGCGCCTGTAAGAATGAAATATCACTACCAGGACAAGGAGTACGAGCTCAATCTAATAGATACTCCAGGGCACGTAGATTTCTCATATGAGGTTTCACGTACGCTCGCAGCATGTGAAGGAGCAGTATTGCTTGTTGATGCGACACAAGGCATACAAGCCCAGACTGTAGCTCATTTTCATACAGCTAAGAAAGAGGGTCTAGTTATGATTCCTGTTATCAACAAGATTGATCTTCCTAATGCTCAAACTCAAGCTGTTGTTAAAGAATTGATTGAGGTTTTTGGTTTTAGTGAAGCCGATGTTATTTTTATTTCTGCAAAGACAGGTGAAAATGTTCCGCTTCTTTTGCAAAAAATTGTTGAAAAGTTTCCATCCCCCAAAGGTGATGCAAATGCCCCTCTTCGCGCACTTATTTTTGATGCAGTATACGATGAGTATCGTGGTGTAGTTTCTTATACCAGAATAATAGATGGTAGTATCAAAAAAGGAGATAAAGTGCAGCTATTTCAAAGCCAAGTTAAGACTGATGTCACTGATGTTGGATATTTTTCTCCTTACCTAGCATCTTCAGAGGAGTTGGCAACAGGGGAAATAGGATACGTTATTACTGGAATAAAAAATATCCGTGAAGCACGGGTGGGAGATACTATTATCGAGCAGAATAGCACTGCTTCAGCACTTCCTGGTTATACGACTCCAAAACCCATGGTATTTTTTGGGATGTATCCTCGGGATCAAAAAGATTTTGCACATCTTCGCGATTCGCTAGGTAAGTTATCATTAAATGATACAGCCCTCACCTATTCTGAAGAGTATTCCGCGTATCTTGGAAGTGGTTTTCGAGTAGGGTTTTTAGGACTTCTCCATGCAGAAATCGTTAAAGAGCGATTAAAGCAGGAGTTTGATCTCGATTTATTACTGACAATGCCACAAGTCCTCTATGATAAGAGAGATGGTGGAATTATTTTTGAGCCATACATGCTTTTGACAGTCTATGTACCAACGCAATATGTTGGAGGCGTAATGGGTGTTTGTCAAAAAAATAAAGGGAGTCTTCTAGACATGCAATATCATGAGTCTTATGCGACACTTTCATATGAAATGCCTTACTCTATGTTTATGCGAGGACTTTCTGCAGAGATAAAATCTATCTCAAGTGGTTTTGCGAGTTTGGATTATGAAATTACAGAATACAAGTTGGCTGACCTTGAGCAGCTTGAGGTGCGAATTAATGATAATCCAATTGATGTGCTATCTGAGCTTGTATATAAAGACGAAGCTCTCTATGTAGCTCGAGAGAAGGCATCTAAATTGAAAGACGCGCTTCCAAGACAGCAATTTAGGCAAATTATTCAGGCAGTAGTCAATAATACCATTGTTGCAAGAGAGGAAATCCCCCCTTTTAGAAAAGATGTTCTCCAAAAACTATACGGAGGAGATAGGACTAGAAAAGATAAGTTACTTGAGGCTCAGAAGAAAGGTAAGTCTCGTATGCTTCACACTGGCAAAGTTCAACTTCCTCAAGAGGCTCTGTTTTCATTGATTGAAAATTAAAATGATACGTAAAGCTGTATTACCAAAAATTGATCCTGTCCCTTTTACTAAAGAAGGCTTTGAAAAAATTCAGGCAGAACAAAAGCAGCTTTTTATTGATCGAGTTGATGCTATAGAGCATCTAAAAAAGTCTCGAGAATTGGGTGACCTAAAGGAGAATGGATACTACCAGGCATCACGTCAAAAAGTAAATGCGATTGATGCAAGACTGAGAAGGATTAAATTTCTACTCAAATATGGCGTTGTTGCATCAGCGTCTCAGACAGATATAGTTGAGATTGGATCCTTTATTGAATTGTTGTCTGGGAAGGAGAAATTTACTTACCAAATAGTTGGAGGAGAGGAGTCAAATCCAAGTCAAGGGAAAATTTCTCATAAGTCTCCTTTAGGAAGATTATTGATGGGTAAAAAAATTGGAGAAAAAATTGAACTTCATGCCCCTGCAGGCGTCATAGTATATAATCTTTTACGAATTTTTTAGTCATTTATGCCTCTATCTCTAGAGAGCAAAGAACAGAATTGCTCCAATAACACTTAGTACTGTAAAGAATGCCCCCATGCCAATAATGGTTGCTCCTGGGCCCGCTTCCTCAATTGTTGGCGTTGGAGTGTCAGCGCTTGTGTCTGTAGAGTCTGCAGTTGTTGTTACGGTTGGCGATGTAGTTGCTGTAATAGTAGTAGTTGTTGCTGGGCCCTCAATTTCAATTTGCTGTGAACAAACTGTCGTGCTTGTTGCATCAGAGTCATCTGTAATAACTGCTGATGCGGTGAAGGTGCCTCCCGACGTGTATGAATGAACTGTTGTAGCTGAAGCTGAACTTGTCCCTAGGCCTTCAGTAATAGTAGTGACGCTGCTATCACCAAAGTTAAAGCTGATCTTCTCAACTGTTCCGTCTGGATCAGAGCCTGTTGCTGTAAAGGTAACATCAAGAGGGGCTGACCCAGAAGATACTGAAGCAGTAAGTATAGTACATACGGGGATTTGATTTGCGGTCTCAGATGGAGTGACATCTGTTGGCTCCGGGATATCTGAAGGTGTTGGCTCATCTGTTGGGGCTACTGGTTCAACCACGTTGATGATTGCAGGAAGAAGCGATGACAGTAAAAGAACATTTTCAGAAAAAGTATCATTACTTCCTGTACTTGGTCCAGCTGTAGACAATGCGAGTGTTTGACCACCAAAGATCACCTGAGTTGGAGTATCGGTTTTAGCTATTGCTTTAAGGTGGAGTGTTCCTACTTTTGTTTTGGTTCTAATTACTTTATTAGTGTCATCACCTGTAGCGACCGTTATTGTTACTTTTCCATCTTCAAATTTAGGTACTCCTCTATTCTCAGGGAATGCATCAGCATTCTTTTCAAAAACTTCTCCGTTTGGTCCTGCGCCTACAGTTGCAAGCTTTTGACTATCATATTGCAGCTCAAGCTTGATGAATGAGACGAGGTTTGAGCCTGGATCAATAAAAATATCAAGGTCAGCTGCATCACCATTTTTAACCTGGATTGGATTTGAGGCTGTAGATGTTGGAGTAAATGAGAGAATTGAAGAGGCTGCCGCACGAGACCGTAACTCTTGCTGTTGTTGGAGTAAAAATACCGTGATGGGAATAGCAATGAGAATAACAACGATAAAGCCAATAAGGAGTAATTTTTTGGCAGAAAACATAATTTCAAGTGTATCATCTCACCACAGAATTAACGCCGTGGCTACGATACGCCAATTTAATCGTATACGAAGGAAAGAAGAAGTGTCAAGCGATGCATTAAAGATATTGACATAGAAGCCTATTTGTTGTATAAATTAGCAGTTGCTTTCATAAAGTGACACACCTGCTGAAAGCAGGTTTTTTATCCGAAGATATGGCAAATATCAAAAAAATAGATCAAACAATTAACCCACTTTTTGATAATGTTCTTGTAAAGCCTGAGGAGGCAGAGTCCAAAACGGCGAGTGGGATTCTTCTTCCTGACAGCGCAAAAGAAAAACCTCAAGTCGGAACAGTTATGGCAGTAGGTAGCGGTCAAATTACCCCAGAGGGAAAAACGATTCCAATGACAGTAAAAATAGGTCAAAAGGTCATGTACAAAAAATGGGGAGGGAATGAGATAAAAGTAAATGGTGAAGAATGGGTAATGGTTGAGCAAAAAGATATATTAGCAATTATAAAATAAAAAACATATGGCAAAGCAAATTAAATATAGTACAGAAGCACGACAACTCCTTCAAGAAGGAGTTAACGAGTTAGCAAATGCAGTCGCGACAACTCTTGGACCAAAAGGACGAAATGTCGCTCTTGATAAAAAATGGGGAGCTCCAAGCGTAGTTCATGATGGCGTAAGTGTTGCTAAGGAGATTGAATTAAAAGATCCATTTAAAAATATGGGTGCACAACTCGTCAAAGAAGCTGCTTCCAAAACAGCAGATGTTGCTGGTGATGGCACTACGACTGCAACAGTTCTTGCACAGTCAATTGTAAATGAAGGAATTAAAATGATTACCGCTGGCGCAAATCCAATGGTGATGAGAAGAGGTATTGAGAAGGCAGGAGAGCATGTTGTTGGTGAGCTTAAAAAAATGGCAAAAGACATCAAAACGTCTGATATCGCAAATGTTGCGACCATTTCTGCTGCTGATGCTCAGCTTGGACAACTTATTTCAGAAGCTTTAAGTAAAGTAGGAAAAGATGGCGTCGTAACAGTTGAGGAAGGCCGAAGTCTTACAACGGAAATTGATTACAAGGAAGGTATGGAATTTGATAAAGGATTTGTTTCAGCTTATTTTGTGACAAATGCAGAAAAAATGGAAGCGGAAATTGAGGCCCCTTACATCCTTATTACCGATAAGAAAATTTCTGCAATCAACGATCTTCTTCCATTTCTTGAGAATATGGTTAAAGTCAGTAAGAATCTTGTTATCATTGCTGATGACATTGATGGTGAAGCCTTAGCGGCTCTTGTTCTTAATAAACTTCGTGGAACATTTAATACGTTAGCCATTAAAGCTCCTGGTTTTGGTGATAGAAGAAAAGAGATGCTTGCAGATATCGCAGCTCTTACAGGTGGTACAGTTATCTCAGATGATACAGGTAGAAAATTAGAGAGTGTTACTCTTGAAGATTGTGGTCGAGCTGATAAGGTTTGGGCTGACAAAGATAACGCACGCATAATTGGAGGAAAAGGCGATAAAGTTGCGATTCAGGCTCGAGTTAAACAGCTTAAGACGGCAATTGAAAAAACAACTTCAGAATTTGATAGAGAGAAATTACAGGAAAGACTTGCTAAATTATCGGGAGGTGTTGCAGTAATTAATGTTGGCGCAGCAACAGAAGTTGAATTGAAAGATCGCAAAGAGAGAGTTATAGATGCAGTGGCAGCTACAAAGGCGGCTCTTGAGGAAGGAATTGTACCTGGTGGATCAGTAGCTCTTCTTGATATCGCAACAAAGATGAACATCAAAGATCTTGGCAACTCTAAAGCTTCTAAGGATGAAATATTCGGATTTGAAATTGTTAAGGCTGCACTTGAGGCTCCTTTTGTTAAGCTTATGCAGAATGCCGGACTCGATGCAGGCCAGCTTATTGCAAAAGCAAGAACAGCTGCTGCAACTGGGCTTGGATTTAATGTTATGACGCTTGAGTCAGCAGATACTGCTATTCCTGTCGACATGATGAAAGAAGGAATTATTGACCCACTTAAAGTTGTTCGATCTGCAGTGCAAAATGCTGTATCAGTTGCAACAATGATTCTTACAACAGAAGCGCTTGTGACAGACATTCCTGAGGAGAAGCCAGCAATGCCTCAAGCAGGCGGTATGCCGGGAATGGGAGGAATGGACTACTAGATAGGGGCAATAAATGGCGAACTATTTTATAGATCCGCGATAGCGGATTTTTTATTGAGCAATGATCTAAATTTTTCAAGAGCGATTCTCCTGGGAGAGGTGAGATCATAATCAGCACTGGACATCTCCCCTCTTGTTATGGAAAACCCTTCAGGAATAAAAATTCTATCCCAACCAAATCCATTTTCACTCATTTCTTTTTCTGCAATTTTCCCTTTTACCTGCCCATGAAAAATATGGATATTTTGACCGTCGTGATATCCAAGCGCTGCCTCTCCAAGTGCGCTTCTTTCATCGCTAATCATCCTGCAAAGACTGTCTGCTCCAATTTCACTAAGAAAGAATTTGATAAAAGGTCCCGGTAATTTTCCTAAAGCATGAATTGTAAGCGAAATATCGTCAACAAATAAAGGTTTCTTGACAACTTCATAAGCTGCTTTTGCCTTTTCCCTAATGACCTCGTCAATATCAAGTGATTGAATTTCAGGGATTGCAAGAGAGATAGGGCTAAAAGAGCTATTAAGGAGTCTACTCATATGGGCTGCTTTGTGAGGGTTACTGGTGATGTAGGAGATTTCTTCCATTATGGATTGGTTCTATTGGCATCAATAACTTCGCCACTTCTACCGAGAATTTCTCTCCAGTTGCCAATTTGCAGACAAATATGGATGTAGGTTTGTGCTTCCCTAATTTTAAGAAGCCAGGTGAGAAAAAGATAGATGATAAGCCCCGCAAGACTTGAGATGCCTGTAAGAATAATAAGATTTATTGTGCGAGTCGTGTCAAAAACTAACTGGTCGAGAAGTTTGATTGGGATATAAAGTGCGACTCCTGTCATAATAGTTGCTATAAAAAATTTTGAGAGGGATATCATAAGTGACCTTTTATCAAATCCCCGTGTTTTTTTATCCAAAAAGTAAAAAAGTAAGATAAGTTGTGCAATATTTGCAAGAGTAAAGCCGATAGCGATGCTAGGAAGCCCCATGTGGTTGTTGACGACTAACACATATCCGACAACGAGAAGGAATATTGTAGAGACGGCACTTGTTATTAGTGGAATGAAAGTATTATGAAGTGCATAAAACGCGCGATAGAAAAGAACGATGAGTCCTTGAGCAAATATTGAAATTGACAAAAATGCCAATGTCTGTCCTGTGAGAACGGTTGCTGGCCAATCAAATTTATCTGCTCCGTAGATAAGACGAACAATTGGGATACGAAGTACAAGAATGAGCGCTGAAACAGGAAGGATGAGGTACAGCATCTGATTAAAGCTGGTAATAAATGTTGCCTTGAATTCTTCTAATTCATTTTTTTCCCTTGCAAGGACAGGGAAAGCAGCTTGAGAAATACTAAATGCGATAAGAGACACAGGAGCAAACATCAGTGTTTTTGCATAGTCAAAAAGCAAATGCATACGTCCTGGGTCTGCCATGAAGGAAATAATAGATGCGATTGCAATAGTTCCTATTTGTTGTATGCCAACCTGAATTGTTCTTGGCCACATAAGGTGAAATATTTTTTTAACACCTTCATGTCTATAAAGAAGTGTTGAAGGACGAAATCGAAAACCGATTTTTCTTGCTAACGGGATCTGGAAAGCAATAAAAATTGTTGCTCCTAGAATAGCTCCGAGTGGGGCAGAGTATATTCCAAAAAAAGAGTGAAATATTACGATCCCGGCGATGATCCCTAAGTTATAGAGTGCTTGTGCAAATCCTGGAATAAAAAAATGATTATATGATTGAAGGAGTGCTGTGAAAAAAGTTCCAATGATAAAAAGAAGTTGGCCGATGACTAAAAGCCTCATGATGTTAGCCATAAGACCCATTTGTTCAGGTGTGAAATTTTCTCCTAAGTTAAATAGTTGAAGAAAGAATGGAGCAAATATAACAAGAATAAGTGAAAGAATGCTAAAGACAATAATCCCGAGAAGCAAAAATGTCGATGCCATATTGTGTCCTTCTTTATCTTTTCCTTTTGAAAGATAGTCAGCAAAGACAGGAATAAATGCAGAAGAAAAAGCCGCAGCAATAACTAGTTGGAAAATAGTATCGGGGAGAATTGAAGAATAATTGTATACACCAAGCGTGCTTGATGCGCCAAAAATTGAAACGAGAAGTCTGTTGCGAAAGAGGCCAAGGAGTTGTGAAAAAATAACTGTTGCCATGATGATATATGCAGCTGAGAGAATATTATTTTGGCGCTTTAGGAGAACTGTGATGCCTTTCTTGAAAATATCAGTCATAGAAGATAATTGTAGCCAGTTTTTTCCTAATTGTCATTAGGTAGGGAATCGTTGCGTTTGAGGCGTCTACATGATAAAATACGTTCATGCCAATTCTTAAACACGCAAAGAAAAAACTCCGTCAAGATAATAAGCGAGAAAAACAGCGCCGAAAAATTAAGGAGCTTTATAAAGCTATGGTCAAAAAAGCTAAAGCGACTCCTACAAAAGATTCAATAAGTGCTGCTTTTAAGGCAGTTGATAAGGCAGCAAAAATTGATATTATTCACCCAAATAAAGCTGCAAGACTCAAGTCGTCTCTTTCGAAAGTTGTTACTTCAAAAGTACCAGTGAGTACTGAAAAAACAGTAGTTTCTAAAAAAGCTGCATCGACTTCAAAAAAGGTTGTAAAAACAGCAAAATCCAAACCAAAAGCAAAATCATCCCCTAAGAAATAAGATCTTCATTGATTCGTTTTTATAAAAGCGATATAATCCCACTATTGGTTGGTAGTTATTATGATAGACATCAAATTACTCAGAGATAATCCGCAGTTTATTGAAAACGCTGCAAAAGATAAAGGCGTTACAATTAATGTTTCACACATTATAGAAATCGCAGATAAGCAAAAAGAATTATCGCTTGCTGTGCAAACACTCAGAGAAGAAAGGAATAGGTTGGCAAAGTCAGTTTCTCAAGCGACAGACCATGAGAGAGAGTCAGTAATAGATGAAGGAAAAAAAATAAAAGTACTTTTGGAGCAAAAAGAGCATGCGCTTTCAGCGGTTGAGGAAGAGTTAAGAACTGCGCTACTTCTTATCCCTAATCCTGCAAAGAGAGATGTTAAGGTTGGCAAAGATGAAACAGGCAATGATGTTATCCGAAAGTTCAAGGAGCCAACAAATTTTTCATTCACTCCTAAAGATCATTTAGTTCTTGGTGAATCCCTTGATATTATTGATACGCAGCGGGCTGCAAAAGTTTCAGGAGCACGTTTTGCTTATCTGAAAAACGAAGCTGTATTGTTGGAGTTTGCGCTTGTTCAGCACGCAATGAATTTTCTTATTAAAGAAGGTTTTTCGCCTATTATTCCTCCTGTTTTGATTAAGCAGGATATTACTGAAGGGCTGGGTTATTGGCAATCTGGGGGGAATGAGGACTACTATTTGGTTTCTGATTTTAATGTTGATATAGATCCTGATAAGCCAGCCTCAAATCCACTTTACCTGGTTGGAACCTCAGAGCATGCACTTGTGCCTATGCACAAGGATGAAATTCTTCAAAGTAAAGATTTACCAAAGCGTTATGTGGGATTTTCTCCTGCTTTTCGTCGTGAGGCTGGTTCTTATGGAAAAGACACAAAAGGTATTATTAGAGTGCATCAGTTTGACAAAATAGAGATGGTTTCTTTTGTTGAGCATGATAAAGATGATCAGGAGCACGAGTATCTGCTTAGTATCGAGGAGAAATTGTTCCAATCTCTTCAAATTCCCTATCAGGTAGTAAAGATGTGCACGGGTGATCTCGGATTTCCTGCAGCTAGGAAATATGATCTTGAAGCGTGGATACCTTCTCAGAAAAAATATCGCGAGGTGACATCTGTTTCGACAGTCACTGATTTTCAGTCACGTCGGTTGAATATTAAATACCGAAATGGAGACAAGACAGAATATGCATCTATTCTTAACGGGACAGCTTTTGCAATTGGTCGAACCATCGTTGCTATCTTAGAAAATTATCAGCAAGAAGATGGATCAGTTATTGTTCCAGAGGTTCTTAGAGCATATGTTGGTAAAGACAAAATAACTCCGAGAACATAAGGTTTTGAGGCTAACTTCTCAAGCAAAAGAGCTCTTCGTGTGCTATAATGAAGGCTCTATGACATCTCTTCTTAGAAGATTTTTTGACAGCAATGATAAGGAAATAAAAAGACTTCGTTCTGTTGTTACTGAAATAAATGCTTTAGAAGAAAAAACCAAAAAATTAAAGGATACTGATTTCCCCAAAAAAACACAGGATTTTAAGAAGCGTATACAAGAAGGTGAATCTCTTCAGTCTGTTCTCCCAGAAGCATTTGCTCTCGTTCGTGAAGCTGCAAGGAGAAGACTAGGACTTCGGCATTATGATGTTCAGCTTATGGCGGCAATGGCACTTTCTGAGGGGAAAATCGCTGAACAAAAAACGGGAGAAGGTAAAACAATGTCTGCAGTTCCTGCATTGTATCTTAACAGTCTTACTGGAAGAAGTGTGCATCTTGTTACGGTTAATGACTATCTTGCTCGTCGTGATTGCGGATGGATGGGTCCTATTTTTGATCTTTTAGGAGTTACTGTGTCGTCAATTATTAGTGAGCAGTCATTTATCTATGATCATAACTTTACTAAAGAGGGAGAGGTTGATGAAAGAATTGCACATCTTCGCTCGATTACACGTCAAGAGGCATACCAAGCTGATGTGTTGTATGGTATCAACTCTGAGTTTGGATTTGACTATCTTCGAGACAATATGGTTCGAAATTCTGAGCAAATCGTTCAGCGTGATTTTTATTTTGCCATTGTTGATGAAGTCGACTCTGTTCTTATTGATGAGGCGAGAACCCCGCATATTATTTCTGCACCTGATGATGCTCCTTCTGCTAAATATTATGAGTATGCAAAGCTTGTTGAAAAACTAAGTGCAGATACCGACTATCAGATTGATGAAAAATTGAGAACAGTTCATTTAACAGATCATGGAATTGGGAAAATTGAGAAGCTTTTTGGTCTCTCAAACATTTATGAACAAGATTTTGACACTGTTTATCATATTGAGGCTTCTTTAAAAGCTCGAACACTTTTTCATAAAGAGAAAGATTATATTGTCAAGGATGGGCAGGTAGTGCTTGTTGATGAATTTACGGGTCGTCTCATGGAAGGTAGGCGTTTGTCAGAAGGACTACACCAGGCAATTGAAGCAAAAGAAGGAGTTCCAATTCAGCGAGAATCAAAGACACTAGCAACTGTCTCACTCCAAAATTACTTTCGTATGTATGAAAAACTGTCAGGGATGACAGGGACTGCAGTCACAGAGGCGGAGGAGTTTAATAAAATTTACAAGTTAGATGTTGTGGTGATTCCTACGCATAATACTGTGATTCGTGAAGATCTGTCAGATGTTGTTTATAAAACAACGAGAGCAAAAATAACCGCAGTGGTAAAAGAGATTGAGGAAGCTCATAAGAAAGGACAGCCTGTCCTTATAGGAACAACCTCAATTGATAAGAATGAGATTATCTCTGAACTCTTAAAGCGTCGTGGTATCAAACATGAAGTTCTCAATGCAAAAAATCATCTTAGAGAAGCACAAATTATTGCCCAGGCTGGTAAAAAAGGAGCAGTTACTGTCGCTACCAATATGGCAGGTCGTGGAGTGGATATTATTTTGGGAGGTGCAAGGCAGGCTGCAGCCTCAGGAAATAAGCAGTGGGAAAAAGAACATAAAGAAGTATTAGAGTTGGGGGGGTTATATGTTATTGGTACAGAGCGGCATGAATCAAGACGAATTGATAATCAATTGAGAGGTCGAGCAGGTAGGCAAGGCGATCCTGGAAAATCACAATTTTTTGTAGCACTTGATGATGAAATCATGAGACTTTTTGGTGGAGACCGAATTGCAAATTTAATGACTCGTTTTAATATGCCTGAGGACGTTCCTCTAACTCATGGGCTTGTTTCAAAGGCTATTGAAAATGCACAAGTAAAAGTAGAAGGATTTAATTTTGATATCCGTAAGCACTTAGTAGAGTATGATGATGTACTAAATAAACAAAGAGAGATTGTTTATAGCCTGAGAAGAAAAGTCGTGGATGCTGAAAAAAATAATGAAAGTCTTGAAGACGATATCTTAGAAAGGACTCAACGAGCTATCTCATCGCTTGTTGTTGCTTCAAATGAGACTGCATCATTTGAAGAAGTTGAAAATGTAAATGAAAAAATTATCCATGAATATGTAACTATTGTTCCTTTTGATGCCCATTCCCAGACTCATCTTATTGAGCAGATACAGAGGCTTGGCTCGATTGAGCAAAAAGAGGAATTTCTTTTAGCAATCGCAAAGGATGTATATCAAAAAAGAAAAGGGGCGATGGGTGAGGATGTTATGAAGAAAGTAGAGCGATTCGTCATGCTTTCTGTCCTTGATAATTTATGGATGGACCATCTTGACGCAATTGATAACCTTCGATCAGGGATTGGCCTTAGAGGCTATGCTCAAAAAGATCCACTAGTTGAGTATAAAAATGAAGCGTATACAATGTTTGAACAATTGATGTGGAACTTGGATGATCAAATTGTTCATAGGATTTATAAAATTCAAGTTCATGATGCACCAGTTCCTGAGGCTACAGTTGATCTTAGTCGCATCACTACCAATACTCCAGAAAGTGAAATTAGTGATGATGCAAAGACAAAGAAAGCAAAGGTTGCTCAAAAAGCTCCGCAGTCAACTGAAGGCTCAGGGAAAAAAATTGGTCGCAATGACCCTTGCTGGTGTGGAAGCGGCAAAAAATACAAGCGTTGCCATTATCCAAATTAGCAACGTGAAGTCCTCGCGTGGTTGATCGAAGGGCAAAAAAGTGCCATTATCCCAATTAATTTAGAATTCAACGTTGATTCCAAGCTTTTGAAGCTGGAACAGATGGTGTTTGATAAGGGTTCTCATTTCTGATATTGCTTCAAGCTGACCTTCATCTTTTAACACCTGAATCAATCTATCTACATAAGGTAATAATTTTGTTGTGACGATATTTATTTGAATATCAGGCATAGTTGACAAATTGGTGCTATGAGCTAATACGAAATGTCCACCCTGAATCATGTCCATGATCTTTGCCATTAAGACATTTTTATCAAGTGTTTGAGGATCGTTTTTTTCGTTTTCGTAATGAAGATGAATTTTATTAAATCGATCCTGCGAGGGTTGTGGCAGAAGAGAAGTTAAATCATAAAAACTTTCTAATTCATGTTCTGCTCTATTAATTCCATGTCCATTGAGTTGTAATACAGCCGAGACATCTCCATTGGCAATTTCACCTATGTCATGGGTCAGAATAAATTGGGAAATAAGATCTGGGTTAAGTGTTTGCACTAATGATGGCATAATTGGATGAGTTGCTTCCCACATAAGCATACTAGCCCACATATGATCTGCGATAGATTCTTGTCCTTCGAATATAAGGTCTGGAATTGGTTCTGTCATATAGGGAGATCCACGAAAACGCATTCTGCTATATGCAGGATATACTTGCTTCATAAAGGCATATACGCCATCGAATTGTTCAAATAGCCCTTTTTCTTTAATTGAGGAAGGTGAGTGATCAGTTGTCGATTTTAATGCTTCTATCATGTTAGCCTTATAACATGTCTTTTATAAAATAACAATAAAGGGAATTATCGATCTTTGAAATTTTTCATCTATTACGTATAATAACGAAATATTTACATGCCTTGATGGACTATAAGAAAAAAATATTTTTTGTTGTATTTATATCTGTCTATATTTATCTATTTTTTGGATTTCTTTTGCATACATCTCTCAAGCAGGAGGTGCTTGGAAAATATAGTTTCAAATACGCATTAGGTCTTCTGATATTTGTTTTTCTTTTCCCTTTTCTTATTGCAATTTTTAAGTATTGTTTTACTGTTTCAAAACTAAAACTTAAGACAAAAAAAATTACAGTAACTCCCCAACGGAAAATTCTTCTCTTACTGTTTATTTCATGTTCATTTTTTCTTATTAGTAAGTCTTTCATATTTAATGCAATTAACCATAAAGAGAAGGCGTTTCCATACTCTCTTGGAATGAAGAATTTTCACCCGTTTCTTCAGAGTAAATTGTTGCCTGATAATAATACTGACAATCAAGAATTACATATAAATTCAGAGAGTTTTCGATATGATGAGATTACAAAAGAAAAATCTTCAGACACCTATAGAATTTTTGTAATGGGTGGGTCAACTGTTGAAAATGCTACTGTCTCTTACGAGCAAAATCTTGTGAGACTTCTTGAAAAAAAAATACAACAAAAATATAAAGATAAAAAAATCCAGGTTATTAATGCAGGAAATTCTGGTTATACTAGCGAACATTCTCTTATTCAATATCTATTTCATGTAAGAGACTTCGACCCCGATATGATTATTCTATGGCAAGGGATTAACGATATGTATTATTCTTGTGATACTATTGCAACTATTGGTTCGTATAGAGATGATTATTCTCATTATCTTGGTGTAGTATGGCCACTCGTAAGGTCATATTATGATCCTAAGCCTGTTATTTCGGTTAATATACAAGGAGTTGATATTGCAACTAATCTTTTTAGCACTATTCTTTATTCGGACATAAGAAATTATATAAGTGACATAAAAATAAATGCTGATAAACCAAAGTATATTACCATAAAGGATTTTCCCAGTATACGCTCGTTTGAGAGAAATATGACATATTTTACTAAGATAGTTCAGATGGATGGGATTAAGCTTGTTTTAGCAAGTCAACCATACCTATATAGAACAGATTTACCAAACAGTAAGAATTGGATTGTTGGATCTGCGTGTGGAGAAAAAAAACATCTTTATCCCGATAATGCGTCTTTAGTTGCTGGAATAGAGAGTTTTAATGCTGTTTCTGAAAAAATATCAAAGGAGTATGGGGTATCGTTTGTTGATATAGAATCACACATTCCAAAAACAAGTACATATTTTGTAGATGATGTGCATTTCACAAAAAAAGGTAACGAAAAAGTCGCTGATATTATTTTCGGTTTTTTAACTGAGAATAATATATTGCCTTGGCAATTATGAAAGTTTTTGTTTCATCTTTATACACAAAACTCAAGGTTGTTGTAGAGTTATTCGGGTTTCTCCTTAGAAGGAAACTCTGGTGGCTTGTACCACTTATTGTTTTAATTCTCATTATTATGACAGTCATATCTTTTGGTGGAGCAACTGGCTTAGCTCCATTTATCTACCCACTTTTTTAATATGAAAACATATAGACAATGGAAAAAAATTGCTAAAAAAATTGCTGGATTTCAAGCAGATGTTATTCTTTTTCTTATTTTTTTTATTGTTCTATGTCCGCTTTCTTTACTTTTTAGAAAATTGTCAAAGAATAATTCGTTCAAAGAACAAAATGTCAGAATATATTGGGTAAAAAGAAAAAAAACTGTACATGATATTACTTGGGCGAGGTTACAGTAGTGTATATATTAGGAATTTCTTGTTATTACCATGATAGTGCAGCCGCTTTGATAAAAGATGGGATAGTTGTAGCATGTTCAGATGAAGAAAGATTTTCTCGCATTAAGCATGATTCGTCTTTTCCAAAAAAAGCTATACAGTTTTGCCTAGAAAAGGAAGGGATAACAAGTAAAGATCTTGACTTTGTTGTTTTTTACGAAAAACCATTTATAAAGTTTGAAAGAATTTTATTAACTAGTCTTTATTATGCTCCAAAATCATTGTCTCTCTTTAGGGAGTCGATGAAAGAATGGTTTTTTGACAAACTTTGGGTTAAAAGTCATATAATTTCTGAGCTAAAAATTCCGTCTCAGAAACTTCTTTTTTCTGAACATCATTTGTCACATGCAGCAAGCAGTTTTTATTGTTCTCCATTTAAAGAATCTGCAGTCTTGAGCATTGATGCTGTTGGAGAATGGACTACAACAAGTTGGGGGATAGCAAAGGGAAATAGATTAGATCTTAAAGAGGAAATAAAATTTCCAAATTCACTCGGTCTTTTATATAGTGCATTCACCGTTTTTGCAGGCTATGAGGCAAATGAAGGGGAATATAAATTAATGGGCCTAGCACCTTATGGAAAAGCTAAGTATAAGAAAGAGATTTCGAATCTTATAGATGTAAAAAAGGATGGAAGTTTTTCACTTAAGAGGGAGTACTTTTCTTATCAATATGACTTAACAGGGGTATATACAAAAAAATTTAAAGAAGTTTTTGGCGATAGAAATGTTATGCCTGATAAAGTTATTGAATACTATGCTGATATAGCAGCGAGTATTCAGAGTGTTTTTGAAGATATGCTCTTAAAAATTGTTGATTATATATATAGCAAAACTACAACTCCAAATATTTGTTTTGCTGGAGGCGTTGCTCTCAACAGTAAAGCTAATTGGCTAATTTTAAAGAAAACAAAATTTAAAAATCTTTATATTCAACCATCAGCCGGTGACTCAGGAGGGGCGATAGGGGCAGGATTATATATTTACCATCACGTTTTGGGAAATAACAGAAGTTATATGATGGATAGGGTTTATTTTGGGACATCAAATGATAATAATGAAATTGAAAAATTTCTGTTAACGAAAAAGATCTCATTTGTAAAGTCAAAAAATGACAAAGATTTAATAGATCAGACAGTAGATGTTCTTTCGAGAGGTAAAGTCGTTGGATGGGTACAGTCGCAGGCAGAGTGGGGTCCAAGAGCTCTTGGCCATAGGAGTATTCTTGCAGATCCTCGTTTTTCATATATGAGAGATATTGTTAATACAAAAATAAAATTTAGGGAGGCTTTTAGGCCTTTTGCCCCATCAGTTATCGAAGAACGAGCTGATGAGTTTTTTGACTTGGGACCATATAAAAATCAGTTGCCTTTACGATTTATGCAGCTTGTTGTTCCTGTTGCTAAGAAAAAAAGAGACAAGTTAGGTGCTGTAACTCATGTTGATGGAACAGCGAGGCCTCAGCTTGTCGATAAAGAAACTAACCCTCTCTATCATAGACTCATCCATGAGTTTGGGTTAAAAACTGGTGTGCCTGTTCTGTTGAATACATCATTTAACCTCAAAGGCGAACCGATTGTAAATACGTATGAAGATGCGTACAAAACATTCATAAAAAGCGGTATTGATGTTTTGGTTCTTGGGAAACACATTATAAAAAAATCGAAAAAATAGCTTTATCCAATATTTATTGATTTGACGAATTCTGTTAAAAATGTAACCATAAGGCTATGCGGTTTTTTTCTAAGGGACCTCCCCAGCAAAAATCTTCTTATCAAAAACTTCATGCTAAATGGAGCGAAAGGCATGCAAGTCTCAAGGAAAAATTATTTTTAAAACATAAGGAGTCAATAGATTGGATAGCTAAAAATGTTCCTGGAAAGCATCATATCGCTGCTGGATCTTTAGGAGGTTTACTTCTTCTTGCTCCACCGCTTACTAACTCACTTCCTACTACAGCTTCTGCACAGAAGGAAGAAGGTGCATTGCATTTACCAAATCAAACATTTTTGTTGACGGACCTTCAGTCTCTTTTGCCAGCAGAGGTTCGTCCTCTCACCTCAACTGAGGAGGGAAAGATTGCAGACCTCTTGTCAGGTCATTTTAAGCTACCCATTAAGGCTGAGATTGATGGAAAAAGACTAAACAGAAGTTATGGTTTGATAGGTGCTGAACAGCATCTTATGAGGTATCCGGGCGATACAATTGGCACACATTTTTCCTCTCTGGATGAAGCATCAAAATACGCAAGGTCTGGTATGGCTCCAGGTAGAGGGGCTTGGGGGTATTTTACTTATTCCCAATCTGAATTAACACAAAAAGATATTGATCGTGAAAAGTATTATATCGCCGTACAGACTTTTCTTGCTTCAGGGTATAGTGAGCATGTGAGAGAATTTTCTGAGTTTTTTAAATTCCGCAAAATGCTCGTAGTGAATCCGCAAAACGGAAAAGCAATGGTTGTTGTAATAGGCGATGCTGGTCCTGCCGTGTGGACCGGAAAGCATTTGGGAGGCTCACCTGAGGTAATGTCATATCTTGAGAGGGTTGATGGTAAACAAAGAGGTCCAGTGCTTTATTTCTTTATAGATGATCCAAATGATAGCATACCTCTTGGTCCTATTGAGATATAATAAAAGATATGAAAAAACAATTTTATAGTCATATTGTCAAAACAGAATCGGTTGTGATAAAGCTTCATGAATTAGGCCTTGCAGAAGAAGAAAAGGAAAGTCTTATTGCACTCATGGACTCAAGTCTTCATCATGCTATACTAGATGCAATCCTATCTGAATTATCTCAAGCAGATAAGAATCTTTTTCTTGATGCTCTTGCTAGGGATGATCATGATGAAGTGTGGAAATTCTTAAAAAGTAAAATAGATGGAATTGAGGATAAAATTCAAAAGGCTGCTGAGGAGCTAACAAAAGAGTTGCATGAAGATATTAAAGGAGTAGCATAAATGGCAAAGTCAGTAAAAACAGTTCTATACCTTACAGACAAGAATCTATTTGTCCAAACTGAAAAGTCAGTAATCAAATCGATTACTTTTCCACCTGAGCTCTTAGAAGAAAATCATGTATCCGATCTTGAAGCGTTCACAGCATTTCTCATAAAGGAACTTACTCCTCTTGTAAAAAAGATATCACCAGCCGTTGTTGTATTGGGTTCTGGAATTTTATTTCAAAGTTTTGTAACAAAAAAAGAAGAAGTTACTCTTGCTCAAGATGCACTTAAGTCAACGTTACCTTTTCCAAAAGAGTTTGCATCTGAGAAGACAATTTCAACGCCAACAAAGACCTATCTTTTGGCAACTCATAGGCTTTATCTACAGGCTTTGACGCAGGGATGTGAAGAGATTGGTATTGAACTTCGAGCAGTATTACCACTGACTCTATTTAGTGATGAAGATTATGCAAATGAGCTCAACGAGTCTGAAGTAAAAACTATTCTTACTGAGAAAAAACTCTATGCAATAGGAGATTTTTTAGAGGTTGTTCCTGTTGCCCCCACTGAAGACGTGCCTACTAAAGAGTCTGGTAATGCACCAGATGATGCCCTTCCTGCTGAATCTAATACAAAAGGATCCTATGGGAAAATAACAGCATGGAATGTCTCACGCCTTCTTGTAGTTTTAGGTTTTCTCATAGTTTTAACATCACTTATGGGAGGGTTGTTGTATATACAATATCGTCATCTAAGTAGTGTTCCAAAAGTTACAGAAGATTCTGCACTTCCTACCTCAACACCAGTACCAACAAAAGTTGAAGAGGTCAAAAAGTCTGAGTTAACTGTGATCGTAATGAATGGGACTGGCACTGCAGGACAAGCAGGGAGAGTAAGAGATCTTCTTTCAGCTATCGACTATGAGAATATCTCAACAGAAAACGCTGATTCAAACGAGTATGAAAAAACAGAAATCGTTTTTTCATCAAAGGTTTCAATGGATCAACAAAATGAAATAAAAGAGTTATTGCTTAAAACATTTTCTACAGTGACCTCAAAAGTAGATTCTACTGCTACGAATGATATCCAGGTTATTACAGGTGAAGAAAAGTAGTCTTCAGAATAATACATGAGTGATGAGATCTCCAAGGCTGATGCTAAGCAAGTACGAAATAGTGAAAGGTTAGTGACCGTTTTAGGGAACAAGTACGGACACGATATCAGATTTTTTGGCGGGAGGCTTCCTGATGGATCATCAGTCCTAGATCATCAACCCACCGAAAAGGAGTTGCTTGCATTAATGTTTGGTAAAATTGAGCCTGGAGTTCACGACTTTCAAGGGTACCCATATCCAGTAACAATTCTTCCAAGCGCAGACAGACTTTTTTATCAAGATGTTGATGCAATTGGAAATAGATATCTATTAGCTAGAATTTATTTACTCGGAGAACATTATAAAAATAATATTGGAGAAAGAGTTTCATCAGAAACTTCATGGAGCGTTAAGCATGATGAGAATGGTGGTACCATCTTTGATAGTCAGGGACAGCCAATTAAAGAAGTGGAAACGTGTTCATTCGTCTCAATTTCATATTCACCTTATTATCCAGGTGTTGTTCGGGCAGGTTTTGTTAAAAACGATAAAGAGAATCAGGAAAGATATCATGAAGTGAAAGCGTTTTATGAAAGGCTTATTGAGGATGAAAGACATATGCAGCGAATGAGGATGATTGAGTATATAGCTACAGCACCTATTTAGTGAGGTTATTTTCTGCATACATTTTCATTGTTGCAATATTTTTTTGGTCTGGACCTTTTTTATCAAAACCTGGAACTTCAAGAATCATGGGCTTATCCTTCGTAATAGGATTTGTTGTTAATAGCCTAAACTCATTTTGAGGAATGTTTCCTTCTCCCAGATTTTCATGTCGATCTCTATAAGACCCAAGATCGTCTTTACTATCATTAACCTGAAACAATTCTAATGTATCAAGGCCAACATATTTGTCAAAACTATCGAAGTATCTTTGAAATAATTCTGGCGTTGATAAATCATAGCCTGCAGCCCAGAGGTGGCACGTATCAAGACATACTTCCACTCTTTTGTAATTGAGCATTTTAACAATAAAACCTAGCTCTTCTAAGCTACAGCAAATTTTTTTATTTCCTGCATTTTCAATAATACATAGCGTATTTTCTGGAGAATGATCAAGTATTTCCTGAATATGAGAAAAAAGAATATCGTATTGTTTGATCGTTGGTTTATCTTTTGATCGAAAAGATCCAAGATGGATAATTGTTCCCATAATATTCATTTTGTTGGCTAGTGCTAGCTCTTGTATCAAATAGATTACTGACTTCTTGCCTATATTTTCTGAGTCAGCAAGATTAACCAAATATGAAGCATGAAAATAAATAGGATCAATGCGATAATCATTTCGTTTTTTCTTAAAAATTGCTAGCTGCTCCTCGTTTATTTCAGGAGTGCCCCAATTTCGTGGAGATTGAGAAAAAATTTGCAAACAGTTACCGCCAATTTCGTTTATCTTATCTAAGGAATAATGAAATCCTCCTGCGATCGAGAGATGCGCTCCAACTTTCATGAGGTTAGTGGTCTTTGTGGTACCTTTGGTTAATTTTTGTTAGTTTATCGTTAATTGCACGCTCTAGATCGACACCTGCAGCATTTGCCAGTTGGACTGTTGTAATAATAACATCTGCAAATTCTTCATAAAAATTTCGCTTATCAAATTTTTCTAACTTTGATTTTCTTTGCAACTTCAACACAGAAAGAGTGTCGTTGCATAATTCGCCAACTTCTTCGTTAAGCTTTATTGTTTTTGTGAGAATTTCTTTCTCGACTTGTGTGTTGAGGCGGTAGATAACCGGCCTTTCTTTATCAAGAGTTTTAATATTTTCCTGAAGCGTTTTAAAGTCCATATTTTTATTATAGCACAGTATCGATTTTGAATTGGTTGTGCTATAACTATTTTCATGGATAAAGAGTTAAGATTTTTAAGTAAAAATGATCCAATTCTTGGTCAAATTATCAAGAAAGTACCACCTATTGAAAAGCATAAAGCAACAAATTATTTTGAAGCACTTTTAGAATCAATAGTTTCGCAACAACTTTCTGTTAAGGCGGCCGATACTATTTGGAGCCGTTTTTTGGCGCTTTTACCCGGCAAAAGAGTTATCCCTGAGGAGGTTTGGAAGATTGATGACCAAAAAATTCGAGATGCAGGTATTTCATGGCAGAAAGTTTCATATATAAAAGATCTAGCAAAAAAGACTATGGAGAGTGGAATTCTTTTTGAGCAATTTGAAATCATGACAGATGAAGAGATAATTACAGAATTAGTAAAGGTAAAGGGAATCGGTCGATGGACTGCTGAGATGTTTCTGATGTTTGCGATGGACCGACCTGACGTATTTTCTTATGGGGATTTGGGACTTCGCCGAGCTATTGAAAAGGCATATAAATTACGTCACGAGCCTACGCAAGAAGAAGCTGAAAAAATAGCTCAAAAATGGAAACCTTATAGAACAATAGCGTGTAGATATTTATGGCGAAGTCTTGAGCTCTCCTAACGGCCTCATATGACAAGTTTGATCCTGTATGGTATTCTGAATATATGAAGCTTGCATTTTTTGAGATTGAAGAATGGGAAAAGCCCTTTTTAGAAAAAAAACTTGAAGGAAATGATTTATTTTTTTCTACAGATCCAATTACAGTAGATTCTCCTGATATTTCTGAAATTGAGGTATTATCAATCTTTATTTATTCCAAAATCGATAAAGAATTACTTGAAAAAATGCCAAAGCTTAAAATGCTTGTTACGAGATCCACAGGCTTTGATCATCTAGATGTCGATGTTTGTAAAGAAAAAAATATTGTGGTAACAAATGTTCCAGAATATGGCACACAGACTGTAGCTGAACATACCTTTTCTCTTCTTTTAGCGATTTCTAGGAAGCTGATTCCATCTATTGAGCGCGCAAGAAAAAGTGATTTTACTCTTGATGGACTTCGTGGATTTGATCTTTATAAGAAAACAATCGGAGTGATTGGCGCTGGACATATTGGACAGGCGGTGATAAAGATTGCCGGAGCTTTTGGAATGGATGTGCTTGTTTATTCCAAGCATCACCAAATGGAGTTAGCTCTCAAGCATGGGTTTATGTATGTTGATCTAGATCATCTCATGAGGGTTTCTGATATTATCACGTTTCATGTGCCTTTAAATGAGCAAACAAAACACATGTTAAATAAAGAAAATATAACAAAACTTAAAAAAGGCGTAGTCATACTCAACACAGCACGTGGAGGTATTATAGAAACAGAAGCACTTTTAATGGCGCTTGAGCAAGGGATAGTCCAGGCAGCAGGTATAGATGTTTTGGAAGAGGAGTGTTTTATTAAAGAGGAAAGACAACTCCTTACAGAGCAATTTTTAAAAGAGTGTGATTTAAAAACATCTCTTCTTAATCACGTACTCGTTACAAAAGAAAATGTTCTTGTAACTCCACATAATGCTTTTAACAGCAATGAAGCTCTTCAGAGAATTTTGGAAGTTACGGTAGAAAATATCCATGCATTTATTGAACAAAAACCTATCAACTCAGTCTAACTAGTGCTTCATTTATCATGACTAACTTTAATGAATGGAAAGAGAAGGCAACCTTTCTTAGAAAACTTATACTTACGTCAACTACGGAGGCGGGATCTGGACATGTAACGTCGAGTCTATCTTCAGTTGATCTAATGACAGTACTTTTTGACGCTTATTTTTCATATGATTTAGACAATCCATCCTCAACAGGAAATGATCGACTTGTATTTTCAAAAGGTCATGCATCGCCTCTTTACTATAGTCTTTTTGCTATGAGTGGCGGTATTCCCTTAGAGGAGCTCAAGAGTCTGCGGAAATTTAGAAGCAATCTTGAGGGGCATCCGACAAGACATTTTCCCTACTCAGATGCTGCGACAGGTTCGCTTGGTCAGGGTCTTTCGGTTGCTGCAGGTCTTTCAATAGGATTAAAGAAATTTCATCTTCAAACTATCCCATTTATTTACGTTCTTTTAGGAGATGGAGAATTGGCTGAGGGACAAGTTTGGGAAGCGGCGAATTTCTCCTCTTATTACCAATTACACAATATCGTGGCGATTGTTGATATAAATCGACTTGGACAGAGTCAGGAGACAATGCTTGGTCACGATATCATTGAGTATGAAAAAAGGTTTCAATCATTTGGTTTTGATACATACTCTATCAACGGACATGATTTTTCAGAAATAACGAATGTGTTTCACGGTATTAGGGAATCAAAATCAAGCAAGCCTAAGGTGATTCTTGCAAAAACAATAAAAGGAAAAGGCGTTTCTTTTCTTGAGAATAAAGACAACTGGCATGGAAAAGCGCTTACTAGAGACCAGTTGCATGACGCGCTTGTAGAGTTGGGTGGAGATGACAAGCTGTATTCTTTCAATTTGAAAAAGCCAATGACTGCTGATGTTGAGCGTAAAATATTTGTTAATCCGCCATCTGCTATTTCTTATGCAAAAAATATAGAAGTTGCAACGAGAGAAGCAGTAGGAAGTTCGTTATTAGAAAAGGTGCAAGCAAATAATTCTATCATCGTTCTGGATGGAGATGTTAATAATTCAACCTATACTTCTTTAATAAAGAACAACAATAGGGAACAATTTATCCAATGTTTTATAGCAGAGCAAAATATGGTAAGTGTCGCTATTGGTCTTTCAAGGCTATCATATCATCCAGTCGTAGCAACATTTGCGGCTTTTTTAACTCGAGCTGCAGATCAAATTCGCATGGCTGCACTTTCTCATGCATCAATTCTTTTCGTGGGAACTCATGTAGGAGTAGAGATTGGAGAGGATGGCCCATCGCAAATGGGGCTTGAAGACATTTCACTTTTTGGGACAATTCCTGAAAGTATTATTATGCAGCCATCAGATGCGGTAGCAGGGAATGCTATCACATCTCTCCTATGTAATTCTAGAGGAATCAGATATATTAGAGCATTGCGGTCAAAGACACCAATCCTTTATGAGAATTCAGAGTCTTTTCAAGTTGGAGGATCAAAAGTAATAAAATCTAACCCTGACGATCACTTGGTTATCGCAGCAACAGGTATTGCTGTTCATGAGGCGCTTAAGGCATATTACAATCTTGAAAAAGAAGGAATACACGTAAAAGTTGTTGATTGTTATAGTATTAAGCCTTTCGACGATGGGACATTAAAGAAATTATCAAGCCAGACAATAAAGAATGTAATTGTTACTGTTGAGGATCATTTCGACCATGGAGGATTTGGGGATTTTGTTCTTAATGCTTTTACTGGATCAGAAACAAAGATTGTAAAATTGTCTCTCAATCATATTTCAAGATCTGGATCATCGCAGGAGCTTCTCGCAGATGCAAAAATAGACTCTGCATCAATTGTTGCTAAGATTAAGGAGAATATATAGACTATGGCATTTCAGCATCATCATGAAAAAAGAAAAATTATGATAAATCTTTTTACCATTCCTATATTTATCATTATTTTGATTATAGCTACTTACTTTAACAAGCCTATTCGAAGGATTGTAGCAATTCCCCAGAGAGTCGTTCAGGGAGTTCATGATAACCGTCTTGAAGATATTAGAAAAGAAAATTTTTCTCAAGAAATAGTATCAGATACAAAAGACCAGTTCAGTACATTAAAAGAAGATGTGTTAACTATTACTGTACGGGATGTTATATCAATTGCCTCAAGAAGTAATAGAATTGTTAGTGACTTAAATTTTCTTCAAAGAGAGGGAGGAAGGCTTTTGGATAAGTATACAAGGCTTGATTTTCTTAAGTAAATTTGTTGACATGGCCTTGAGTTATCAGATACCCTTGAAGTAATTATCTGATAGGAATGAAAAAAATAAAAAAACTCCTCAAAATTCTTGGTCCAGGATTTATTACTGGGTCATCAGATGATGATCCATCAGGTATTGCTACCTATGCTCAAACAGGATCAATTTTTGGGTATACGCAATTATGGACAGCACTTTTCTCTTTCCCTTTTATGACTCTTGTTCAAGAGATGTGTGGACGGATTGGGGTTGTAACTGGAAATGGATTAGCTGGCGTTATTAAAGCTCATTATTCAAAAAAAGTTCTCTATATTGCTGTTGGAATTCTTTTTTTTGCAAATACAATTAATATTGGTGCCAATCTTGGAGCGATGGCAAGCGCTGGTCAGTTGTTGCTTGGAATCCCTTTTTTGTTTTGGCTTGTTATTCTTACTCTTGTAACTATTCTTCTTGAAATTTTTGTTTCTTATCCTGTCTATGCCAGGTTTTTAAAATTTTTAACATTCTCACTTTTTGCTTATTTCATAACAACTTTTGTAGTCAAACAAGATTGGGGAGCGATTGCAACTTCGACGTTTATTCCTACTATATCTTTCCAAAAAGAGTATCTCATGAACATTGTAGCTATTTTGGGAACAACTATTTCACCCTACCTTTTTTTCTGGGAAGCTGATGAGGAGGTAGAGGAGGAAATTGAGAGTCATAAAATTAAGGCTATGGGAAAAGGGATCCCGAGGATTTCAAAAAAAGATATTACCAATATGAGACTAGATACAGTCATTGGGATGCTTTTTTCAAATCTTGTTATGTTTTTTATTATCATCACAGCAGCTTCAACCCTTCATGTTAATGGAATCACTCATATCGAAACTGCTGATCAAGCTGCTTTGGCTCTTAAGCCTATTGCAGGAGATTTTGCCTCTCTGCTTTTTGCTGTTGGGATTTTAGGTACAGGATTTCTCGCTGTTCCTATTCTTGCTGGCTCAGCGTCTTATGCAATTTCTGAGGCTCTTAAGTGGAATGCAGGACTGAGTAAATCATTTACCAAAGCACGTGGGTTTTACGCGGTTATTGCTTTAGCTACACTTCTGGGATTTGCTATTAATTTTACGTCAATCAAACCATTTACCCTTCTTTATTACACCGCAATATTAAACGGTATATCTGCTCCCCCACTTCTACTACTTATCCTTCTCATTTCGAATAATAAAAAAATTATGAAAAATCATACAAACTCTCTTTTTTCAAATATTGGAGGAATAATTATCATTATTATCATGACTGCTTCCTCAATTGCACTTGCCTCATCGCTTTTGTGAGCGTAAAATGCACAATATATGGACGACATAAAACAACGTGTACAAAAATTGGTTGATAAAGTAAATATTGATCAAAAGAAAAAAAGAATTCATGACTTGCAAAAAGAGAGTGAAGATTCTCATTTTTGGCAAGATCATCAAACCGCTGGTGAAAAGATGAAGGAGCTCTCATCTCTTCAAAAAGAGATTGAAGAAATAGAACTACTCCAAATGTGGGTTGAAGAAGGTGAGCTGGAGGAGGCAAAAAAACTTTTATCCAAGCTGGAGACGCTACTTTTTTTCACATCTCCTTATGATGAAGGAGGAGCAATTGTTGCGATCCATTCCGGACAAGGAGGGACTGAGGCTATGGACTGGGCAGAAATGCTTTATCGTATGTATACGAGATGTTTTGAGAAAAAAGGATGGGGCTATGAGATTCTTGATGAAACTCCCGGGGATGAGGCAGGGATAAAAAGCATAACCCTTGCTGTTTCTGGATCATATGTTTATGGTTTTCTCAGACACGAAGCAGGAGTGCATAGGTTAGTTCGACAGTCGCCTTTTAATGCTGATAAATTGCGTCAGACGTCTTTTTCAATGGTGGAGATTCTTCCTCAAGTCGATCATGCTGAAGGCATAGACATCAATGATGATGATATTGAGTTTGATGCATTTAGAGCAGGTGGACATGGTGGTCAGAATGTTAACAAGGTCTCAACAGCTGTCAGGCTCAAGCATAAGCCAACTGGTATTGTAGTGACTGCTTCTGTTGAAAGGCATCAGAATCAAAATAGAGAATTTGCCATGAAATTACTTCGTGCAAAATTGTGGCAATTACGTGAGGAAGAGAGAAAAAAAGAGGAACAAAGACTTAAGGGGGGGTATGTTACTCCGGGATGGGGTAATCAAATTAGATCGTATGTTCTTCATCCCTATAAGATGGTTAAAGATTTAAGAACGGGTGTAGAGACAGGCAATACTGACGCTGTCTTAGATGGTGAACTTGATCAATTCATTGAAGAAGAACTTCGACAATTAAGTTAGCTTCTATGGTCTAGGAGGTTGTCAAAATCTTTGAAATATGCTTAACTAGAATAGGTTTGCGATCGAGAAGATTTAGATATTTTCGGATGAAACTCGCTTATGGAAGAAAAAAATGAGAAATCCTCATTGATGCATGAATTCAAAGAGGAAAATATTCAAAAACCAAATAATATGAAATATATTGGAATATTTTTTGTTGTTGCTTTACTTGGCATTGGAACAGGTTTTGGACTAACTCAGATGACGAATGCAAATCATCAATCAGGAAATCCAAAAACAACCTCTGCGAAAGGTACCTCATACGGTGTAACTAATACAAAAGAGTTTCCAGACCAAGCAGAAGGCTTGCTCAAGAAGGGCGGTATCGAGGGTGAAGGAGCATTCCATTTAGAGAGACCTGGAGGTGATACTCAAAACGTATACTTAACATCCTCAATCGTCGACCTTTCCCAATTGATTGGGAAAAAGGTAAGAGTCTGGGGTCAAACGCAGTCAGGGCAGCATGCAGGCTGGCTCATGGATGTAGGAAAGGTCGAAGTTCTTTAAGGCTGATTATCCTTGCTTGTCTGTCTGCTCGACTCAAAAAAAGTCAAAATATGATCCGTTTAGTTGAAGTAACCAAGACATACGGTACAGGTGCATCAGCATTATCAGATGTTACTTTGTCTGTTGAAAAAGGAGAATTTGTTTTTTTAGTTGGCCCATCAGGATCAGGAAAAACAACACTTCTGAGACTACTTATTAAAGATATGGTTCCTACAAAAGGAACCATATTCCTCAATGATATTAACGTAACAGCTCTCCCGTCAGGAAAAACTCCTCAGCTTCGAAAGCAAATAGGTGTAGTATTTCAGGATCTTAAGATGCTCATGGACAGAACAATTTTTGAGAATATTTTGTTACCACTGGAGATGGCTGGAGTTGATCATAATGAGGCTGCAAGAAAGGCAAAAGACATTGCTCGTCAGGTAGGGATTGAGGCACATGTTGAGAAATTCCCTGTGCAACTTTCAGGCGGAGAGCTTCAAAGAGCAGCTATTGCTAGGGCATTAGTATTTTCCCCTCAGATCCTTCTAGCAGATGAGCCTACAGGAAATTTGGATAACACAACGTCATGGGAAATTGTGAAGCTTCTTCAAGACATTAATCAGATGGGGACAACAGTCATTATGGCAACACATAATCTTGATGTGGTAAATAGCCTTGATAAAAGAACAATTGAGCTTGAGAAGGGAAAAATTGTGAAGGACAAGAAAAAACCAACTGATGATAAAAAACACGAGAAGAAATCTGATAAATCAGAAAAAGAAGATGAGAAAGGAGTAGAGAAATAATGAAAACAGCAAAGACAACGTGGAAACACATGCGCAGATCTCCCTATCAATCGATGGCAGCTGTTTTTATGACACTTTTGACATTTTTTATTATTTCTTTAGTTGCAACTGTTGTCGTGAGCTTATCTCAGATAATCTCTTATTTTGAGTCTTCACCAAAAGTAACTGCTTTTTTTAAAGAAGGAACGCAGCAATCTAGCATCGATGCTCTAGCAGAGTCTCTTAAGTCATCGGGTAAAGTTTCGAGTGTAAAATTTGTCTCCAAAGAAGAAGCATTTAAAAGATACAGTAATTGGAACAAAGATAATCCTATCCTGCTTGAGCTTGTAAATGCTGATGTTTTGCCTCCGTCGCTTGAGATTTCAACATACAAAATTGAAGATCTTGATGATATTGCAAAAATTATTAAAGAATCCTCCGATGTGTCTGATGTTGTTTTTCTTAAAGATGTAGTGTCTTCACTTATTTCATGGACTGATGCAGTAAGAAAAATAGGGCTAGCATTGGTAATCGTTTTCTCTGTTGTTTGTTTTTTTGTGATTACTACAATCATTGGATTTAAGATTTCTCAAAAACGTGAGGAGATAGAGATTATGCGCTTGCTTAGTGCTACAAGTTGGTATATTAGGTGGCCATTTCTTCTGGAAGGGATATTCTATGGTCTTTTTGGAGCAATCACCGGATGGATTTTGACATTTGGGTTAGTTTTGTATACTAAGCCATTTCTCTTATCATTTATGAAAGATGTGCCCCTTGTAACTCTCACACCAACGTTTTTATTTGCATTGTTGGCTATCGAGGTTGGTCTTGCCATTCTTCTCGGAGCTGTGGCTAGCTTCATGGCAGTTCTCCGTTATCTCAAATAGCCTTTTATCATTATGAATAAGATAAAAACCTACTTCGTTTTTTTAGTCATTTTTTTTCCTATTTTTATTGCATCAGGTGAAGTTTTTGCTCAAACTCCGACTCCAACTGATGTGACGCCGACCCCTGATGACTCCCAGGCCGTCGGAGGTTTAACAAATAAAATTCATGACCTTGAATCAAAGATATCTGATTTGCAGTCACAGGAGAAGTCGCTCTCGTCGCAGATTTCTGTTATGGATAATCAAATTAAACTTACTGAGTATAAGATTGATTATACAAAGGGACAAATTAGCCAATTAACTGATGATATCTCAACTGCATCTGAGAAAATTACAAATTTAGAAGGATCATTAACAACAATTACTAAAACGCTTTTGGAAAGAATATCCGCAGGGTATCAACTTAGCACAATACAGCCATTGCAACTTCTTCTTTCATCGCAAAGCTTTTCTGATTTTATAACAAGGACAAATTATATTCGTATAGTGCAGGAGCACGATAAAAAACTTATGTATAACACAGTTCAGGCTAAAAATGATTATTCAAATCAAAAGCAGATTTTTGAGGACAAAAAACAACAGGTTCTTGCTCTTCAGACCCAGCTTGAAAATTATACTAAGCAACTTGATCAAGATAAAGAGGTCAAACAGAGACTTCTGAATGAGACACAAGGTAGTGAAGCTAATTATCAGAGGCTGCTAGCACAGGCTCGTGCTCAGCTTGCTGGATTTAGTAGATTTGCCGAAAGTCAAGGTGGAGCATCTTTGTTGGGAAATCAAACTTCCTGTGATGATTGGGGATGTTATTATAATCAGAGAGATAGCTCTTGGGGAAGTCAGGCAATGGGAAGTTACACGCTTGCAAGCGATGGCTGTCTTGTTACATCGGTTGCAATGGTTTATACGCATTATGGCCATAGGTCCGTTACTCCAGCTACAATTAATGCTAACGACAGTAATTTTGCTTCCTATGAACGAGGTTGGCTTAATAAAACAGTTACTGCAGATGGTGCAACATTAACACGTCAAACAGTCTATTTTACACAAGGTAACTCAGAGAGCGAAAAAATCTCAGGAGTAGATGGTTCAACTTTTCCTGTGATCGTTGGGATTAGTTATGATAGTGGTCCTATCCCAGACCACTTTATTGTTATAACTGGTGGATCAAACGGAAATTACACCATGAACGACCCTTTTACACCTAACGGGAAAGGTATTTCATTTAGCAGTAAATATTCTATTAGCAGTATTCGAAATGTTGATCGGATTTCTATATAATCCACACTTGAACTCCACAAGCTCTCTGCTATTCTGTATGTAATGAAGCAATTTCCCTTTTGGAATCTGTTTTCATGGATTATATCCTTGTTTTTTGTAGTTTCAATAGCTAACGCGTATGCAAGCGATGGTGATATCATCATTAATGAATTTCAGATTGAGCCAGCAGGTAGCTCTCAGTGGGTTGAACTTTACAATAAGGGTGATAGCAGCTTAGACATTAGTGGTTGGACGGTTGGGGATGCTGCCAACCATAGTATTATTTTGAGCGGCGTATTAGATCCTCATGAGTGCTTGTCTTTTACAAGTGGTAGTTTTCATTTTAATACTGCTTCAGCAGATGGTGTTAGGTTAATAAAAGATGATGCTATCATTGATAGTTATGACTATGAAAAGAGCCCAGGTGAAAATGTTTCATTTGGAAGATTGCCAGATGGACAGGATGGATGGACAACATTTTCAAATCCAACAAAAAATTCATTAAATAGTGGGGGAGGTATTTGTGCATCCCCAACTCCTACCCCAACAAGTGTTTTGACTCCGACATTTGCTCCAACCGATATTCCTACACCAACAAAGACTCCAACGCCGACAAAGATTCCAACTCCTACTAAAACCCCTACCCCCACCAAGCTGCCGACATCTACACCTACAGTTGCTTTGTCAAAGGAGGTTCTGGCGAGTGTGAAAACGCATTCTTCAGTAGACGAGAGTGAATTCCCAACACCAATTCTTGACTCACATAGAGATAGTAGTGTTACTCCGTCGCCTACAGTTAAGACTAAAGTTTTGGCTGAGAAAAGCATGAAAGCCTCTTCAGTCAATGTTCTTAGTATAGTGCTATCCATAGGTGGTCTTATATTGATAATAACTTGTGGTATACTTGGATATCGAAATTTTAGAGAGATGAAAGCAAAAAATGAATAAAAATACTATTCGAACACAGAATATATCTGAAACAAAAAAAATCGGTAAGGACATAGCTAAAAATCTTCATGGTGGAGAGGTTATTGCTCTTCATGGAGAGCTTGGAAGTGGAAAGACAGCCTTCGTTCAAGGTGTTGCTGAAGCATTTCAAATACAAAATGCGTCTTCTCCCACATTTCTTATCATTCATGAGTATAAAGTTTTGAACAATCTTGACATCAAGCGCATCTACCACATTGATCTTTACAGAATTGATGCACAAGATAATAGCATTGTCTATCAGCTTAAAGAGATATTAGAGGATAAAAAGGCAGTAGTATTTATTGAATGGCCTGAAAAAATCGATCAAGGAATTTTACCACACGCAAAATATATATATTTTAGCTTTATAGACGAAAACACAAGAGAAATTACATTAGAAAAGATATGATAGGGAACAGTGTTTTAGATGCAATAAGAATAGCAAGAACAGGTGGAATTATAGTATTTCCGACTGATACTGCTTATGGTATTGGATGTAGGATTGATGACGATATTGCACTCCAAAAGCTTTTTGCAATTCGTAAAAGACCTCTCCAAAAACCACCTCCTGTATTAGTCAATAGCCCTGAGATGGTCGAGAAATACGTCGGAAAAATCCAAGATGATATAGAAAAAAGATTAATAGATCGTTATTGGCCAGGAGCACTTACTATAGTGATGTCTGTAAATCCAAAAAATGTATCCTCCTATATTAGGGGCTATAATGATGGGGTGGGGTTTAGAGCTCCAGATCACCACGTTCCGCTTCAGATAATTAATGGCCTGGGTGTGCCTATTGTAGGAACATCAGCAAACTTTCATGGAGATCCAACTCCTTACAGTTTTAAGGATCTTGATAAAGAATTACTAAATTTGGTTGATTATGTTTATAAAGGTACCTGCATGCAGAAGATGGAGTCAACAGTAATTGATTGCACTCGAATTCCATGGGAGATTCTACGAAAAGGAGCGATTGATATTTCACTATGATTATACTTGGAATAGACACCTCAGTTTCGGAAAGGATTACGATCTTCTTGGATATTGATGGAAAAAGGCACAAATATACAAAAGAATCTCAAGACCATACATCGCAAATGCTTTTACCCTTGATTGAAAGTAGTATTAAAGAGCATGGTATTTCTTTGGAAGATATAACAAAAATCTCTTTTTTTGTAGGGCCAGGATCATATACGGGGCTTAGAGTGGGCGCAGCAATTGCAAATACATTAAGTTATATTTTACGTATACCCATAAATGAAAATCCTGTAGGAACTATTATTGAGCCTATTTATGAATAAAATTCATTGAATTTTTTAAAAAGAGCTGTCATAGTGAATATGTCGCTATGAAAAATTTCCTCATTCATTTATTGTTGCCTCATCATACCAACAATAACAGAGCAAAGCTTTTACACCACTCAAGTCTATTGACCCTTATCCTTTTAATTTTTGGTATTACTTTTATTTTTTCATCATTTTCCAAAAATAACAGTAGCGTCCTTGGGATAAGTTTTTCTATTACTCCACAAGAGCTTCTTGTGATCACAAATCAAAAAAGACAAGATGCTGGTTTGCCAGCATTGGTGCTAGATGGTTCACTCACTCAAGCAGCAGAAAAAAAGGCTGCGGATATGCTCTCTAAAAATTACTGGGCACACATAGCTCCAGATGGAACAACGCCATGGTTTTTTATACGAAGTTCGGGATATGAATACCTCTACGCTGGCGAGAATTTAGCTCGAGGCTATACTGCTTCAAATGATGTAATAAATGCCTGGATGGAAAGTCAAAGCCATAGGGAGAATATGCTTTCATCTAATTACAGCGATGTTGGCTTTGCTATTCAGGAGGGGAACTTAACGGGGGAGGAAACTGTACTCGTTGTTGAAGAATTTGGCAGGAGAGTAGAGAATACCCCAGAGGTTGCCAATCAAGAATTGGTGCCTCAGGCTCCAGTGCAGTCGCAGCCAATTTCTCTTGGACAATCTCCGTCGCCAGTACCAACAAGACCTATTACTCCTACACCAACACCGGTTGTTAGTCTTACTCCCAACATTTCTTTTCAAGTTGCAGCATACAAAAATGATCCTCTCATCAATAAGCCAGCTGCCCAAAAAAATATAGCATTTATTGTGATTGTTGGTATACTCATGTTACTACTTATTGACATGATATTTGTTCAAAGAAGAGGTATTGTGAGGCTACTTTCTCATAACCTTGATCACATAATTTTCTTTGGCATGATTCTATTTCTTATTTTGTTAATAACAAAAGGAGGAGTTATTTAATGAGACAAATTAGCATGCATCGATTCTATTACATATTTTTGTTTGTCGTTGAGGGGTGTTTTGCAGCAACAATTCTTTTATCAAAGGGAGATAGAGAGCGTCAGATTCTCCTTGTTATTTTTGCTGCAGTTTTTTATGCAATATGGGGGATTGTCCATCATAAAAATAACCATGATTTTCATACAAAAATTGTGATAGAATACGTTTTGATGGCAATACTTGGTATCGCCATCATGTTTTTTCTGTTACAATAAGCTTTATGAAAGGCATAGTCCTCGCAGGCGGTAGAGCAACAAGGCTTCGTCCGCTCACAAAAATTACTTCAAAACAACTTCTTCCTGTTTATAATAAGCCAATGATTTTTTATCCAATTCAGACGCTTATTAATGCTGGCATAAAAGAGATTCTTATTATTATTGCACCTGATTATGCAGGTCATTTCCTTAACCTTCTTGGGTCAGGTAAGGATTTTGGTGTTAGATTTACTTATGAAATACAAGAAGAGCCAAGAGGCCTCGCTGATGCATTTATAGTTGGAGAAAATTTTATTGGTGATGATAATGTGGCTATGATCCTGGGCGACAATATTTTTGATGATGATTTTTCTGAGTCTATAAAGAATTTTAATAAAGGAGCGATGGTTTTTGCTAAGAAAGTTCCTGATGCCAATCGATATGGAGTGATTGAATTTGATGATAATCACAACGTTCTTTCAATCGTTGAAAAACCTGAACATCCAAAAAGTGATTTTGCCATGGTAGGGCTTTATATTCTAGATAATAGAGCTTCCAAATTTGCAAAAGCAGTACAGCCTTCAGGACGTGGAGAAATAGAGATTGTTGATGTAATCAATAGCTATCGTGAGCGAGGAGAGCTTAAGGTGGATTTTGTTCGTGGAGTATGGGAGGATGCAGGAACCTTTGATAGCTTATTAAGAATTAACAACTATATGGCTGATAAGGATCGGTCTGAAAAAGAGAGAAAGGAGAACGCTTAATGAATCTTCTTGTTTGTGGTGGAGCTGGATTTATTGGTACAAATTTTGTAAAACACATGCTTTCAGCTCATCCTGATTATCAAATTGTCAATTATGACAAGCTAACGTATGCTGGGAATAAAGAAAATCTTAAAGAGCAAGAAGGTAATCCTCATTATGTTTTTGAGCATGGTGATATCACCGATCTGGATAGGTTAAATGAGGTTATTAAGAAGCATAAGATTACACACGTCATCAATTTTGCAGCTGAAACACACGTGGATAGATCTATTCATGGAGGGACCAAAGAGTTTGTTCTTACGAACACTCTGGGAGTCCAGATGGTTTTGGATGCAGTAAGATTTAACGAAATTGAGAGGTTTATCAATGTTTCAACAGATGAGGTATATGGCTCGTTGGGTCTGGATGAAAATAGGCTTTTTACAGAAAGTACTCCAATTTGGCCAAATATGCCATATGCTGCCGCGAAAGCAGGAGGAGATCTTATGTGCAATGCATATTGGGTTACTCATAAAGTTCCTGTAATCGTTACTCATTGTTCAAATAATTATGGCCCTTATCAGTTTCCTGAAAAATTAATTCCCTTTTTTGTTTTTAAACTTCTTAAAGGGGAAAAAGTTCCTGTTTATGGGGATGGATTGAATGTTCGAGATTGGATACATGCCGTTGATCATGGAAAGGCTTTGGATTTGCTTTTACATAAGGGGAATGTTGGTGAAGTTTACAATATTGGCTCTGATAACGAGCGAAGTAACATTGAAGTTACAAAAATGATACTTTCCATCATGGGGTTTGGTGAGGAAAGAATTGAGTATATTCAGGATCGTCCTGGGCATGATCGAAGATATGCGATTGATGCTACAAAAATTATGAGTCTTGGTTGGAAGCCTGACTACCCCAGAGAGAGATTCGAAAATGGTTTGCGGGAGACAATAGAGTGGTATAAAAGCAATACAGAATGGGTGGAGCATATTTGGAATAGAAAGAAAGATGAAATGAACACATTTCAGGAAAATCTTGAAAGATCTCAAACACAACAAAAATCTGCAACTGAATAATACTTCATGAAAAATACATTTGCTCTCTACTCATTGAAAGCTATTGATTCTCCAAATTTTACCATGAGTCCGATCGAGCTTAAGGACTATATTCCATTTGAAGTAAAACGGGTATATTTTATTTCTAAGTCAAAAATAGGAACCTCAGGTGAGCATTGCCATTTTATAGAAGAAGAATTATTCGTTCTCGTTCAAGGGTCGGCAACTATAATTATTGATAAAGGACAAGGAAAAGAGGAGATTGCTATGATAGGTCCTACGAGTGCGTGCTATGTCCCAAACTATGTCTGGCATGGGTTTAGAGATATCTCTCCAGATGCCATAATACTAGCTTTATCTTCAACAAATTATAGTCCTGATAGAAGTGATTATCTTGAAAACTATGATGATTATCTAAAAATCCGTGATCAAAAACTTCAGACAACTTCAGCATGATTCAAGAAAATATTATTGGCGTAGGAATTTCTGGTCTCGTGGGATCTCGTGTAAAAGAACTTTTGACTCAATATTCATGGATTGGTTTGAGTCGGGAAAATGGTTTTGATATTCAAATTCCAGACTCAGTGAGTTTCTCTCAGTACAATCAGGCGTCTTGGGTAGTCTTATTTGCTGCGAAGGCAGATGTTGATGCTTGTGAGCTTGATCGGGAGCATGGTAAAGATGGAGAGGCTTGGAAAATTAATGTAGAAGGTGCAAGAACAGTGGTAAATGCTTGTAGAAGAGATGGGAAGAAGCTTATTTACATCTCGACTGATTTTGTATTTAGTGGGGATGATACACCAGAAAATGGATACGATGAGGACGATATTCCAAGTCCAATTAATTGGTACGGACATACAAAATTTGAAGCAGAAAAAATTATCCAAGAGTCAGGCATTGACCATATAATTGTTAGGCCAGCTTATCCATACCGTGCAAAATTTGATTCTAAAAAGGATTTTTTCCGGGCAATTTTAGGCAGACTTCAAAACAATCAGCCGATAAAGGCAATTACTGATCATGTATATAACCCTACTTTTATAGATGATATTGCTGACGCAATTGGTATCTTACTAAAAGAAGATAAGAGGGGAATTTTTCATGTAGTTGGCAGTCAGTCGCTTTCTCCATATGAATCAGCACTTGAGATAGCAAGAGTTTTTAACTGCGATGCTAATTTAATCGATAAAATAACAAGACAAGAATACTTTGAAGGAAAAGCAAATAGGCCCTACAATCTCCATATGAATAATGATAAAATAACAAAATTAGGGGTTACGATGCGTTCTTTTACGCAGGGGCTTGAAGAGATTAAAAAACAACTATGACAATTACATTTGTAGGACATGGATATGTGGGTTTGGTAACAGCTGCTGTATTTGCAGATTTGGGAAATAAAGTATGGGTTATCGGACACACTCCATCAAAAATCGAAAATCTCAAGAAAGGAATCATTCCGATCTATGAACCAGGCCTTGAAGAGCTTGTTAAGAGAAATGTTGATGCAGGCAGACTTCATTTCACCCTTGATTACACTCAATCAATTCCGGAGTCAGAAGTAATATTTATCGCAGTTGGAACTCCGCCAAAAGAGAATGGCGAGGCTGATCTCTCGGTTGTCTATCAGGTCGCTGAAGAAATAGGAAAGCATCTGGGTGATTATAGTGTTGTCATAACAAAAAGCACAGTTCCAGTTGGAACAAATCGTGAAGTTGCTTCAATTATTGAGAAAGTTAAATCAAAAAATTCTCAGTTTGACATAGCATCAGTTCCAGAATTTCTTCGAGAAGGACAAGCAATTGGTGATACTCAAAATCCTGACAGAGTTGTTATCGGAACTGATTCCGAAAAAGCAGAGGAGCTTTTAGTAAGACTGCATGAGCCTCTCAGCGGAGAAAGAGTTTTAACTACGGTTGAGACTGCAGAAATGATTAAGTATGCAGCAAATGCATTTTTGGCTACAAAAATTTCATTTGCAAATGCAATTGCCCAGTTGTCAGAGACTCTTAAGGCAGATGGTCCTCAAGTTCTTGAGGCAATAGGCTTTGATAAGAGAATCGGCAAAGCGTTTCTTTATGCTGGTGTTGGTTATGGAGGAAGCTGTTTTCCAAAAGACGTAAAGGCTCTTATTGCTATTGCTAAAAATAACAACTATGATTTTGCGCTTCTTCGTGAAGTTGAAGCAATTAATAAAACTGCCATGACAAGAATCGTCGATAAGGCAAATGCTATGCTTGGCTCTCTTCAGGGAAAGACTATTGCTGTTTTGGGTCTTGCGTTTAAGCCAGATACAGACGATATGAGAGATGCCCCATCGAGGACAATAATTCCTAAGCTTGTTGACCAAGGTGCGAGTATTAGAGCATATGATCCTGTTTCTATGGAGAATGCGAAAGGATTGATGAGTGAAGTGAATAATCTTGTTTTTTGTGAATCAGCACTAGAAGCAGTTGAAGGCGCAGATTTGCTTTTGTTGTTAACAGAGTGGAATGAATTTAAAGAGATGGATCTTGCAGCGGTGAAAGAAAAGATGAGTAATCACAACATTCTTGATGGGAGAAATATCTTCGATCTTCAACAGGTGAAGGAGCTGGGATTTACCTATCAAGGAGTTGGGAGATGAAAAAAGTTCTCATAACAGGAGTCACGGGATTTGTTGGCCAATATCTTTCAGAAAATCTCCTATCTCAAAAAAATCTAGAAATTTATGGCACTTATTTTTCAGATGAAGGCCTTTCACGATTAGAAAATGCAAGACTACTTCATCTTAAAAAGGTCGATCTTACAGTAAAGAAAGAGGTTTTTGATCTCCTTGATGCTGTAAAGCCTGATCAAATCTATCATTTAGCAGCCCAGACATCGCCTTCTGACAGCTTGAAGGATCCTGAGAAAACTCTTCTTACCAATACTCTATCGCAGCTATATTTACTTGAGAGCTTAAGGGAGCTTGGGAGTAAGACAAGGCTTTTGGTAACTTCTAGCGCTGATGTATATGGCATTGTTGAGAAAGAAGATTTGCCCGTTGATGAACAGACTCAATTTAGACCCATTAACCCGTATGCTGTCTCAAAAATAACTCAGGATTTTCTCGCGTTACAGTATTTTTTGTCTTATAACATTGATGTAGTTCGTGTGAGACCATTCAATCACGTAGGACCAAGACAAGCTTCTAAATTTGTTGTTCCAATGTTTGCAAAGCAGATTGCTGAAATAGAGAAATTAGGAAAAGAGCCAATTGTTAAAGTGGGAAATCTATCGGCAAAAAAAGACTTTAGCGATGTTAGGGATATCGTTCGTGCATACATATTACTCATGGAGAAAGGAGAATCAGGTGATGTTTATAATGTGGGAAGCGGAAAATCAACACAAATTCAAGAAATTTTGAATATACTACTCTCGTTGTCTGAGCGTGAGATCAAGATTGAAGAAGATCAGGATTTATTTAGGCCAATTGATATTCCAGAGCTTGTTTGTGACAATAGTAAGTTATCAAATCTTACTGGATGGAAGCCAGAAATATCTCTTGAAACGACACTAAAAGATACGCTAGACTATTTCAGAAAAGTTGTATAGAATTGATTAAATAAATGGCAAAGAAAGCGCTTATTACAGGGATAACAGGACAAGATGGACCGTATCTTGCGGAGCTATTACTTGAGAAAGGGTATGATGTCTTTGGTTTTGTAAGACGTCTTAGTACGCCGAATATTGGTAACATTGCTGATATTCAGGATAAAATCCATTTGCTTTCAGGAGATCTTCTTGACCAGGGTTCAATCATGGATGCGCTTAGAGTTTCAGAGGCAGATGAAGTCTATAATTTAGGCGCACAGTCATTTGTGAAAGCTTCATGGGAGCAACCAGTACTTACAGGGGAATTTACAGGAATTGCAGTGACCAGAGTCCTTGAGGCAATCCGTCACTACAATAAGAAAATCAGGTTTTATCAGGCATCTTCATCTGAGATGTTTGGAAAAGTTACCGAAACACCGCAAAAAGAGACCACAAGGTTTTACCCTCGAAGCCCATACGGAGTTGCAAAAGTCTATGGGCATTATATTACGGTAAATTATCGTGAGAGTTATGATATGTTCGCATGCTCAGGTATTCTCTTTAATCATGAATCTCCACGCCGTGGTATAGAATTTGTTACGAGAAAGATTACTAACGCGGTTGCAAAAATTTCTCTTGGACTCCAAGATAAAGTCGAACTTGGTAATTTAGATGCAAAGCGAGATTGGGGATTTTCAAAGGATTATGTTGAAGCAATGTGGTTGATGCTTCAGCAAGATGAACCAGACGACTATGTCATTGCAACAGGAGAAACACATAGCGTGCAAGAATTTGTCGAAGAAGCATTTAGGGTGGTCGGTATTCAGGATTGGCAAAAACATGTTTTAGCAAACAGTCCTGCACATACTCGTCCAGCTGAGGTAGATTATCTTATTGGTGACTACTCAAAAGCAAAAGAGAAACTTGGTTGGAGTCCTAAGACTTCATTTAAGGAATTGGTTAGAATGATGGTTGAAGCTGATATAGAGCTTGAAAAAAAACATCATCATATAATATAGCCTCATAGGGATCTCAACATTGAGCAATTTTCCTGATACAATAAAAATATAATGCAAAAAGTATTAGTTGCTGGCGGAGCGGGTTTTATAGGTTCTCATCTTTCTGAGCGCCTATTGCATGATGGTTATAGCGTTATTTGCGTAGATAATTTACTTACTGGATCTAGAAGTAATATAGAGCCCTTCTTGCAGAATTCCTCTTTTACGTTTCTCAATCATAATATTCTTGACCCCCTTGGTGATCTTGGAAAAATTGATGCAATTTTTCATTTAGCATCTCCTGCCTCGCCAAATCATCATAGTAAAGTAAGTTATCACGCTTTGCCACTTGAGACAATGCTTGTTAATACTCAAGGAACATTCAATTTGTTGCAGCTTGCACAAAAAAATAATGCTAAATTTCTTTTTGCTTCTACATCTGAGGCATACGGGGATCCCTTGGTGCATCCACAAGTAGAATCATACCGTGGGAATGTTTCTACGACTGGTCCAAGATCTGTCTATGATGAAGCTAAAAGATTTGGAGAGACAATCACTTCTTATTATATTCGCGACAAAGATGTAGATGCGAGAATAGTAAGAATTTTTAATACATATGGGCCTCGTCTTTTAAAGGAAGATATGAGAATGATCGGAATTTTTATTACTAAAGCATTAATAAATGAGCCAATAACAATATTTGGTGATGGGAGACAAACAAGATCACTTTGTTATGTAAGCGATCTCGTCGAGGGTCTAATGAGGCTTATGTTTTATCCAAAAACGAAGGGTGAGATAGTAAATTTAGGATCAACGGATGAGCATACTGTTCTTGAGTATGCTCAGATTGTAAAGGAATTGACTCATTCACAAAGTGAAATTGTTCATAGCGAGGCCCTTCCTGAAGATGATCCAGTAAAAAGACGGCCCGATATTACTAAAGCAAAAAATCTTCTTGATTGGGAACCTACCGTTCCGCTTGAAAAGGGTTTGGAAAAACTCATTGAGTATTATAAAGAAAATTAAGTTATGAAAATTGTTGTTATCTCACCCACATATAATGAAAAAGAAAATATCCAAAAACTCATTCCTCATTTAGAAAATGAAATTTTCCCACAGATTAAAAATCATGATATGTGGCTTCTTGTTGCCGATGATAAATCTCCAGATGGAACTGCAGAGGTGGTGAGGGATTATATGAAAAAGTACAAAAAATTAGAATTACTTATGGGTAATAAAGAAGGGTTGGGAGCCGCTTATGCGCGTGCAATGCAGTATGCGATGAAAGAAATGCATGCGGGGGCAATTGTTGAATTCGATGCAGACTTTCAACATGACCCAAAAGGAATTATCGATCTTGTTAATGCTATGGAGGAGGGATATGACTACGTTATAGGAAGTAGGTATATTCCAGGCGGACAGATCCCAAAAGAATGGGGGATTCATAGGAAGTTGATGAGTTTTTTTGGAAGCCTTTTTGCTAGAGTTGTTTTACTCACTTTTGATATTCACGATATGACCTCAGGTTTTAAACTTACCAAGACTGAATTTCTTGAAAAAGTTGATTTAGACCATTTGCTATCAAAATATTATGCCTATAAGATTCAAATTTTATTTGAAGTTGTAAAGCTAAAAGCGAAAGTTAAAGAAGTTCCCATTATTTTTTATGAAAGAAAAGCAGGATCAAGTAAAATTAGTCAAAAAGATTTGTTTGATTCATTTTATGTTGTTGTAATGCTACGACTAAGGGAGTCGAAAAATTTCGTAAAGTTTTTAGTAGTAGGTGGGGTTGGATTCCTCATAAATGCAATTACGCTCGCAATGCTTGTTGAAAATTTTCATTGGCATCCTGCGCAGGCAAATTTAGTCGGTGCTGCATTAGCTATTTTTTCAAATTTTAATTTCAACAACATTTGGACTTTCAAGGAACATAAGTCAGATTCAATTTTTTCTTATTTCATAAAATTAATTCAATTTTATGCAACTTCTTCTTTCGGAGTTATTTTTATTCAGACTGGAACAATATTTTTGGGAACTCATTTGATCGGAAAGGATTATTATTTGATTTACTTTCTTGTAGGGACATTCTTTCTTCTTATCTGGAATTTCACGATTTATAACAAAATTATCTGGAGAAAAAAATAATTTATCTATCTGGTTATGGAACAAAAAATAAAAAGTTTTTTTTCATCGCCTCATAACATTCTTCTATCATGCATTGTTTTGCTTGCGGCATCTTTAAGGCTTTACAAAATTTCCGATTACATGACATTTTTAGGAGATGAAGGAAGAGATGTTCTAATCGTAAAGCATATTTTGGAAGGAAATTTTACTCTTCTTGGACCGCGATCATCTGCAGCTGATTTTTTTTATGGTCCAATTTATTATTACCTCATAACGCCATTTTTGTGGCTTTTTAAGTTAGATCCTGTTGGTCCTGCAGTGTTTATTGCTATTATCGGAATTCTAACTGTTTATCTAGTATATATCGTTGGAAAAGAATGGATTGGTATAAGAGGTGGACTTATCGCTGCAGCACTTTATGCAATTTCTCCGGTTGTGTTAGTATATTCAAGATCATCTTGGAATCCTAATCCTCTTCCGTTTGTTTCTCTTTTTGCATTATATCTTCTATATAAAGGAATAGAAAAAAACAAAAAACGTTATTTTCTTTTTACTGGAATACTGCTTGGTTTGGGAATACAAATGCAATATTTAGCATTGTTTTTAGGAGCAATAGTTGCAATCTCATTGGGTATTACAATATTTTTGAATAAAGAAAATTTGTTATTTGAAAGTATAAAAAAATATGGAGTAATTTTTTGTGGGTTCATTATTGGTTGGTCGCCTTTTTTAGTATTCGAAATTCTTCATAGATTTCCGAATCTGCAAACAATGACAAATTTCCTTTTGGGAAAGTATGGTTCTCCGACTCCAACAACGACAACCTTTTTTGGACAAATGCATGAAATTTTTCTTAAGCTTTTTGGGAGGCTTGTGACGAGATTTCCCGATATTCATCCAAACCAAGCTGTTGAAAAAGATTATTTAATCGTTTGGTATGTACTTACAATTATCTTAGGGATTGCTTCTGTAATATGTATTTCAAAGATTAAAAATAAAACAGCAAAAATTATTTTATTTACCTGGGTTATTGCAGGCGTAGCCTTTTTCGGTTTTTATAAAAAAAGTCTTTATGATTATTATCTCGGGTTTATGTTCCCTTTGCCTTTTCTTCTTGTAGGTAATCTGTTTCAAAATTTTATAAAAAAGCGTTCACTATTAACATATTTTGCATTAGCAATGTTAGTATTTCTTTTCGTTTTTAACCTTTTAGGTTTGCCTTTTAGGTCCCAACCCAATAAGCAAAAAGATCAAGTTAAGCAAATTGCTCAATTTGTGATCAGCAAAACAGACAATAAGCCATTTAATTTTGCTCTCATTACTCCGGGAAATTCTGATCATGGTTATCGGTATTACATGGAGGTGCTAGGGCATAAGCCTGTTGAGATCCAGAATCAGTTCACTGACCCCGATCGTAAATCAGTAACAGACCAACTTTTAGTTGTTTGTGAGGATACAACTTGTGGCCCCCTTGGTCACTCACTTTTTGAGGTCGCAGCATTTGGGAGAGGGGAGATTGTAGGTGAGTGGGATACTTCGGTTGTTAAAGTGTTTCGATTAATTCATTATGTTGATCCGAATGTTGCAAAAAAGAATACGGATTAATTTTAATGAAACTTCCTTTGTTTTCGACTAAGACAATTTCAAAGATGAGATCTCTTGGACTTTCCGAGTCGCAAGTTATTGATGTTTTTAATAACGGAATTTATGTTACAGAGGCAACAGGTAATAAAACAGCTATCAAAAAGATTGGAAGTTGTGAAATAGGGTGTCAATATGACCTGAATATGAGAACTGGACAGTATTTGATTACTGATGTATGGAAAAAGAGTATATAACAAAAGTTGCAATTGGATCAAAGAATGCAATTAAAATTGCATGTGTTAAAGAAGCTTTTGAAAAAGTTTGGCCAGGTAAGAAATTTGAATTTATTGGTGTTGAAGTTTCATCAGGTATCTCTGATCAGCCAATGAGCGATGAGGAAAGTATAAAAGGAGCGCGAAATCGAGCAATTTCTGCAATGACTAAAGAAAGTTCTGAATGGGGAGTTGGACTTGAAGACGGCATACAGTTAATTGGAGAAAAATATTTTGATTGTGGTTGGGTTGTAGTGAGAAAAAGCATTCAAGAGGGCATTGGTTCTTCAATAAAGCTCGAAGTTCCTCTAAAAATGATTACACTGATCAAAAAGGGTATCGAACTTGGGAAAGTTGTTGATATTGTTTTTGACCAGGAAGATTCAAAGCAAAAAGGTGGACATTTTGGAGCAATGACAAATAACGCGATCACAAGGAAAGACGGTTATAGAGACGGGGTAATCGCTGCGCTTGCAGCATTTATCAACCCGAATTTGTTTGAAAAATAGCCCTATATATCTCAAGTTGTATGTTTCTCAACTATCTATTTAATGTAGAGGTCTTGTAGTACATCAGTAACTCCAGGCTTAGGTCTTGCAGGGGCATATTCACGTCCATAGAGGATAAGAAGATGGGGAAATTCAATCCACAACTTTTTGGGAACGATTTTCATAAGGTCTTCTTCAATTTTTTCAGGCTTGTCAGAATCACTTAGCCCAAGTCTTCCTACAGCTCGTATAACGTGCGTATCTACGACTATCCCTTCTGATTTATGAAAAGCATCTCCAAGTACTACATTTGCAGTTTTACGAGCTACACCGGGTAGTGCATCGAGATCTTCCATAGTATCGGGAACTTTACCATGGTGTTTTTCCATAATTTGTTGTGCTGCAGCTTTTATGTTTTTTGCTTTATTGCCATGGAAAGTAATTTTCTTGATCAAATTATCAATTTTTTTAACTGGTGCTATTGCCATCGATTTAGGGTCGGGGAAGTGCTTAAATAACTCTGGTGTGACTGTATTAACAAGCTTATCAGTGCATTGCGCAGATAAAATCGTTGCGACAAGGAGCTCAAAAGGGGTAGTGAAATGAAGTGCGGTTTGGGGTTTAGGATAGATTTTTTTTAGCCTTTTATAAATTTCATTAATTTTTTCTTCTTTAGTCATGGAGGTATAATAACCCAATTTTTTGAAATGATCAACTCTATCTTTTTCCATACGAAAACCCCCTACAATATAGGGGGTTTTCTGGTGTTTCTTGAAGGTCGGTAAGGATCTTCAAGAAGAAACATTCAGCTACAATTATTTAGCTTTTCCAATCTTGTACATTCCTGTACCACAAACTGGGCATTTTCCTTTCATAGCTGGTTTACCATTTTTCATCGTGACTGGTTGAGCATCTGGATCATCACGCTTTTCTCGACATTTTACACAGTACATTGTTGCCATAATTATAGTCACCTCCCTTCATTCCTGCCTACTGACAGGATCCGCAATAGCATAAAGTAATGCGGCAATTTTGGTTGGTGTTGTGTGTACTAGCATATGGCACATACTATAGCTTTATCTAACTTTCATCTCAAAGTCAAGAATGTAAGTAATTCTACGAGAATTATTACTCCTGTAATAGTGGAGGTTTTGATCAAATCGTGTTTAACATAACGAGTGTCAGATAGTGAGGTTAGATTTAAGTGAGGCACTGCTTCAGCATAGGAAGTAGAATTTTTTGAAGAGGGAAGACTATACTCCACAACAAGGGGAGTAATGGTATGGTGACGAAGATCGGCCTTTATTTTCTCTTGGAGAGTTTTTCTCTTCTTAGCCATTATAGTAGCCTAGGTTACACTATTGACACTGAGGCTGTCAAGAGGCTAAGATGTCCAAAGATGACCGATGTGTTTTTCCCAATTATCCTTCTCCTATTCTTATTTTGGCTTATAGTATTAAGCTATTTATATTTTTCCCTTAAGCGGCACTATGATCGAATGATTAAGGGTGCAACATCTGAATCACTTTCGTCTGTGCTTGATAAAATCGTTGGAGACATTCAGAGTTCAAAAAAGGATATTGCACAACTAGTATCAGATTATGATAAGATTGAAAAAGAAGGCTCGTTTCATATCCAGAAAATAGGATTGCTGCGATTTAATCCATTTAAAGACACAGGAGGAGATCAAAGTTTTATTCTTTCTTTTCTTGATTCACATGATACGGGACTTATTATTTCTGGGCTCTATTCTCGTTCAGGTACTCGCTGGTACGCAAAAAAAGTGATCAAAGGAAAAGGTGTTGATTACGACTTATCAGACGAAGAGAGAAAAGCTCTAGATGAAGCTAAAAAAATTGAAGTAGTTCATGAAAAATAACAAAATACTTATTATCCTATCCGCTGTTGGGTTATATCTATTGTCAACCGGCATTTCGTATGCCCTTTTTTCAAATATAGGTGGGAAAACAGATTCTGTGGAAACAACAGCAACTAAAGATACAAATGACTATGAAGCTTTAGATTTTGATTCTTCAAAACCAAGAACTGAGGAATGTCCTCTCAACGGCATTAAGTATTCAAAAGATCAGAAAAAGTGGTGGGAGACTCATAGACCTCTTGGGGTGATGATTGAGAACTCCACAGACGCTCGTCCTCAGTCAGGACTTTCATTTGCAGATGTGATATATGAAGCAATAGCTGAGGGTGGAATTACAAGATTTCTCAGTGTTTATTATTGTCAGGATGCAGGAATAGTCGGACCAGTCAGATCAGCGCGAACCTATTTTCTTGATTTTATCTCAGAGTATGGTGCGTATCCTTTATATGCCCATGTAGGCGGAGCAAATACTCCTGGGCCAGCTGATGCTCTTGGTCAAATTATCGATTATGGATGGAATGTATACAATGATCTCAATCAATTCTCTATTGGATTTCCTACATTCAGAAGAGATGATAGTCGTCTTGGGAGGTCTGTAGCAACTGAGCATACTATGTATTCAACAACCTCAAAGTTATGGGAGGTAGGCAAAGAGAGAGGATTAACAAATGAAGATAGAGAGGGAGACATGTGGGACGATACTTTTGTTAAGTACTCTTTTAAAGATGAAGCACCTATTGCAGATAGGCCAGAGACACAAAAGGTTATGGTAACTTTTTGGGATAGTCAACCAAATTATTCTGTAGTATGGAATTATGACAAGGCAGCAAATGTTTATAAAAGAGTGAATGGTGGATCTGCTCATGTTGATAACAATACTAAAAAGCAGTTAGCAACTAAAAATGTCGTTATTCTTTACATGAGAGAAAGTAGAGCAAATGATGGGTATGAGGGAAATCTTCATGAATTGTTCGGTACAAAAGGGAGCGGCAATGTTGTTATTTTCCAAAATGGAGAAGAAATAAAAGGAAAGTGGAAAAAAATAGACAGGGAAGGAAGAACGGAGCTCACTGACCTCAAAGGTAATGAGATTGAATTTGTACGTGGGCAAATATGGTTTCAGATTGTTCCCAATACAAACACTATTGATGTTCAATAAGAGTAGGGAATGTATTCAAAAGTGCTAATTTAGTCGTTGCATCACAGCCTTTTTTGTTATATAGTATCTTCAGTTTTCTGCTTTGTTTATGATCATTTATGTTGTCGGATCTTATTACATCTAAATCTCGCGTAACTCTCCTAAAAGTTTTTTTGTCTAATCCCTATGAAATGTTTCATGTTCGTGAGTGTGTTCGAAGAACAGGCGATGAGATTAATGCCGTAAGGCGTGAGCTGCAATTTTTAGAAAAAAATGGGATTCTTCAAAAAGAACAACGAGCCAACAGACTTTATTATTCCCTCGATAAAGAATACCCTTTCTATTTTGATCTTCTAGCTCTTGGAGTGAAAACAGTCGGCCTTGGAAATGAATTCATCGATAACAAAGCAAAATTAGGCAAGATTAAATGGGCAATGTTTTCATCAAAATTTGTAAGAAGAATTAAGAATAATCCAGATGATGTGGATTTTATGGTAATAGGAACAGTTGTTCTTCCAGAGCTTGCTGCACTTGTTAGAGCTGAGGAGCAGCGACTTGCATCTGAGATTAACTATACAGCCATGACTGAGGAAGAGTTCAAATTTAGAAAAGTGAGAAATGATCCTTTTATTTCTAAAATCCTTTCAGGAGGGCGAGTAATGCTATGGGGAGATGAGGAGTCGATGTTGGCATGAGAAATTCGTCTGGTTTTCTTACAGCGCTTATTATTGTTGTAGTAATTTTTTGTATTCTTATAAATATACCCCCAAAAGTAACTATTCCAAAAATTTCTCAGCTCCAAATTCCTGAAAAGGAAATAACGTTAGTCAATATAAATACTATTCTCAAAGTCGTTAATCTTTCACAGGATGTCTCATTTAGAAAAGGACTTGATCTTGAGGGGGGAACAAGCGTTACGCTTAGGGCAGATATGAAGAGCGTTCCTGCAGATCAAAGAAATGACGCACTTGATTCCGCAAAGGATGTTATTGAGAAAAGAATAAATCTTTTTGGAGTTTCAGAGCCTGTGATTCAGACATCACTCGTTAATAAAGATTATCGAGTAATTGTTGAAATCCCAGGAGTAACTGATGTAAATCAAGCAATATCTTTGATTGGTAGAACTGCCCAACTTTCATTTTGGGAAGAGGGGGCATCAGGATCAGCCAAAGCAGATTCAAAAAAAGTATTGCCCTTAGGCGTTGATCAAGTTTTGGGACAAGATGCGCATCAAACAGATCTTAGTGGAAAAGACCTCAAAAAAGCAGCTGTTACTTTTGATCCCAATACGGGAGAGCCACAGGTACAGCTGACGTTTACTAGTGATGGTGCGAGAAAATTTGGTGAGATTACTAAGAGAAATGTGGGAAAGATTGTAGGTATAGTCCTTGATAACACGCTTATTCAAGCTCCAAGAGTCAACGAACCTATTCTTGCTGGAACTGCGCAGATTACGGGAGCATTTACTATCCCGCAAGCAAAAGCTCTGCAGATACAGCTCAATGCTGGCGCACTCCCTGTGTCTTTGTCTGTGCTTGAACAGCGAACGATAGGTGCGACACTTGGCGATGAAACAGTGGCAAAGAGCCTTATTGCTGGATTTGTAGGCTTTGGGGTGATTGTTATCTTTATGGTTAGTCTTTATGGAAGATTGGGGATCGTAGCCAGCTTAGCACTTATTATCTATACTCTCATTACTTTAACAATATTTAGACTGGTTCCTGTTACATTAACACTTGCAGGCATCGCAGGATTTATTCTTTCTATTGGAATTGCTGTTGATGCAAATATTTTAATTTTTGAGCGAATGCGTGAAGAGATGAGAAAGGGAAGATCAGAGCACGCATCGCTGGATCTTGGATTCTCAAAAGCGTGGGCTTCAATACGTGACTCAAATATTGCTAGTCTTATTACGAGTGCTATTCTCATGATGTTTGGTACAGGAATTGTGAGAGGCTTTGCTCTTACTCTTGCGATTGGCGTTTTGGTGTCTCTTTTTTCTGCAATAATTGTTACACGTACTTTATTAAGAATAGTTTATAGATAATATGTTAGACATTATAAAAAGAAAAAATATTTATTTTTTGATCTCACTTCTGGTTATTATACCTGGGTTAGTATCACTTCTGATTTTTGGATTAAAGCTGTCAATTGAATTTACGGGAGGTTCTCGAATGACTCTTGTATTTAACGAAAAAGTATCAGAAAAGACTGTTAAGCAAGTCAGGGATCAATTCGTAAAAGAAAAGTTAGTGATTGGACCAATCTCATCATCAGATAACACTATTATTGTAAAAGCTTCTCCAATGTCTGAAAAACAAGATGCGCGGATTCTCTCCAACCTTAAAAAAGAATATAAGGGAGTTAGACAAGAGTCATTTGAAAATATTGGGCCAACGATTGGTAAAGAGACCACCACAAAGGCTTTTTATTCAGTGGCTTTAGCTTCAATTCTCATCGTTTTGTACATTGCGATTTCATTTAGAAAAGTCCCCAAACCTACCAGTAGTTTTAGATTCGGTATTTGTGCAATCATAGCACTCCTTCATGACGTATTAGTTCTTATGGGAATATTTTCGCTTCTTGGATACTTTTTCCATGTTGAGATAGATAGTCTATTTATTACAGCGGTTTTAACAGCCATAGGTTTCTCAGTTCATGATACGATTGTAGTATTTGATAGAATTAGAGAAAATTTACTTAAAACCAGCGGTTTGTCTTTTGCAACTGTGGTAAATAGTTCAATTCTTCAAACAATTGTCAGATCCCTCAACACCTCTTTTACAGCAATTCTGGTATTAATAGCACTCTTGCTTTTTGGAGGAGATTCGATACAGTGGTTCGTGGTCGCGCTTCTTATAGGTATAATAAGCGGTACATATTCCTCTATTTTTAATGCTGCTCCACTTCTCGTACTTTGGCATGAATGGGATCAAAGAAGGAAGAGGAGCTCTTCGAAAAAAACATAGGTATGGATAGGCAAGTCGTTGTTTTTGCAGGACTTCTGCAGCATCAAGGAAAAATTCTCATGGGTCTTAGAAAAGAACCAGAACTTTCACATGCCCATATGAGATGGGAATTCCCAGGTGGTAAGTCAATATTTGGAGAAGATCCAAAAGATACCGTGAAAAGAGAATTTCTAGAGGAAACAGGTATTATAGTTGATGTTGGCGAACTTATTCCATATGTGCAGAATAGTATTTGGAAGTATGAGCATGAGAATGTACAATCTTTATGTTTTGCATTCCATTGCACATTTATATCTCAGGGTGTTTTTCCGCAGGACCATCATGTCGAAAAAATAGACTGGTTTAGTATAGAGGAAGTTTTATCATTACCTTCGTTGCCAGGGACTAAAGAAATGTTAGTTGGAGCAGGGTTAATTTAATTTTTGGATAAATGCTTTTTTACCAGCATGCTGACAAGCGATCCGTCTGCCTTTCCCTTAGTTTGCGGCATAAGAAAAGCCATTACTTTTCCCATGTCTTGTGGAGTACTTGCGGCTGTCTGTTTTATAGCTTCAATGACTAATGTTTCTACATCACTTTCTGGCATTTGCTTGGGTAAGTACTGTTGAATAAGTTCGAGTTCTTTTCTTTCTTTGTCAGCAAGGTCTTCTCTGTTGCCTGCGACAAATTGTTCAATAGAATCTCTCCTTTGTTTTGCTTGAGTTTGTATAACATTCATAACATCCTCCTCAGTTGCTTCATATCCAGCTCCACCTTTATTGATTTCATAATAATTTACAGCAGATAAGATCATCCTTAGCACTGAGGTTTTTTCTGCGCTTCGAGCAAGCATAGATTTCTTGAGTTCATCTTGGAGTTGTTGTTTTGTCATAACAGGAGTTTAGCATAGATAAAAGATGGCGTAAAGTTAATAGAGTTTGGTAATGCCATTTTTAAGCACTCTAGCAAAGCTAAATCTAATAGTAATTAATGCAAGTGCCAAGTAGATACAATTTAGCAATAAGGCAAAAAGGAAGTTCTGGGTATTAAAGTGCCCTGTCTTAAGCACTTCACGCATTCCTTCGAAAACGTAACTTGTTGGTAGAAAATGAGCGACGTTTTGTGCCCATTGTGGTAAGCTGCTGACAGGATAGTAGATTGCCGAGAATGGTGCGAAAACCCATGGCATACTCCATGCAAGAGTTTGTACTTTTGAACCAAACCGCATGAGAATGCTTGTGATAAGAAAACCTACCCACCATCCTGACAGTAACAAGAGAAGCATGTAGGGGATCAAGGTAAATCCATAGGTAAATACATTTGTCTGATAAAGAAGAATTGCAACTCCTGATGCAAAAAGAAAGCTCATAGCTCCTTTGGCAACACCCATAAATAGCCACGCAGTAACCCATTCCCAAAATTTAAGAGGAGTGATGAACAGATTAATCATATTTTTATTCCATAACTCGTCAAGAAGTCCCATGCAGATTTCATATTGTGCACGCCAAAAAATTAGCCAAAATACAATACCTGAAATGACTAGCAACAGAATATTGGTTTGTCCTCCTGAGCTTTGGTTAATATAGCTACTCGTCAATCCCCAGAGAAGAAGATCAAGAAGTGGCCAATAGAAAGCATCAGACATTTTGTCATAACTATGTTTAAAGCTATAGAGATTTCTTAAAATAATTGCGTATATTCGATGTAATTTCATATTTTCTTTTGTGACATTTGTAGGAAGTAGTCTTCAAGTGATGGTTTATCAATGCTAATTTCATCGTATATAATTTTTTGCTCAGTGAGATTTCGTAAAAATTCGGCAATATTTTTTTCTCTGACATCAATTCTTATTTGCTTTTTCCCAAATATTCTAAATGTTAGATGTTGTTTATTGCAGAATTCTTCAAGTTTTTTTAAGTCCTTTTCAAGCAGCAATTCAACATGTGAGAACTCAATAGATTTTGCGAGATTCTCTGGTTTGTCATTTGCAATTATCTCTCCATTATTGATAAAAATTATTCGCTCACAAAGTTCCTCAACTTCTGACATGTTATGGGAAGTGAAAAGAATTGAAATGTTAAAGCGTTCACGTTCGCTTTGAATAAATTCTCTAATATAAGTTGCGACATCCGGATCAAGAGAAGCTGTTGGTTCGTCCAAAAGTAGAATCTTGGGTGAATTGAGAAATGCTTTCGCTATGTTAACACGAGTCATTTGACCTGCTGAAAGTTGCCCTATACTCTTTTTAAGAATTGGGTCAAGTTTAAAGATTTCTACCAGTTCTGAAATTCTTTTTTTACGATCTTTAATGTTATAGAGGTAGGAAAGGTATGTTAGATTTTCTTTGACCGATAGGTACCAAGGTAAGTTGGTGTAGGTTGAAGAAAAGTTTATTGTTTCCATAATTTCTTCGCGATACGACATTAGATCTCGTCCAAAGTAAAGGATTGACCCACTGGTAGGCGTGAGAAGTCCTAAGAGCATCTGAATGGTAGTTGTCTTACCTGCACCGTTTGGGCCTAAAAATCCCAATATCTCCCCCTCCTTCACGTCAAAGGTAATATCATTTACAGCAGTAAATGTACCAAATTTTTTAACGAGGTTATGCACCTCAATAATGTTTTTTGTCATAACATCAAAGCGGAGTAATAGTACCGATCAAAGGAAGCTAGGAGATGAGATCTTTTGATGCTTGATAGACAATCATATGATTTGCAATCTACCCTTTCTTCCTAGAGAGGGTATCCAAACTCGGCAGTTACACAATTATAAATGACGATTGGTGATTTATACAAGCTCTTTGAGTCTTTTAAGTAAATATTCTCTAGTGTTTTTTGACAGGTCTTCATCTACTTCTTCAAACAATTTTTGAAGAAGTTCTCCAATTTGTCGTCCTGGTTTGATCTTTAACTCTTTCATAATATCATTGCCATCAATTGCGAGATCGTTAACTGAGAAAGGAGCAGGAGCAAGTTGTTCTTCAACTCTTTTTTTAAATAATTTCAGCCTCCAGCTTTCAGCGGTCTGCGTTCCCCCCCCAAGCCTATCACCAATTCGAAGATCCATCATGTCTTTCACATTTTCAGTACCAACTCTTCTGATAAATCTTCTTACAGCACTATCAGTGATGTGCTCGTCAACAGTGAACATATGCCAGCGAATCAGTTTTGTTATCCTTTCTCTTTCTTTTTTAGAAAATCTCAATCTTTCACATATCTCATGTGCCATTTTAGCCCCTACTATCTCATGATTGTGAAATATTACATATCCGTTTTCATCTTTGGTAGCAACACGAGGTTTGCCTATATCGTGAATAAGCGTTGCAAATCTAACGATTGGGTCTGATGAGGGGCAAAATTTTAATGAAAAAATGTTATGGTCAAAAACATCTGTAGTGTGATGACGACCTGGTCTTTTTTGTGAAATATTTATTCCTTCTAGTAGCTCGGGCAAAATATATGCAAGAAGCCCTGTGTTTTTCAGAAGTAAAATTCCTTCATATGGGTACTCACTTGCGAGAATTTTGATGAGCTCGAGATGAATTCTTTCATTCGCAATTCCATCAAGAAGTTGTGAATCGTTGCTGATTGCTAGGAGAGTTTCCTTTTCAATCTCGAAATTTAATTGTGCTGCAAAACGAATGGCTCTCATAAGTCTTAAAGCATCTTCCTTAAATCTTTCATTTGGGTCACCAACTGATCGGACTATTTTTTTATCAAGGTCGTCTTGTCCGTTGAAAGGGTCGATGATTTCAGTTGCTCCTTTTATGAGTTTTTTGTTGATTGGAATTGCAATTGCATTGATAGTAAAATCTCTTCTCGATAGATCTTCATCGATAGTTTTCCCCCAGCTAATTTTATCTGGATGTCGTCCATCAGAATATCCTTCTTCAGTTCTAAAGGTGGTTATCTCAAGCACAGTCTCTGTTTCGCCATTGTTTTTTAGTGGAACTCCGACTGTTCCAAACGTATTATCATAGTAACAATCAGGAAAAAGTTTAAGAATTTCTTCTGGTTTTGCATTGGTGGTGAAGTCCCAGTCTTTAACTTCCTTTCCAAGGAGTATATTTCTTACGCAACCTCCTACTAGATACAGTGAAAAATTTTCTTTCTCAAATACTTTTGCAGCGTCTAGAATATTTTTTGGAATATGTTTTATCATGCTTGTTGCGTAATGAGTCGTCTGATATAGTATACCAAATTACCGACAGAGCTTTGTATGACACAATCAATAGATAAAAGATGGGAAATTGCCTCATCTGTTTCAATTCATTCAGTTCAAGACATCATCTCAACACTTCTTCTCAATAGGGGATTAAAGTCTAAAAAAGATAGAGATACCTTTCTTCACCCAACAGTTGAAATTATTTCGTTAGAGTCAGTTGGGGTAAAAGTTGTCGATATTAAAAAAACAATATCACGACTTAAAAAAGCACATAAAAACCAAGAACTCGTTGTTGTCTATGGCGATTATGATGTGGATGGTATTGCTGGAACCGCAATTCTTTGGGAGAGCTTGATAAAGCTTGGTTTTAAAAGTATGCCTTATATCCCTCATAGGGTTGAGGAAGGTTATGGTTTGTCAGAAAAAGGAATACTAGGCCTAAAGGCTCAAATGCCTGATGCATCGCTTATCATCACTGTTGATAATGGGATAGTTGCAAATGATGCTGTTGAGTTTGCAAAAAAAGAGTCCATCGATGTAATCATCACAGACCATCATTTAGCAGAGAAAAACAATCTACCCAATGCTTTTTCATTAATTCATACAACAAAGTTATGTGGTGGAGGAGTTGCATGGTTGTTATCAAAAAGACTGCAGTCTGAATTTAGTTTTTCAGATGATGATATGAGTGACTCTCATCTTGAATTGGCAGCTTTAGCAACAGTTGCTGACCTTGTTCCATTAAAGGATGAAAATCGAGCAATTCTTCTCCATGGTCTCCAAAAAATTCATACATCAAAAAGAATTGGTTTGATGGCTTTAATTGAACAAGCAGGTATTAGTCAAAAAGATGTCGGAGTTTATGAAATTGGCCATATCATAGCTCCAAGACTTAATGCTGCAGGAAGGATTGAAAGCGCAATGGACAGCTTGAGGCTTTTGTGTACAAGAGATAAAAAAAGAGCAAAAGTACTCGCAGAAAAATTGGATCTCACCAATAAAGAAAGACAACTTCTCACTTTTTCTGCAGCGAAGCATGCAAGCGAAATGGTGAGATCAAAAGAGTCTCTCAAAAAAATTCTTATTATTGTTCATGATAATTATGAAGAGGGCATCATCGGTCTTGTTGCAGGGAGGCTTGTTGAAGAGTTTTATCGCCCATCAATTGTAATATCCAAAGGGGTTGAAAAAAGCAAGGGTTCCGTACGTTCTGTTAGTGGGTTTAATGTTATAGAATTCCTGAGGTCTAAACCACATTTATTTATTAACTTAGGAGGTCATCCTATGGCAGCTGGATTTACGATTCACTCCAATACCATAGATGAGTTTGTTTCTGAACTTGAAGATAGCGCTGATACCCTCGTTCTTGATGATATGTTGCAGAGAAGTATAAAAATTGATATTGAGATCCCTTTCCAATATGCAAATGATGAGTTATATCAAAATATTAAGACTCTTTCACCTTTTGGCATTGGCAACCCGGAGCCAATTTTTTTATCTAAACATATTTTAGTCAGAGAAAAAAGACTTCTAGGAAAAGACGGAAAACACATGAGGCTTGTCCTGCAGGAGGGAGATGGAGGGAATATTGTCCAGGCTGTTGCATTTGGTTTAGGTGATAGAATTAATCAAGTTCCTGAAGATGGGTATATTGATGTTGTCTATTCTTTAAGAATAAATGAATGGAATGGCGTAAAGAAACTTCAGTTAATGATAAAAGATTTTCATTAATCTCCATCTATATAGAGTTTTGTAGGTTGCTGGGTTAAAACTGTTTTTACATCAGGAGTTCTCCCGCAGATTCTTGTTGGTACGACTTGTACGCCAAATGGATTAACATCTACATGTTTCGGGTCAACAACCTCGTCTGGACCTACAGGCCTCCACGGGCCAAACTCTGCTTCAATATTATAAAAAACTTTTTCGTTCATAAGCATAAAAAAATCTCCCGAATTGGGAGATTGATCATGATATTTTGTCTTTTTTTTTACACGTCAACCTCCACTACTTTTGGTAGTGGCGCTTAAATGACATGATATTAAGGACAAAATTCTTCACAAATGACAGTATACTTTTATTCTTTTGTTCTTGTCAAGGCTGTATTTTCCATGTATGATATGCATCAAGTATATGGATACTAAAATTGATCGCACATTGATTGCTCAAACCGCTACTATGTCTGGTGAGAAAGTTGTCATTGAAGGGTGGGTCGATACAAAAAGAGATCATGGAAAATTAACATTTATCGATCTAAGAGACAGAACGGGAAAAGTGCAATGTGTTGGTTTTCAAAAAATGGGAGAGCTGACGGTAGAATCTGTCGTTAGGATTTCGGGCCTTGTTAAGGATCGTCCTACAAATATGGTTAACGACCAAATTCCAACGGGGAAAATAGAGATTGATGTTGAGTCTTATGATGTTCTTAATAAAGCCTCAGAGCTTCCTATCAAATTGGACACCGATGGTCTTGAGATAAACGAGGAGACCCGTCTTGCTTATCGATATGTCGATCTTCGACGAAGTCGCATGCAAAAAAATATACGATTAAGAAGTAAATATATGCAAGCTCTTAGGGCAGCTCTCTTAAAGAGAGATTTTGTCGAAATCGAAACGCCGATTTTGACAAAGGCTACCATGGAAGGAGCACGTGATTTTATTGTCCCTTCGAGATTTCAACCAGGGAAATTTTATGCTCTTCCCCAGAGCCCTCAACAGTACAAACAATTATTAATGACGGCAGGATTTGAAAGATATTTTCAATTTGCTCATTGTCTTCGCGATGAAGATTTGAGAGCAGACAGGGGATTTGACCACACACAGATCGATTTAGAGATGAGTTTTGTTGAGAGAGACGCTGTCATGGAGACAATTGAGGGCGTAATTAAAGAAGCGGTTGTAGAGGTTGGTGGAAAATTAAAAGACAAAGATTTTCCTGTCTTTACCTATAAAGATGCGATGGAGAAATACGGAGCTGACAAATTTGATCTGAGAACAGAGGAGGAGAAAGATCAAATTATGACAACTCAGTATGACCTTGTTTGTAATGGACTTGAAGCAGGAGGAGGGAGTATTAGGGCTCATCGTCCTGAGATATTGAAAGCAACGTATAAAATAATGGGGTATTCAGACGAAGAGATACAAAAAAGTGTTGGGCATATGCTTGAAGCATTTAGTTATGGAACTCCACCTCATGGGGGTATTGGTATGGGGCTAGATAGACAAGTAGCTCTTTTGGCAGGCGAGAAATCAATCAAAGAAGTGATGGCCTTTCCTATGACATCAACTGGTCGAACAGCTGTAATGGATGCTCCTGCACTCATAACAGAGGAGCAGCTAAAAGAAGTTGGTCTAAAAATTGCATAGCCTCTTTACCTCTGTAGTTATATTGCCCGCTCTTTATTATAATAGGACTAATCTATAGAAAATGAAAAAAAAGATTATTAAAAAGAAAAGTCCTCGTAAAAAATTATCCTTATATATTCATAAATACGAGAAAGGACTTCATCTTTTGCTTTCTCCTCTTATTTTGTTGGTCTTGGTATGCATCTTGCATTTTATTGTACTGAACATTAAATCTCAGGCAGTAAGACAACAAGTTGCAAGAGATTCCGTGAGACTTGAACCGCTCCCTTACCTGTTTTTTGCTAAACCAATTTCACCTATTCTTACTGCAGAAGCTGCAATCATCATCGATAGAGATGCAAAGACAGTACTCTACGAAAAAAATTCACACCTTCGGTTTTCTATGGCATCAACAACAAAAATTGTCACTGCTCTTGTTGCACTTGATCATTTTAAACCTCATGATGTTTTAATAGCAAAGAGGTCCCGCGTTGAAGGAGTGAATGTAGGCGTTGAAATAGGGGATACATTATATTTTCGAGATGCACTGTATGCGATGTTACTTCCATCGGGAAATGATATCGCTATGATGATTGCTGACAATTATCCTGGGGGACAAAAAGTTTTTGTTGAAAAAATGAACAAAAAAATGAAGGAGCTGCATCTTCTCAACACACATTTTGCAGACCCTGCTGGCTTAGATGATGATGGTAATTATACAACTGCCTTAGAGCTCGCACAGCTTGCAGCGCATGCGTCTAAAAATGTCACAGTTGCAGAAATTGTTGCTACAAAAACAAAGATAATCTCAACAGCGGATGGAAGTAAAATATTTTCTTTAACAAATCTTAATAAACTTCTTGGATATGAAGGCGTAGTTGGGTTAAAAACTGGTCATACTGAAGGAGCAGGAGATGTCCTTCTTACCTCTGTTGTTTCAAATGGTCATACATTTATAGTTGTTGTTATGAGGAGTCAAGATAGATTTTTTGATACTGAAATTTTACTTTCCTATATTACATCAGGAATAGCTTCATTTAAGCCTAAATTTAATGATTATTGATTGATCCATTGTGGATTAACTGCAGATACATAAGCAAAAAACCCATCCTTTCCTTCAAAGACATATACTGGCATAACGTACTCCTGTTTTTGTTCTCCAATAAAATAACCAAGCGAAACAGATTTGATTATGATGTTAGTATTTGTACCAAAATAACTACCAACATATGCCTTGTGATCTTTAAGGAGTTGATACGCTTTTTGTACGTCCAGCAATGGATATGTTGTCACTGTGTCACTAATACTTTGATGAAAAAATACTCCTTCCAAAATTTCATCGTTATCCTTTCCGCCAATAAGTAGATGCATGGTACTTTGTGGAGGATGAGGGTATACGATAGGAATTTTGTTTAGATTTTTTTGTTGAAAATCTATTCTAGCTAATTGCGCTGTTGAGACGCTGGTTGCAGCAAAAAGAGAAGAACCTTGTATTGACAGCAATTGAATTGTAGTTTTATTTTCATCGATATCCAGAGGATAGAGACCAAAATTAGTTAAAAAATTGATTGCTGTTTCAGAGATTTTTTCTTGATCAACAAAATTTTCTGGCTCTAAATCTTCATAAGAAAAATAATTTGACTGAACATTAAAATCTCTTGAAACAATGTTGACGTTAAGTTTTTTATCTGGTCTTTGTGTATCCAAAAAAGAATATTCTGTTGAGGTGACTGGTATCTCCCCTGAATTAAATGTTGTGTTGAGTGCTGCTTCGCGCACTTGTGCTAGATCAAGGAGATTTGGTTCTTTCTGTGCGGTTTTATAAACGTTTGCTCGATCTGAAAAAGTACCCAAGCCACCTGTTATTGTTTCGAGTTGATAGTTAAATTTTTCCTGATCAATACTTTCTGGAAAAAGTATTTGAGGTAATTTTCCAAATGCTACTAAAGGTGGCGGAGCAGGTTTTGGGAAAAGTTTTGTAAATAAAAAAATACCTCCTCGAATAAGAATAATTATGAGAAAAATTCCAGCAATGGCAAGTCCACCCCACTTTGCAATATTTTTAGTAAGTTCTGTTGAATCATGAAGCGTGGGCATATCTTGAGTATAGGTAATCGTGGATGTATAATGCAAGAAAGTTACGAAAATATGAATACAAAAAAAGTTCGAACACGCATTGCCCCATCGCCTACAGGTGAAGATATTCATATTGGAAATTTATACACAGCCCTGATTAATTATGTTTTTGCAAAGAAAAATAATGGTGAATTTATTATCAGAATTGAAGATACCGATAGGGGCAGATTCCAAGAGGGAGCAGAGAAAAGAATTCTCTCATCTGTCAAATCATTTGGTCTTACCTACAGCGAAGGTCCTGATATAGGAGGGCCATTTAAGCCCTATCGACAGTCTGAAAGATTAGAAATATATCAAACATTCGCGAAAAAATTGATTGAGAAAAAAAACGCATATTATTGTTTTTGTACTAAAGAACGACTTGATGAGCTACGTGCCAAACAATCTGAAATGAAGCAAACTCCTCGTTATGACAAGCATTGTTTGGAAAATGTACAAAACTCGGAGGAAAGAATTTCACATGGAGAAAAGTACGTGGTAAGACTCAATGTTCCTCGTGATCAGGTGGTGACATTTACTGATGTTATTCGTGGAGGCATATCATTTAATACCAATGAGATGGATGATCAAGTGCTTCTAAAGTCAGATGGATTTCCCACCTATCATCTTGGTGTAGTGATTGATGATCATCTCATGGAGGTATCTCATGTCATACGAGCTGAGGAATGGATATCATCAACCCCCAAGCATGTACTTTTGTATCAATTTTTTGATTGGGAATTACCCATCTTTGCTCACCTTCCTATTCTTAGGAATCCAGATAAATCAAAATTATCAAAGAGAAAAAATCCTGTATGGGCATCATGGTACATTGAGGAAGGATATTTGCCAGAAGCAGTACTTAATTATCTAGCGCTTATGGGATGGAGTCATCCAGAACAAAAAGAAATATTTTCTCTTGATGAATTTGTTTCTGTGTTTGAATTAAAAGATATTCATCCTGTAGGTCCTGCTTTTGATAGTAATAAGTTGCGTTGGATGAATCAGCAATATATCCAGAATTTAAGCGATGGTGCACTATTTGAAAAAATAGTGACATTTTACTCTGATAAAAAATTAGATAGCGATTTATTAAAGAAAATTATCCCTCTTCTAAAAACTCGTATGGAGACCTTAAAGGACTTTGAAGATTTGGCTGCATTTATATTTGAAGCGCCAAAAGTTTCATTGAACCAGAAAGAAAAGGAAATAGCCAGTAAGCTTGGTGAGCTACTCGCGTCTGTAGATTGGGATGAGGAAAAAATACTTCTTCAGTTGAAGAATATTCTTCAGGAATACGATATAAGAATGCCAACGCTTTATAAAATTGTTACTGGTAAAGAGAAAGGATTGCCATTGCCCCAATCACTTGCTAGTCTTCCCAAGGATGAGGTCATAAATCGTTTGAGAGATGCTTTGTCATAGACAGATGCTTTGATGCATGTACAATAATACTATGACTTTAAAAAAGATTCGAGCGTTTTTTACTCCCGATCATGTAGCTATTTTTGTATCTCTTCTTTTTAGTCTTGCAGGTAGCCTTATTTCTCTTCATCAATTTTGGCAATACAGTGTCTTTTTTTATGACTTTGGTATTTTTGATATGGCGATTTGGCGAGTTGCTCATTTTCAAGCACCAATTATTGAGCACTTCATTCATGGAGGACAATGGATACTTGGAGATCATTTTAATCCAACTATTTTCCTTCTTTCACCTCTTTATTGGATAACTGATAGAAGCGAAATAATTCTTATTGCACAGGCATGCCTATTTGGTCTTGCAGGTTTTATTTTGTATCTTATTGGAAACAAGGTCACAAAAAATGGTTGGTATTCACTGACTGTGCTTTCATGCTTCTTTCTTTTTGTTGGAGTGCAAAATGCTATCATCACTGATTTTCATGAGGTTTCACTTTCTGTCATATTTTTTCTTTTGACATTTTATGCATTTTTAACAAAAAAGAAAATATGGTTTTGGACTTTCTTCTTTTTATTTCTTGGGACAAAGGAAAGTAATTTTGCCGTTGGTAGCGCGTTGGGATTAACATTATTTTTACTAGACAGAAAGTCGTATAAAAGAAGTTTTGTTGTTATTTTATCTGCAATTATTTATGGATTATTAGTGACTAAATTTGCTATTCCATTTTTTTCTCAAAATTCTTATAGTTATGGAGTTCCCATATCATATAATCCTTTCGTATATATCGAAGCCCTTTTTAATAATCCTCAAAAAATTCATACACTTTTTTATAGTTTTGCGAGCTTTGGTTTTTTACCTCTTTTAAGTCCTGTTTTTTATTTTTTAATGCTCACTGAATTTTTATCGAGGTTCTATCCTCCGTTTTTAACTATCAGTTGGTCTATGGCATTTCATTATAGTGGTGTTACTGCAGCAATTCTTGGTTTGTCATCGATGTATGCTTACTTAGTAATTAAAAAAATAATACAGTCAAGAAAAGTTTTTATTATTCTTTGCATAGCAATATTTCTAAATGCTGTATTTCTTTATCGATTTGTTCTTAGAGGTCCTTTTGGACTTTTTTACAACTCTGCTTTCTATGAACATTCAAAAGATTTTGAGTTTTTAAACAAACCGATGAAACTTATTCCCCCTAGTGCTAGTGTCGCAACGCACAATAATCTTGCAGTGAGATTTACTCATCAGAATATCCATTTATTGCGAAGTGGGGAAATACCAAATACCGATTATGTCATTATTGATGCGAGAGATGGACAAAACCCAAATAATTTTTATGGAGTATCCAATATTCAAAATACACTCAATCTTATGCTACAGGAAAAAAAATATAAAATTATTTACCATGAAGGAGATCAATACGTTTTTAAAAGAAAATAGTTGTTAATGAAATGGGGGCCGCTGAGGCGGCTCCCAGAAATTGTTATCTCTCAAAAAAGAGAATTTTCCCCAGACGTTGTGAAAATGTGCGATCGGGCCATTTGTGGCGCACTATAAAACCTTTTCTTTATACCTCTCCAAAAATTCATGAGGAACTACCTCCTTTAAAAGAACGTCTCAGGCAAAATCCTGATATAGTAATTATAACATAGGCTCAATTACGAAGTAAATGTAAGTGTTTTTTGGGTAAAAAAAGAGGGCAGTTTTACTGCCCTCAAAATAGTTATGATCTTGAAAAATTTTTGATTTTCGAAGTAATTCGCTCACCAGCAAGGAAAATAAATCCGACTGCTGCAATAGTGAGTACTCCAACGAATCTTATTTGTTCTGCGAGCTCGCTATTGCCAAAAAAGTGAACAGCGATATATATACACATCAGCAAGATCAACGGAATTAGTGCAAGAGACATAAAAATTTTGTCTCGAAGCATTTTGCGAAGAACATTAGACATCTTCTTCTCCTTTTTTAAACGATCTATTCTAAGCGCATGCTTAGAAGGAGATTATAACACTAATGTCTTTAAGATCAAAATTATTTAAATTTGAAGTATTGCCGAGCAGTGCCCCAAGAGCATTTGCTATTTCATAGCGGCAGATTCGAAGACGTATCTCTTCAATTAGACAGCTTAGAAATTTGCAGGAGTACCGCAATTTTCTAAGCTGCCGAGCAGGGATTCGAACCCCAATAAACGGATCCAGAATCCGTTGTCCTACCATTAGACGACTCGGCATTGTTTTTAAGAATAGTTTCCTCAACTGTATTTTAGTAGTTTATTGTTTTTTCTACCATTAGACCCGCCTCGACTCGCTAGCTCGTCAACGCGAGGCGGGCGACTCGGCAATATGAGTCAGACAATTTTACCAAAAATACGAAGTAAATTACTAGCTTCGTTTCTTAAGCGAAGATTTTTCTTTTTGAAAGAGTTTGTCTCTAAATGTATCGAGGGGGTTCTCGATAAAGAGCATGAGAAGTATGGATCCTATGATAGCGACAAGGATCGCTGCAAGAAATGATACGGATGGCGAGATAAAAGAAATATTTTGAAAAAGTTTGATGAAAAAAATATGAGAGACAAAGAGAGGATAGGATATACCACCAATAAATGCGTCAATAGCACTTTTCTTACTGATGATAAAAATTGAGGGAATAGCTAGGGTCAGAAAAAGATAATAAGGAAAAGTTGTCATGTCGTAAATATGCGCAGGGGAGCTGTGGGGAAGTATCGTGTAGAGAACAATGTAAACAATTGTTATTCCACTTATTATCTTATGATAGATTGGCGGTATTGAGAGCTTATGCATTTTTTTGTAAAGATAATAAGAGCCAATTCCTAAAAGGAAAAAAACAAAATATTCAAAAAATCGGTAAGTGAGCGTTGGCTGCTCCATGTGATGATAAAGATGAAAATAACCAAAAAATAATAAAAGATAAAGAATAGAAAGTATCACTAGAAATTTTTTCTTCATGTAAAAAAGAAATGGAACAATAAGATAAAAAAGCAATTCAATTTGTAGTGACCATGCTTGTTGAATAATCAAAAATCCTGGACCTCTTGATCCTACAGAAAAATAATCAGTTGTAAGTAGTAGGGTAAGGTTTCGAAAAATAAAGTTAATTGTCTCTAGTCCTTCATGTGTCGTTTGTGGGAGAAAAAAAAGATAATGGGTAATTGCATTGTCAGGAGTGCCAATATGGAAAAAATATTTTATGATGCTTGATCCAACGGTTAAAAAAAGAACAACAAAATACAGCGGATATATTCTTAGGAATCGATTGGTAATAAAAGTTTTATATCTCTTTTTAAGTGGGCGATATTTTGTGTCCAGAACAAGAGACATGTAAAAGCCAGAGATAATAAAAAATGAAACAACAGCAAGAGATTGGTGGAAGAAGCGAAAATTTGTCAGATTATCACTATGAAAAGAAACAACGCTTAAAGCAAGAAGAAATCTCACAAATCCCATAAAACTGATTATATACTGTTTTGAGATAAAATTTATAGAAGAGATGAACACTTTCTGTATTCATAATTAGCCTCGATTTGTCTATTTTGGCCCTCTATATTTGCATTTTTTACGTGTTTTTGATACAGTTGGAACTTCGAATGCGACAAAGCGCACATAGTCTACGCTTGGCCGTGTCCCTTCTTCTTGGGGCAATGTTTGTCATTCCTGTGGCTTCGACAGCGTCTGCTGCAGGCTCAATTCAACTTTTAACTGCATCTCCAATCCCATCTCAAGTAGAATCTGAACTATGCGTTAGAGAGATTCCAAATACTCTCCAAAATTTACCTTTAAGTCTTGTTCCAGAGCAGTTCCAGCGTGTTGAAACGACTATTGCCAACGCTGTTATCATATCGCAACCAAAAGATAGTCTTGTGAGATCATTTTCTCCTACTCAGACAATCATGACCAAAGTTGGTCCAGAAGATGTAGAAGAAATAGTTACTGTAACACCAGCTCCATTGCCTGTCGTATCACCAATTATTGCTGCTTCACAGACTGCTATTGATTCACAGGTTGGATCAGGTAGTAATCTTAGCGCAGAGGTTCTTTATAGTATTGTAAATAGCTATAGAGCACAGGTGGGACTCCCAGCTTTTCAGAAAGACGAGAGAATTTGTTCTGTTGCAGCATCTCGTGCTCCAGAGCTTGATGGTGAGATCTGGGTAACACACACAATGCATGCAGGTTTCCATGCGCGAAGTCTTCCTTACTGGGCGACAGAGAATGTTATCAGTATGCGTACAGAGCAAGAGGCTTTGACTTGGTGGCTTAATTCCCCAGTGCATAGAGCAGCACTACTTGGCAATTGGAAATATGCATGTATTGCTTGTAGTGGAAAAAGTTGTGGCATGATTTTTACGAACTTTGATCCAAAAATTGCAGTAGTTACCCCAGTTCCTACCACGCCTACTCCTCAATCAGCAGGTTCAGCTCCATCTGCAGCCCAGACAGTTACCTCAATAGTTAAATAATTATCATTTCCCCACTTTGTGATAGAATCACAGCATGAATCTTGCTGCGCGAATGCGTCCTCAGACTCTCTCTGACTATGTAGGTCAGGAGGAATTAGTCGGTCAGGGAAAATTGATCCGTCGAATGATTGAGTCTGATAGCCTTTCAAGTATTATTCTTTGGGGACCTCCGGGAAGTGGTAAGACGACGCTTGCTTCTATCATCGCTCATGAGACAGATAGTGATTTTCATATGCCTTCAGCTGTATCAACAGGCAAAGAAGATCTCCAAAAAATTATCAAAATAGCTAAAGAACACACTCTTTTTAAAAAAAAGACAATTTTATTTCTTGATGAGATTCATAGATGGAATAAAGCTCAGCAAGATGTATTGCTTCCTTATGTCGAAACAGGCCTTGTTACTCTCATTGGGGCCACGACTGAAAATCCCTCATTTGAAGTAAATAGCGCTCTTCTGTCAAGATGTAAAGTTTTTGTACTCAAAGGATTATCTCAAGATGATTTGAGCAAAATTATTGATCGAAGTCTAAAAGACAAAGAAATAGGTATGGGAGAGCATAAAAAATCGATCAAAAAAGATGCGCAAGAACTTCTTATTCGTCTTTCAGGTGGTGATGCAAGAGTGGTGCTTAATGCCATCGAGATGGCAGTAATAAATTTTCCTTCGACAAGCTCAGGACAAGTAAAGAAAAAAGATAATGAGATTACCGTTGATATTATAAGGGAGATTTTTCAGACCAGGACTGCCGGTCTCTACGATAAAAAAGCAGATGAGCATTACAATATTATTTCAGCATTTATCAAATCAGTCAGAGGATCAGACCCTGATGCAGCGCTTTATTATTTAATGAGGATGCTTGAGAACGGTGAGGACCCAAAATTTATTGCAAGGCGAATGATTATTTTGGCCTCTGAAGACATTGGTCTTGCAGATCGCGGCGCTTTGATTCAGGCAAATGCAGGATTTGAGGCTGTCAATAAAATAGGTATGCCAGAGGCGCAGCTTATTCTCTCCCATATCTGTCTTTACCTTGCTACTGCTAAAAAGTCACGAAGTGTACCAAATGCTATGACAAAAGCCAAAGAAGCTGTGTATCAGTATCCTAACGAGCCTGTTCCTCTACACCTGCGTAATGCACCGACTAAGCTTATGAAAGAGTTGGGATATGCCAAAGAGTATGAGTGGTCTGAGGAAAAAGTAGGACCTGCCTCAGAAGATCTCGGTTTTCTTCCAGAGAAGTTAAAGGGGAAGAAGTTTTATAGAGAGTAATTTTATTTTCTTTAGGGGTGAAACCCCTAATTTTGGCTTGCTTCTAGGGGTTTCACCCCTAAAAAGAACAAAGCATATAAGTGTTGTTTTAAAATGGGTGGAATCGCTCTTAGGAGCGATTCCACTGTGCATCCAATTTTCTGTCAATTGCAGCTCGGTGCTCTTTTACAAAGAGCATGAGATCTGCGTAATATTCAAGACAGGCGATCTGCTCTTCTGTGAACCAGGGGAGCCTAATTCGGTCTTCAACGATGATTAGGTAAGCTCTCCGAAAGGATACTTCAGAATCAGGCATGTCAGGATGCCAGTCTTCAGGGAGTTTTGTTGAAAGAGACACTTCCTCGTAAGACATGGGATGTCCCATGCTGCGGGCTATTTCAACAAGTTCATGAAGAAGCAGTTGATCCATCAGACTCCTCCTTTTGGTTCCTGTTGTATGACCAGGTTGCCCATGCTCGAAGAGAGATCATGAGAATTAGTCCGCCAATGACTGCAAGATAGAAGTTCCATGGTTCGTTAAGTCCAATTAAGGAAAGGAATCCATAGAGAGCGATCGAAAACAAGATGACACTAGCTATGGTTATGGTCTGAAATATCATGATAATGAATTGATCTTTCTGTTTATAAAGAAAGCTTTTTATTTTCGAGAACATACAATGCCTCCTTTTACTTATATGCTTTGTCAAGGTGCAAGTCCGAAAACGAACTTTGTGCATATTATAGTCTGATATTCTAGGATTGCAATTAGATGCGAAGATAAAAGAGGATTATTGTTTGCCTCTATTTTGATTTATCGAGCGTACTTTTTTGGATACTATAGCGCCATTATTGTCGAGGTTGTATAGGTATACTTCGCCAGTTGCTATTTCAAATTTTGGAATATTTTCATCAGAGATATTATCAAGATACTTGATAAGTGCCCTAAGGGAATTTCCGTGAGCGCAGATTAGAATATTTTTTCCAGCAATAAGTTGAGGAAGAATTTCTTCTTTAAAATATGGTAGCACACGGTCATAAACGTCTTTTAGAGATTCTCCATGTGGAGGAGGGAAGTCCCAACTCCTTCGATATTTCATAAATAGTCCCTCGCCAAGTTCTTTTTGCATCTCCCATTTGTTTTTACCAGTCAGATCTCCATAGTCCCTTTCTGATATAGCAGAAGAAATGATTTCTTGGAGTAAAGGATTACGCAGTGTCGATTTAATTATTTCTAGAGTCTTTTTTGCTCGAATAAGATTTGAGGTATAGGCAGTGTCAAATGAAAGATCAGCAATGGCTTCTCCAGCTTTTTTTGCTTCCTCTTCTCCTTGAGGGGTGAGAGGGACATCTGTTTTTCCTGCCCAAACCCCTTTTTCGTTGTAAGTTGATTGTCCGTGTCTGACTAGTGCGAGGTACGCCATATAGTTTTTTTTAGGGGTGAAACCCCTAAAATCAGTTTGTTTCTAGGGGTTTCACCCCTAAAGCAGCGCATTTCTGCCTGTAAAGACTGCATTATCACCAAGTTGTTCCTCAATTCGAAGCAGCTCGTTGTATTTAGCCATTCTTTCTGATCTCGAAAGAGAGCCTGTTTTGATTTGACCAGTATTTAATCCTACAGCCAGGTGAGAAATCGTCGTATCTTCTGTTTCCCCTGAGCGGTGAGAGATAATTGCCTTCCACCCAGCTTTTTGTGCTGTCTGAACAGCTTTGATGGTTTCAGTCAAAGTACCGATCTGGTTTAGTTTTATTAGTACTGCATTTGCTTCTTTTTCGGCTATGCCTTTCTCAATTCTTTTTGGATCAGTAACAAAAAGATCATCTCCAACAAGTTGTGTTCCATTGCCAGTAAGATGAGTGAGTTTTTTCCACCCCTCAAAATCATCTTCTGCTAATCCATCCTCAATCGAGACCAAAGGATAATCTTTAGTCATTTCAAGAAGCCAACCAATAAAAGAATCAGTATCAAGGGATTTATTTTCGGTTTTTAATACATAATTGTTGTTTTCCACTAACTCTGATGCAGCGACATCGAGTCCAAGAACAATGTCTTTTCCCAGATCATAGCCTGATTTTTGGATTGCATGAGAGATAAGATCAAGCGCTTCTTTATTCCCTCCCTTAACATGGGGTGCATACCCTCCTTCGTCTCCGACTGTTGTAGCATAATTTTTTTCTAATAATATTTTTCCTAAAACATGAAAAACATTTGAACCCATCTCAAGAGCTTGTGAGAAATTTCCAGCTCCAATCGGAAGAATCATGAACTCCTGAATATCGGTGGATCCAGAGGCATGTTTGCCACCGTTTATGATATTCATCATGGGGAGAGGAAGCGAAAATTTACTATTTCCGACCATGCTTCCAAAGTATTGGTAGAGAGGTATATGTTGTGATATGGCCTCGGCTTTGGCAGCAGCAAGTGAGACAGAGAGGATTGCATTTGCACCTAAATGTGATTTATTTTCCGTTCCGTCAAGCTCTGTCATTCTTTCATCGAGTTCTTTTTGATTGGCCAAATTCTTCCCTATGATCTCCTGAGCAATTGTCGTGTTTACATTATTAACAGCCTGGTGAACACTTTTACCCTGGTATTGACCAGGATCATTGTCTCGAAGTTCTAAAGCTTCATGAGTGCCTGTGGAGGATCCAGATGGTACTGCAGCGCGGCCCTGGGACCCATCTTCAAGTGTGACATCTGTCTCAACAGTGGGAAAGCCTCGAGAATCCAGGATTTGCCGAGCGTGGATGTGGGAGATTTTCATTATGAGATTATTATACTGTGATAAGGAGAAATAACAAGATGAGAGTTGTTTTATGAGGGAAAAGAAGGTATAATGGATAAATAATATAGGACTCTGCTGGGGTTTTAGGCAGAGTTTTTGTTTTTATATGTTTGCTGCTGTTCTTTTCTTTCGAGAAAAGAACCAAAAGCTTACTGCTAATGAACGATCGCTAGATTCTTTCGCTCGCTAATCGGGTAATAACACCCCTTCCGGTCATTCGCCGGGTTTCCCCTGATAGCTCGCTCTAGAATCTTTTACGCGCTGCGTTCGACGCAGAGAACTACATTAATTATGAACATACGAAATATTGCTATTATTGCTCACGTTGATCACGGAAAGACAACGCTTGTGGACGCACTTCTCCGCCAGTCAAAGACTAAGCTTGATAAAGACATTGAAGGTTCTGATCTTATCATGGATAGTAACGAGCTGGAGCGAGAGCGAGGTATTACTATTTTTAGTAAAAATGCGTCTGTTGTCTGGCAGGGAACTAAGATTAATATCATTGATACACCAGGGCACGCTGATTTTGGTGGAGAAGTAGAGCGAGTGCTTACTATGGCAGATGGATGTTTGCTTCTTATCGATGCCAAAGAAGGTCCTATGCCTCAGACTCGTTTTGTGCTCAAGCAAGCTCTTGCAAAAAAACTTCGAATTATCGTTGTTGTGAATAAAATTGATCGACCTGATGCACGAATTCATCATGTTTTGGACAAAACTCTTGATTTATTTTTAGAACTTGGTGCAGATGATGCAACTGCTGATTTTCCCATCGTGTATGCCAGTGGTAAAGAGGGAAAAGCTGGACTTGAACCCGATCTTTCAACGATGACTGACATTGCCCCTGTTTTTGATGCAATTTTAGAGCATATTCCAGCCCCCAGCGGAGATCCGACAAAGCCTCTTCAGATGCTTATGACAACAATGAGTAGTGATTCATTTAAGGGACGTATTGCTATTGGACGTATTTACAACGGTAGTATTAAAGCTGGCCAGGATGTCATGCATATCAATCGCCAGGGCGAGATGAAAAAATATAGACTCGTTTCTATGATGACCTTTGAAGGGCTCAATAGAGTTGATATCAAAGAAGCAGAGGCCGGGGATATCGTAGCTATCTCAGGTATTCCTGATATCACCATTGGTGAAACGATCGCTGATGTTGCGAACCCAATCGCACTGCCACTTTTGAATATAGAAGAGCCAACAGTCAAAATGACTTTTAGCGTCAATACTTCGCCATTTGCAGGTCAGGAGGGTGAATTTAAGACTTCCCGTCAGATAAGAGAGAGGCTTTATAAAGAATTGGAGACTGACATGGCACTTCGCATTGAAGATCTTCCAACTGGTGAGTGGAATGTGTCAGGGCGAGGCGAGCTGCACTTAGCGATCCTTATAGAGCGGCTGCGACGTGAGGGATATGAATTTCAGGTTGGTCGTCCACAAGTTATTGAAAAAACTGTTGATGGTGCAAAAATGACACCATATGAACAGCTTTTTCTAGAAGTCACCGATGAGTACTCAGGTGTTGTTATGCAGCAACTTGGTGGTCGGCGTGGAGAGCTTAAGAATATGTACTCTGACGACAACGGTATTACCTCGTTTGAATTCCTCATCGCTACAAAGGATCTTTTTGGCTATCGATCAGAATTTATTACCGATACCAAAGGTCTTGGGATCATGAATGTTTCATTTGACAGCTATAAGCAAAGTGTTGGTGAGGTCAGGACAAGAGATAGAGGATCGCTTGTTGCATTTGAGAGCGGTGTAACAACGCTCTATGGCCTCACAGGTATTCAGGATAGGGGAGATCTTTTCATAGGTCCTGCAACACAAGTCTACAAAGGACAAATTGTTGGGCAGCATTCAAGGCCTGATGATCTGAGAGTAAACGTATGCAAAACAAAACAGCTCTCCAACATGCGCTCAAAAGGTGATGGTACTATGGAGCATTTCAACGTCCCACATGTTATGGGTCTTGAGGAAGCGCTTGAGTATATAGGGGATGATGAATTAGTAGAAGTAACACCCCAGAATGTCAGAATGAGAAAGAAAATCTTGGATGAAGTCGAAGAACGACGCAAAAAAGCTCAGGGCCTCTTATAATTAAGGTTATCTAAGTGATTTTTCTGTAATTTGTATACACTTCTATTTCACCTCTTGATTTACAAAATCTTCTTTGTGTATAGTTAGTACTTATGGACGACCAAAACAAAGATCCCGAAGTAGTCGATGCAGAAGTAGTTGAGGAAACTCCACAAGAGCCCCAGGTTGTAGGTGATGCAGCAATACTTCTTAATCTTGAAGAGATGATCAAGAATTATATTCAGAGCCTTGATAAGCTTCGTGAGGAAAAGAAAAAAATGCAGGAAATGTTTGAAGATTCCTTTGCCAACAATCCCACCTATAGAGAGAATTCAGACAAAGCCAAAGAGGCGCTTAAAGTCAAGGCGACGACTCGTCAACAGATTGCGAGTCAACCATCAGTTATTGCTCTTGCACAGAAATTAAAAGGCCTTGGTTCAGACATTAAAGAGCGACAGGTGGCACTTTCTGATTATCTCCTCGAATATCAGCGGCTGTCTGGGGCAAATGAGATTGAAGACAATGAGGGACAGATTAGAGAGATTATTAATTCAGCAAAACTTATTAAGCGTTCCTCAAAGAAATAAATTCCTTCGTAGTATCTTTAAAATAGGTAAGGTATGCAGAAAGATGGGATGTGGTCCCAAAACGACGCCCAAGTGACAGATGTTCTTGTGTCTCTTTCAGATACCATACCCATTTGTTGTTTTATTTGAAAGGCTTAAAGCCCTGATTGTTCGACGATACTTCTGATCGTTGTCGGCCGAGTAATTGTACGGAGAGTGAGTGCTGCTCTTACAAGGTCAAACATTTCCTCGCCGAATTTGGCGATAGCCTCTGGCATCGCGCCGTTCACTGAGGTATATGCTTCAAGGGGTTGCCCATCGACCATGACTTCGAAGCCGGAAGCTCTGAAATCACGAATCGCATTTATCTGTTCATCTGTAAGTTCAATTTCTTCCCCTGAGGGAACACTTCTGACCAGCTCGATTGAAATCTTCATAGACTCCTCCTTTAATTTAGGCCTCGAAACAATTTTCGAGAACCCCTTACTGCCTAATTAAAAATGAAACTAAGCAAAAAGGGATTCTCGAGATTTTCTGCATACCTTTTTAAAGAACAAACGTTCAAAAAGAACGTTTCATGGAGAGAAATATAGCAGATATGAGGTTATTAGTCAAAAAATTATAAGATTGAATTACTCCTTAATTACGTAGCCAAATCCCCTGATGGTGTGAAGTAATTTTTTCTGATCATTTTTGTCAATTTTTCGTCTCAAATACCCCATATACACATCAACGACTCTTGTTTGAACATCGCTTGAGTACTGCCAAATGTGTCTTAGCATCATATCCCGTGTCAAAATTCTTCCTTTGTTTGTCATCAAATATGCCAAGAGCTTGAATTCATGTGGAGTTAGTTGAATTGACTGATTATTTCGAGTAACTTCAAATGTTTGATGATTCAAAGAAAGATCGGCTACTTTGAGGATATCTGGGTTTTCTGATGTCATGGTTGGCTTCATTATACGGTACGATAATAGGCAATAATGCGACCTTGGTAAGAAATCAAGGAGGAATGCCTGAATGGAGTTAGTATAGCAAAAGCAAACCTAAAATCAATGGACAAGAGGACTATTTTTGGTCACCATTATTAGCCTGACGATTTTTTTCAGCGGTCATAATTCTTTGTTGCATTTGCGTAACTGCAGTAATGAGATCATTAAGACCTGCTTGAATTTTGTCGACATCTCGCCCAATCTCATCAACATCCTGACTAATTTCCTCAACGTCTTGTTCCAGCTCTTCCTGCTCCTTGTCTTCAATTTTTTGCTCTTGCTCGTCTTCTAATTCTCGATAGGTATCAACAAGCGCCTGTCTATTTTGTGCGATAAGAATAAAGGTAGAGAGAAAAATTGCCTCAAGCGATACAATCATTGTTAGGAGGCCATAAGGGAAAGGGTCAAAGGTTGGGATGAAGGGTTTGAGAAAGCCGTGGTTAGCACTAATCCAAAAACCAAACCATAGTATATGAAAATAAACAAAAGACATACTACCTGCCCATCTGTTGATGATTTCAGCAAATTTTCCTTGTGCTGAATTGAGTTGTTGGACAAGTTGGTCAGGTTTTGTTCCCTTATGAAATAAAGAAATGTTAGCGCTGGTTGGTTTTTTTCGATTCATATAATTCATTGTAGGTTCTGAGGCTAATTTGTCAACCCCTCAAAGCTATTTCATAAGAAAAAATATTTTGGTATTGACATCTAGCACTAATTCTGTTAGAGTGCTAATACTTCAAAAATATGCAAAGGACAGTACCAGTAATTCCAATCCGCGACGGTATTATTTTTCCTAATACAGACTCAGTTCTCACATTTGGCAGGCCTAAAAGTCTTGCAGCATTAGAATCGTCCTATGAGCACGAAAGGGTAGTTTGTTTTGTTCTTCAAAAAAGTTCTCGTGTTAACGATCCTGAGCCATCTGACCTTTTTGAGATAGGCACCCTTTCTCGAATCGAAAGAATGATAAGAGCGGATGGTGAAATCAATGCTCAAGTAAGAGGTCTCCATCGTGTAAAAATTTTGTCTTATGAAAAGCAAGACACTTTTTTTGTTGCTCAAGTTGAGGAAATCGAAGAGATTGAGGACACATCACCTGAAGTAGTAGCGCTTTGCAATCACCTCACCAATGAGTTTAGACGTGCAATGAATTTTGGCAAATCTGCAGATTTTTTGGTCTTTATGAATATTATGTCTGAAAATTCCCCTTCAGAGCTTTCAGATCTTGTCGCATCAGCTCTGGATCTCAAGCCAGTTGAGCGTCAAGAGCTTTTAGAAATGACAAATGTTACAGAGAGGCTTAAGAAATTGGTTGAGTTACTAGCAAAAGAGATACGAGTTCTTGAGCTTGAAAAAAGGATAGCTTCAAAGACCCAAGAACGATTTGAAAAAGGAGCTAGGGAGGCAATTTTGCGAGAACGTCTCAAGACCATTGAGAAAGAACTGGGAGAAGAAGAGGGTGGAAGTGAAATAAAAGAGCTGATGCAAAAGATCAAAGAGGCAAAAATGCCTGAGGATGTTGAGGAAAAGGCGAAAAAAGAGGTCAAGAAGCTTGGGCAAATGAATCAGTTTAATCCTGAGGCAGGCTATATTAGAAATTATATTGATTGGTTGATTAGCCTCCCTTGGAGTGTTGAAACAAAAACCGAAATTGATATTTCAAAGGCAGAAGAAATTCTTAATGAAGACCACTACGGTCTTCCTAAAGTGAAAGAGAGAATTCTTGAGTATCTTGCAGTGCAGAAGCTGGCTGGAAAAATGAAAAGCCCTATTCTTTGTTTTGCAGGACCTCCTGGAGTTGGTAAAACATCTCTTGGTAAATCAATCGCTCGCTCGCTTGGGAGGAAATTTATCCGCGTTTCTTTAGGGGGAATTAGAGATGAAGCTGAGATCAGAGGACATCGTAGGACGTATGTTGGCGCACTTCCTGGAAGGATTATTCAAGGCATTAAAGATTCTGGTACCAAAAATCCTGTTTTTATGCTTGATGAGATTGATAAAGTCGGTGCTGATTTTAGAGGAGATCCATCCAGCGCACTTCTTGAGGCACTCGATCCTGAGCAGAATACTGACTTTTCAGATCATTATTTAGAGGTTCCCTTTGATCTTTCCAATGTGATGTTTATTACGACAGCAAATCTTTTGGACACTATTCCACCAGCTCTCAGAGACAGGCTTGAAATTATTCAGTTTGCGGGTTATACCCATGATGAAAAATTTCATATTGTCAAACAATTTCTTCTCAAAAAACAGTTGGAGATGCACGGGCTTAAAGACAAAAAGGTTGTTTTAACTGATGATGCAATTAATTTCATTATCAATCATTACACAAGAGAGGCGGGAGTCCGAAATCTTGAACGAAGGATTGCCACTGTTTTTAGGAAAGTTGCTCGTAAGGTAGCGGAGGGGAAAAGGGCAAAAATTGTAATTGCAGCAAAAGATATCCAAAAATACTTAGGTCCAATCAAGCATAGCGCTTCAGAGATAGAGAAAAAAGATCAGATTGGTCAATCAACAGGTCTTGCGTGGACTGAGGCAGGTGGAGAAATTCTTTTTATCGAGGTTGCGCTCATGCCAGGAAAGGGAAGTCTTACTTTGACAGGACAACTTGGAGATGTCATGAAAGAGTCTTGCCAGGCTGCTGTTTCCTACATCAGATCTCAAGCTGATCATTATGGAATTCCTGATAAAGTATTCCAAAAAACAGATATCCACGTCCATGTGCCTGAGGGCGCTGTGCCAAAAGATGGTCCATCAGCAGGTCTTGCTATCACAACAGCTCTTGTCTCAGCATTCACAAAAATTCCTGTCAAAAGAACGCTAGGTATGACTGGGGAAGTAACTCTTCGTGGGCGTGCACTTGAGATAGGCGGAGTCAAAGAAAAAGTAATCGCAGCTCATAGAGCTGGGCTTAAGACCATTTTATTACCTAAAGAAAATAAAAAAGATATGGAAGAAGTACCAGAAGAAGTACTCAAAGACGTTGAATTTAATTTTGTTTCAAATGTTGATGAGGTATTAGATCTAGCTCTTACGAAAAAACTTCAATCTATACGAACGAAAAAACAAGATATTGGCATCAGATCAGGAAAGATAGCTCTCCATCCTACAAAAGCAGATTGAGTAATTTTTAGGCATAAAAAAGATGTGCTTTTGATCTTCCGATCGGGCGATTTTTATTCAAAATCGTGCACATCATACCCTTTAGTTATTTTTTTCTCATCCCAAACGTGTTTGCTAGGTTTTCAGCAAGCGTTGCCCAGAAGTAGAAATACTTCATGGCTCGGTGGAGTTCACTATATGCTCCGGTAAGTTCATCACTTGCCCACATTTGTGGAGCACATGCGCGACAAGGCGAGTTTGCAGCCTGCTTTTTTGCTCGGTTGATGTCGTAGTCACTCATGCCTGCAGGCGGATAAACTGTATAAGCATGAGGGTATGGACATTTGAATCCGAGTTCGATAGGCTTTCCTACTAGCCTCATTATGCTTAGGATTTTCCACAATGTCTCCATGAGTTACCTCCTTGAGAGCTTACTAAAAGTGCGAAGACGTCCTGAGACGTCAAGAGTGATATTTTACCTCAAAATTATCTTAAAATCAAGCTATAGGACTAGTTATTTATGGATTTCTTCACATTTTAACGATGTGATATAGTACATTCATGGAAGATGAGATTAATGAGAAGAGTCCAAAATCTTCTCCACCTCCTGCGCAAGCAGATATGACGCTTCAGAAAGCTGTCGATTTTGGGGAATATCATCCTGATTTCTTGGCACAATTCCCACAGTGGCATACGCTTAGCCGTCATATCCAATTTGAGTACATCAGAAAGGCCATAGAAAATCGTAATAGGCAGCTTCTTAGGCAGTGGGCAGAGATCACCAATATCCTAGATTTCCGTCTCAAGCCACACCTTAATGATGCTTTGAGAAATATAGAAGAGCAGCTCGAAGTCCTCAAGCAAGATAAAGAAGATTTGTACGTCGAATACTCCTCCTGATGCATCAGCATCTTGAAATTATTTCATGGATCTCAAATTGGTAACTCTAGAATTGATAGTGGTCAGAATCGCGGTGGAAAAAATTGAGTTTTGAATGTCCGGCTCCCTGTAAGGGGGAGCCGGATCTTTGCCTCAGGTCGTGCGATGGCTGTACCGGATGGTACAACCAATGCAGCTGAGTGCAGTTGCAATCATGGCCACGAAGGCCAAAGCATTGTCGTGTTGAATGGTTCCGGACCCTGTGTTGGGCAAGATCATGACGTCCGTGGTCGACTCGCTTCCGTTGCCGGTGATGATGACTTCGGAGTCGCCAGTGTCTTCATCGCTGAAGACCTGGCAGATTTCGGTATCCAGACCCGAAGAATCGGGCTTAATCAGAATTTCGCCCTCGGCGCAGTTCCCATACTCGTCCGGCAAGCGGTAGTACTCCTGCCACAGAGAGCATTCGTAGCCGTCCAACCAGCTAGGGCAATACCCACGTGGGCCTTCGCGCCAGGGCTGGTGACCACCCGTTGAGGGCTCATCATCGTAGACGCAAGCTTCGTACGTATAGTCGAAGCTGGTATTTGGCGGGCACTCGAAGAGGTAGCCATATTCAACCACCCCCTCAACTCCTGCTACAAAACAACCCGTATACCCATCGACGAACTCATCTGCGGGAACCTCCCACAGGATGCCGTCAACAATATCGCAGGCCGATACCAATGGTGGGTAAAAAAGTCCTTCTTGGGCTTGCACCCACGAAATACCGGCCAGGCCGGTTGTCACGAGAAGTGCGACCAAAAAAACCACCAAGCGTAGACAACGCATGATATAACCTCCCGAACCGAGGATCAAAAACGGAACACCCGTCCATTCACCACGGTTCTCTGAAGCTAAAACTACTTATCTTCAAAAAACCGTGGAGAAAGCCATCTTTTAAAAGATCACGTATATATTTGCAGAAAATGGCCACAAAATCAACGCTATAGGCCAATATTTGGAAGAGTTCTGGAATAACTAAAAATTGTATTTTAGCTTCCTTTACGTTAAAATATGAGTCTTAAGGCCCCATCGTTCCCGATGATCGATGTCATCGGGATCCCGACGGAGTATCGTCGGGGCTAGTGGTTTAGTAAAATGAGTTTTATGACTTACATTTTACAAAGTGATAAGGATGGAAGTTATTATATTGGCAGTACCGATAATCTTCAGAAAAGATTAACGGCACATAATAAAGGGTATTCAAAGTACACAAAAAATAAAATTCCTTGGAATATTGTATATAAAGAGGAATATGAGACGCTCTCTGGAGCAAGAAAAAGAGAATATTATCTAAAGTCTCTTAAGAGTAAAATTGCAATTTTAAAATTGATCAAACAAGGCCCCATCGTCTAGTGGTTAGGACACTGGATTCTCATTCCAGTAACCGGGATTCGACTTCCCGTGGGGTCACTGAGTAACAATTATTTTTTGAACTCTCTTCTTGATCATATCGCGTATAACGCGAAAATTTTCGATACTACCATCGAAGGGATCTTTTACATTCCAGTAAGTAACTTTTGTGCTTCGCATTACAAATTCTGGGATCTTTTCTTCAGGACACAGAACATAAATTTGATCTGCATCATCAACCATTTCTTTGGTAACTGTCTTTACTTTCTTATGTGAAACATCAATTCCTTCCTCCTTCATAACAGTAATGACTGCAGGAATAGGATGACCATATTTAGCTGGGGTGAAATCTAAAACTCCAGCACTTGTCGCATTTGATGCATGTGTAAAAAAATTATAGTATGCTTCTGCCATCTGACTTCTAGCTACATTTCCAGCACAAATAAATAATAACTTCTTCATAAGCCGATTATACACAATTTCGCATATCAACCTGGATCACTCTTGGACAGATTCATTGGCCGAAAGCATTGCTGTAGCATACTTGGCATTTTCGCCTTGACATCAATTAAAAATATCCTATAATAGAGTACTTGTCTAGTAATGTTGCACATTTTGGGAAAAAGGGTAGGTAGCAGAGTGAGCTTATCTGCTTAGTCTGTTGCCTACTCAGGGGAGTTGGCGAAGGAAAAGGAGAGTTAAATGAGACGAGCTCTTTTCTTAGTTCCAACCTCGAAGAATGCTTGGAGCAGTGCTAGCGAGTGTGCTTCTGCAATCCTTGGCGAGTTGGGTAAAAACGATTCAATTCGTGTTATTACATCATCTGGCAATAAGGAAAAGGCGACAGCAGATAGGCTTATTGCCTTTCTCTGTGCGCTTTCGCCTAGACATGCAGGATTGCACGCTCAGTGTTTTAACATACTTGGTTCAGATAGGTGCGGAAGCTCTACCCCTGAGACTATCATGGGTCAGGTTGATGCATTTGGTGAGCAAATAGTTGTCATTGTGGCAACGGAGGAAACAATCGCCAAGCTGTATCAATATCTATGTGCAGGGTGTGGATTCGCACCAGAATCCATCGAGAACAAAAAGATTATCACTTTCAGTACAAGTGTACTGATTTCCTAAGATACCCCACCCTCGGGAGCTAAACAACAATTGTTGTAGGCTGTCGAGGGTATTTTTTTAGTCAGACTGTTTATTCTTCCATGTAGTAATGTATGTATTAAGACGTACACAAAAATTTATAGTATTGATTGTGATGGATTAGTGGTGGTACTTGTGAACTACTGCGTGCCCTTTGCCTTTTTTAATCAAATACATATTCACAGGATACGCTGACCAGAATGCTACAAAAAGTGAAGTAGCGAGGCTTCCCCAGAAGAGGAGAGAGATGAGAGGTGCGTCCATTGCTCCAGGAATAATAAGCATAATAAGGTTGTCCATTATTTCCATAACTGTTATCGATACCGTATCAGCAGCAAAGGCAAGAGGAAGTGCTTTGGCGAAAGACAATCCATGTTTTATCAACGAAAAAAGACTAAAAGAGTATCCAAATATAAACGCTAACACAACAGAGAAAATAACTGCACCTAGGTTATGGATATTGAAATAGTTTCCAATAACCATTCCTAATATTTCTCCAACTGCACAACCAGTGAGGCAGTGCATCGTTGCGCTAAAAGCAACCTTTTTAATGCTAGCGTGAGACTGATGATGATTAGTTGTCATAACCCCACTCCTTTTGCCATTTTTTCATCATATCAATCTCATTTGTTTGAGCTGAGATGATATCATCAGCCATTGACCTTATCTCATCATGCTTCGCACTTTTTTTTGCGAGATTAGCCATGTCAATTGCTCCTTGGTGATGCTCAATCATCTCGGAAATAAATAGCTTGTCAAAGTCATCCCCTGTTTTTCTCTCAAGGTCTTCAACCATATCTTCCATTGTCATCCCGTGCATGTTGCTCATCATCGAACCATCAGACATCATATGTTCATTATTTTTTTCGTTGCTACTTGTTTTTTGTATGATAGCAGTATTCATTCCCATCATCTTCATCATACTTGTATTATTAGAATTAACAATATTTGTTGTAATCAGAGATGTAATTACAATTCCAATTATTAGTCCTATTGCTCCATATAGTAATTCTTTTTGCTGCATACGTATCACCTCCTCCTTATTTTGTTTTTTTAAAAACAGTCATAATTTCAGCAATTGATTCATCTGCTTGCCCTTTTTTAATTGCGTCAGAAACGCATCCTCTGAGATGGTTTTCAAGTAAAAGATTTCCAGTCTGCTTAAGTCCAGATTCAACAGCCTGCATTTGGTGCATGATATCAATACAATAAGAGTCCGACTCAACCATCGAAATAATTTTTTCTAAGTGTCCGCGAGCAATCTTTAGTCTGTGAAGTATTCTTTCGTCTGTATTTTTTGGTCTGTACGACATATCCCCTCTAGAGGGATATAATATCGTCAAAAAGTAATCGTGTCAAGAGATAAGATTTTTGAAAGTTATTGAAACATGACTATCTCTTAAGTGCATATATTTGTATGCATATCATATGTATTTGATATGATAAGTTAATGAGCGATGGAGTAAATAGTGAGATATCAGTGGGAGCACATGAATTAGTGATACCCACTCAGAGTCAAGAATTACCTATTCTTCAATACGCTGAGGAGATAAAAGAATTAGTAAGTGAGTCTGATACAACAATAATAGTTGGGGAGACAGGATCAGGGAAGACGACACAGCTTCCTCATTTGCTCAGAGAAATACTTCCTCCTGATAGTAGAATAGCTATTACTCAGCCACGTCGCATTGCCGCTACTGAAGTTGCACGTTATGTTGCCTCACAAATTGACCAACCACTAGGTGAGGAAGTTGGATACAAAATTCGCTTTGACAACAATACCACAGAGGGCACAAAACTAAATTTTATGACTGATGGTATTTTGCTTCGCGAGATGCTGCAAGATCCTCTTCTAAAAAATTATGGCGCTGTAATGGTCGATGAAGTTCATGAAAGAAGTCTAAATATCGACTTTATTTTAGGTTTACTCAAAAGAACACAAAAAGAAAGGGGCTCTCAAGGGTTGTCGCCTCTTAAAATAGTTGTTGCCTCAGCAACTCTTGAAAAAGAAAAACTATCAGATTTTTTTGAAGGTGCAGCAACGATTGAAGTTCCCGGTAGGCTTCATCCTGTTGAGACTGAGTATATGTCAGAGGATCAGTACAATTCTTATCGAACTATTGATAACTATGGCAATAGTGGTTTTGATTATGTCCGTGCAGCAGTTGATAAGACGCTTGATGTTCTCCCAGAGAGCGTAGATGGAAATATCCTTATTTTTATGCCGGGCACAAGAGAAATAAACGATACTATTGAGGGGTTGAGGAAACAGGGCCAAGGAGACTATGAGGTGCTTCCCCTTCATGGGCAGCTTTCATCAGAAGAACAAGAGAGGATATTTAGGCCAAGTGATAAAAGAAAAGTTATTGTTTCAACCAATATAGCAGAAACTTCAGTTACTCCTCCGGGAGTGGTTGCTGTTATTGACTCAGGTAAAATACGCCAGAAAGAATTTAATCCCTCAACGGGTATCGAGGCTCTGGTTACCGAGGATCATGCAAAAAGTGGGTGTAAGCAGCGATCAGGAAGAGCAGGAAGGCTCATGCCAGGAACATCGTATAGACTTTTTACTCAGGATAATTTTGAGAGGAGACGTGAATTTCAGTTACCAGAAATTAAAAGATCCAATCTTGCCCATGTAGTACTCATGATGAAGAAAATGGGTATTGATGATATCTCCTCATTTGAGTTTATCGATCCACCTACACAAAGTGCTATCAATAAAGCATTCACTACCCTTGAGCACTTAGGTGCAATTGGAGAGGATGAGCAGTTGACAGAGGTTGGGCATAGGATGGCAGAACTGCCGCTTCGTCCGGAGTTGTCTCGAATGATTATTGAGGCACAGAAATATGGCTGTGTTGAAGATGTAGCCACTCTTGCTGGATTTTTTGGTAACAAATCTGTGTTTGTAAGGCCTCAAGGCAATGAAGAAGAAGCAAGTTATATTCACTATCAATTTTCAGATGTTGACTCTGATTTCATCACGCTTCTTAATGTGTGGAAAGAATATGAGCGTCGAAATTACGACAGAAGATGGGCAAGAGATAACTTTCTTAACATAGGTGTGCTCCGGGAGGTTGGAGAAGTAAAAGCGCAGCTTCGTGATATCTTGGAGGAGTCTGGAGTATCTTTTGAAGGGAATGAGTCAGAGGATGGGATAGCAAAGGCGGTTACAGCTGGGTTTATTGAAAATCTTTTACAAAATTCAGGATTCTCATTTAGCTCAGGGTATCATCAAGTGATAAAATCAGACAATAATGCAGATATTCTTATTCACCCTTCATCTGCTCTAACAAGGCGCAGGCCAACATTTATTGTCGCAGCTGATATCGTTGAGACATCAAGAAAATTTGCCCGTACGTGTCAAGTTGTGACGCCTGAGTTGATACACGAAGTTGCTCCGCAAATGGTGAATGCTGAAGACAGAGGATATTATTATTCGCCTTTAGAAGACAAGGTATATAAGACAGTTGATTATACATTTAAAGGTGGAGTTGTTCCCTTTGGAAGTGAGCGTCAACTAGTAACAGGTGTTGATGCAGTGCGCGGGTTTGCTGATGCCTTGATGTCTGGTGTCGTTCGCAACGAGACAGTATCGGAGAACGCAAGACAAGCTGCATTTTATGATGAGTTGGCTTGGAGGGCCGGAGGCATGAGGACATCAAGCGGGGGGAGTCTTGAAGATTTTTATATAGAAAAACTTGGAACAATTTGTTCAAAAAAGGAGCTTAATGAGGCTTTGGCAAGTGGCGAGTTAGATTTGAGTCTGCCAGAAGGATTTTTTATGAGCGAGGACGAAGTAAGAGAAATACAAAGAAATAATCCGTCAACACTGAGGGTTGGCGATGAAAATCTATCACTTCGTTATTCTGGTGATAGAGTGAGCCTCTCTCTGTCTCCATTTGATCTTGAGAGGATGACTGTCATGCCTCAGCTGCCATCTGGGAGAGATGTTACGCTTGAAGTCTCACTTGATGGGAGATTCTTTGAAGGGACAAACTTGGCTTCCATCAAGCAGCAAGTGAGGGCATATCAAGCAAGGTTGGAAGGGAAAACGCGAGGTGCAGATGTTGCAGATCAAATTTCTGACCTTGTGACTTATCAAGAAAAAGAATCAGAAATGTTATTAGAAAAATTGCGAGACCTTACTGACAGAAGATCAAAATGGAATGAGGATGAAATATTAGAGCTTTCAATCGTACTTGCCTCTAGGTCTCCAAGTGAATTTGAGTCTCTGCAGCTCACAGAGGAGGATTATAGATCAATTATGAAAAACATGAAGTCTATGATTAATTTTGCTCGTGGAAGAGACGATACAGAACTTACTCGTGAGCAGTTAGAAGATATGCGTGCAACTGCGAGGGCTAATAAGGCTGCAGTCGAGGCAAGTCGTCAAGAAATTGTTAGAGAATATTTAGGAGACGATGATAATGATAGACATGCATTCCAGGATCGTTTTGTAGAATTCTTTAAAGAAAGAGGTGGACAAGTTCCAGAAGGTGAAATGCCGTCATTTATTGAACAGGTGCTGGAGAAGATGACTGAATAAGTTTATATCTTCAGTCTAGTATTATTTGAGGAATTTAGATGCAAAATTCGCAAATTCATTTACTATTGGAAGAATAGCCTTTCCTTTTTCAGTTAACTCATAGACCACAGATAATTTGTCTACTGTTTCTTCTTTTCTCATCACGATGCCTTCATGCTCGAGCTTTTTTAATCGATCAGTGAGTGTTGTTGGATTAATACCTTCTATCGCTCTTTGAATCTCATTAAACCGCATGCTTCCATCGCTGAGAGTGCCGATAATACAGAGAATATGCTCATCTCCAACCATCTTGATAGCATTATTAACACTTTGTGATAATTTGTTCTTTTGATCTCTTGACATACTACAAATTTTATAGTACTATATTTTCTATAGCACTATAATTTATATAGTTATTATATCACAAATATGTACACAACTCTAGCAACAAGTCAGGCAATAGACAAAACGATAGGAACTCTTAAGGAAAATCATTTTATACCTATTCATGTATCAAGTAGAAAAGATGCTCTTGAAAAAATAAAAGAGCTTATCCCAGAGGGTGTATCTGTGATGAATGGTTCTTCAGAGACGCTTCGCGAGATTGGATATCTTGATATTCTAAAGAGTAGAGAGCATAAGTGGAACAATCTTCATGATGTAGTTTTGGCAGAGAGTGATCCAAAAAAGCAGGCTGAATTAAGAGAGCAATCAGTGTTATCTGATTTTTATGTTGGAAGTGCCCATGCACTTTCAGAAACTGGAGAAATAGTCATCGCATCAAACACTGGAAGCCAGCTTCCTCATCTTGTTTTCACTTCGCCAAACATCATACTTGTTGTTGGTTCACAAAAAATAGTTCCTACATTAAGTGAGGCTTTTAAGCGTCTTGAGGAGCATGTTATTCCGCTTGAGAATGAGCGAATGAAGGGTGTCTATGGTGTGGGTACAACGCATGCTAAGACTCTTATCCTTCATAAGGAAAATCCAATGTTGGGGAGAAAGATCTATGTGGTTATTGTAGATGAGAAATTAGGTTTCTAGCTCCCTTTTATTGCTAAAAGATTATTTAGCGGCTTTTCGTTTTTTATTGAGATCTCTTTGAGATCCATGCATCTTCCTTTTAAGAAGTTTTCGAGGCTTTTTCTTTGTTCCTCCGTGTTTTAATGACATAGGTATCTTCACCTTAACAGGTATGTCCATTATAGTCAACGAGGAATAGACCTAGACATAGATTGCGGGATGGAGATCTCAAGGTATATTTCTTTTGAGAAATGTTCCTTCAACTATTGTGAGACTAGGATCAAGTTCTCCCATAAAGGGGCCAACAAGGCTACTCATGCTATTTGGAAAATCTCGTACGTACGCTTGGGAACATGCTTTGTCAAGAATTTTTCTAGCTAGCAATTTGATTTCATGCTTACTATAAGCTATAATTAGTTGTTGGAATTTTGCACGTTATCAAAGGAGGAAGAAGATGGAATTGGATGTCGAAATTGTTACTTCAGAGCGGCCAATTGCTGTTGCTGCTGAGGAAGCAGCCAAGTTCGGTTGTCCATATTGCGGTTATCGATCCGGATCATCATTTATATCCGGAGGAGGGACTACAGCTTGGCGTTGCGGTGATCAGAACTGTGGTCGTGTCAGCGCACTGTTAGCAGATGGTGTGACGGTCTCAGCAATTGGATTTGGGGACTATTATCCAACGCTTGTTGCTCATCCCCGTCTTGGTACCCCCAGTCATGGCAGTCCAGATGAGAGGCCAGAAAATGGGGGCGAATTCTTCTCTTCTCGAGGTATAGGCTTGGATGGCGTTCCTTGCTTTATTTGTGCTACGATCTTTCGCGATGAGGAAATGCATCGCTATCTTCATAACATTGCGGCATTTGTGCGAACAAAAGCTGCAGGCGATCGGGTCGTTGCCATGTTCAAACAAGGCGCTGTAGTGGACTATCGTGAGTACGAACCAGACAGAGTCCAGGTGAAGATTGGAGCCTGTGATACGCATAAGCCCAATCTAGAACTTCTGGATCAACTTGTTCGTAAGAACGGTCATGTCATCACTGATGATATTGTCCAGAGAGCATCCGCAAAAATTCCTAATTAACACATTTAGAGGTCTCGCCAGGCGAGACCTCTTTTCTTTATGTATTGATGTTTTTAGCCCAAGAAAAACCCCAAGGTTAGCCTTGGGGTTGGTAATATTGCTAGAAATGCTAGAGAGAGTTTTTTCTTTCCTCTCTTTTTTTCCTAGTCTCTTCTATTTGGCGGTCTATTTCTTCTCTAAGTAGTCTTAGGTGTTCGATCCCCGGATCTACTCGTGGTGCGGGCTTTTTGTATGCTCGTGTCCGTAGTGCTAAAAGAACTAGCCAAAAAATTCCCGATGTAAGAGCTGCTTCATGGTTTGATATGACATCAAAAACGTTCATGAAGAGCAGAGCAATGATGAGATATGCAATTGCCCATCCAAAAAAGAAGAGCGTAAGAAAACCTGCAATTGAAGAAAACGATATATCTTGTCGTTTTTTCATTGGTCCTCCCATCAAATTTCAAAGATCAATGTATCTGAGGGTAATTTTAACATTGAAAGCCTATATTGGCAATTAATATATCCTATAATATTGATTTTTCTTATTCGAAAGAGTACAATATAATTCGTACGTTAACAAGTTGTTAGTGTAAAGGAGTAGGATAATGACTCTTGCAATGCGCGATTCGGGCATCGTTGTTCTGGATCAGAAATGGCCTTCAGAGGTTATCGTCTTGAGGCATGGTCTTACAACCCACAATGTCCGATCTCAGGAGAAGAGAGAAGACTCTTTTTACAATTCATTCAAAGCGCAGTTTGAGAAATCGCCACATAGTCGAGTTACGCTTGCGATGTCGAGAAAGGTTGTAAGCCGTTGGCCGACAAATGAGAGTGATCGCAGTACGCAGATAGTTCAGGAGGCAATCCAAAACGCTGTTGCAACAGGGGTTGGGCTTTCAAAAACTCACGAGCTCCCTGACGTCATCTACATCTCAAATTACGCTCGAACAAGGCAGACCCTTGATGCTGTTATGTCAGGTTGGCCCGAGCTTCGAGGCGTAAAGGTGGTGGTTGATGACCGAATCAGAGAGCAGGAGCATGGGTTGTGTCTTTTGGTAGGAGACTGGAGAGTCTTTTTTGCTCGGAACCCTGAGCAGTATGCTCTCAGAAAGTTGGAGGGTAGGTTTGACTATCGTTGGCCGCAAGGTGAGAGTGTTTATGACGTCAAAGAGCGCTTGAGAAGTTTTCAGGGCACTCTAAGTAGGGAGCATGCGGGGCAGCGAGTTCTTCTCGTAACCCACCATCTCACTATTTTGGCTCTGCGAATGAATCTCGAGCGATTTGATGAGGAGGAATTTCTTCGACTAGACGAAGAAGAGAAGCCTCTAAACTGTAGCGTCACTGTCTATGCTTCTGTCCCTGGCGGAGGAAAATCAGGGAAAGGAAAGCTTGAACTTCAAGACTATAACGTCTGTCATTACAACTAACAACTAGCGACAAAGCGGTCCCGACACATCGGGACCGCACTCTTTTTTATTTCTTCTTACCCTCTTCCAATTGTATTAACACGATTAATAAGTTTCATCGCCCTTTGAATATCCTGAGATCTGTTCGTATCAGAGAGAAGAGCTACAAAATTTTTAGGAGGAATAGTATCTGGTCGAGGGAGATGATCTACATAGTATTCACCACCATCTAGTCCTACGATAAAGTTTTGTGGAATATCTTCCGAATAAAGTGGTATATCATATTGAGCACACGTATTACGAACCTCTCTGTAAGGATAGATGACTTCAGAACCTCTTCGTATTCTTTGTCTTATTGTGCCAATTACATAATTAGCTTCATAGATATAGTCTAGGTTGTCATCAGGGTGAAAAAATCCGGCGTAGACACGTGGGAAATTATGAGGGAATAAGAGAGTGAACAAATTTTGGTAGTAATATATTGCTTTATCTCGCCTTACATAGTCATCCCAATTAACTGCAATAACCTTCTCAGGATCTCTTGGGTCAGCATAAACAAAGCGGTCGTCACCCTGTCCGATATATTCAACGCCATGGATTTTTGAAATTGACCTAACTTTATTCTCATCCACTCGTCTTTTATGTGGAGGATTTTGCAGTGACAATATTTCTGCGGCAAAAGGGTGTCTTCTATTGATCTCAGGCATAAAGGGGATTATAGCATTATTATTTTTTACTTGATCGGGATCTAAAATTGTCCTAGAATAGAGTGTACTGTGAAGAATATTTACCTCTCTGTTGTCATTCCGTGTTATAACGAAATGGCAAATCTCCGAAAGGGTGTCCTCAATAAAGTTGATTCATATCTCTCAAAAAAGAAATATTCATTCGAAGTTATTATTGTTGACGATGGATCAACTGATGGAAGCGTCGACTTTATAAAAGATTTTGTTAGCGATCACAAAGAGTTCAAGTTTATTGCAAGCCACCACATGGGAAAAGCTGGTGCAGTTACAACAGGAATGCTTGAGGCTAAAGGATCGTATAGACTTTTTTCAGACATGGATCAGGCTACCCCTATTGAGGAGATTGATAGCCTACTGCCATATTTTGATAAGGGATATAACATCGTTATTGGTTCACGCAGTAACAGAAGAGAGGGATCCCCTTTAATTAGGCAATTTATTTCAAGAGCTCAGGTAATTTTGAGAAAAGGGATCGTGGGATTGCATGGAATTTCAGATACGCAGTGTGGATTTAAAATGTTTGAAGGAGAAGTCGCTGAGAGACTTTTTTCCGCAATCAAAAGTATTCATCATGGATTTAAGAAAATTAGCGGATCCAACGTAACATCAGGATTTGATATTGAGCTTTTATATATCGCTGAGAAAATGAACTATTCTATAATGGAGGTGCCTGTCCATTGGCTTTATGTCGAGACCAGAAGAGTTAACCCAATTAAAGACTCACTCCAAGGCGTTTCTGATCTGATCCAGATAAAGCAGAATGCACTTGCGGGGAAGTATTCAAAGGCATGAGCTCTCAACAAGAAATCATCAGGCCATCACACCCACAAAAATTTTTTGAAAGACTTTTGATTTTTTTGTCTTTACTTCTTTTTCTTTATTCTTTTACTCAGGTTGATCTTGGATTGACCCTTACAAGAGCATCAATTTTTGCAACAATACAGCACGCGTTTCAGTACATAGGGTTTTTTAACCGTCCTTTGTCAACTTTTCTTTTGACTATTCTTATCATTGGATTTACGACTACTTATTTTATGTATTTGCTTTTTATCAAAAGACAACCTGTTTCAAAGGCGCATCTTTGGAGAACCATTTTTATAGTTAGCGGTGTTCTTGCGCTATCCTACACCGCCTTTTCTTACGATATTTTTAATTATATTTTTGATGCAAAAATTATTACTTTTTACCATCAAAATCCTTATCTTCACAAAGCTCTTGATTTCCCTGGTGATCCAATGCTTTCATTTATGCACTGGACACACAGGACTTATCCTTATGGTCCATTTTGGTTAGGTATTTCTTTGCCATTTTCTTATATAGGACTGCAATTTTTTCTTCCAACCTATTTTCTTTTTAAAGGACTTGCATTGATGGGATACTTACTTACTGTCTATTCAATAAGTCGCATTCTTCAAATGGTATCACCAAAACATGAGACGTTAGGAATTGCCTTTTTCGCTTTAAATCCTCTAGTTCTTATTGAGTCACTTGTTTCAGGCCACAACGATATAGCCATGATGGGAGTGGGAATGTTTGGATTCCATCTTTTTTTGAAGAAAAAATACTTTCTAAGCTTCATTATTCTTATTTTTTCAGCTGGAATAAAATTTGCAACAGGATTTATTATTCCATTATTTGCGCTGCTTTATGTTTTCAGGCGGAAAAACACCCAATTTTCTTGGGAGAGCATATTTTTTAGCCTTCTAATAGCTATGATTGCTTCTTTTGGCGCAATGATGATCAGATCTGGCCAATTTCAACCGTGGTATTTGTTGGTAATACTTCCTTTTGCATCACTTCTTTCAAGACATCGATATGTTCTTATTCCATTTTTTATTATTAGTTTTGGGGCGCTTCTTAACTATTTACCGTATTTTTATAGTGGGAATTGGGATGATCCCATTCCATCTATCCTTTTGCAAATCAATAGTATTACTTTGCTTATGGCGTGTATTAGTGGGGTAGTGTTCTACCTCAGAGATAAAAAAATTGATACTAGGTAGTATATAATTATTTTAGATGAAATTTATAAAAAAAAATAAAAAATATATCCTCCTTGTCGCAATTATTATTGTTGTTTATTTTTTAACACGCCTTGTAGCAATTAACAGTCTACCAATATTTACTGATGAAGCAATTTATCTTAGGTGGTCACAGATTGCCCTTCATGATGCAAATTGGAGATTTATTTCTCTAACAGACGGGAAGCAGCCTCTTTTCATCTGGTTTGTGATGTTAGCTATGAAATACATCGAAGACCCTCTTATTGCAGGGAGAGTGGTATCAGTAATTGCCGGTTTTTTTACCTTGATAGGATTGTATTTTTTAGGTTCAGAAGTGTTCTCAAACAAAAAAATAGGATTACTTTCATCTTCCCTTTATCTTTTGTATCCTTTTGCTTTGGTTTATGACAGGATGGCACTCTATGATAGTCTTGTTGGAACATTTGCGGTGTGGGCTTTGTTTGGCGCTATAAAACTCGTACGAAACCAACGTTTTGATACGGCAATGCTATTGGGTTTTGTGACTGGGGGAGCCGTATTGAACAAAACAAGTGGGTTTCTTGCCTTGTATCTTCTTCCATTCCTTTTGGTTCTCATGCCTGTCAAGGAGATAAAGAATGTCAAAAGAGTTGCTAGATTTATCCTAATGTGTGCCGTTGTGGCAGTTATTACTTATGGGTGTTATGCCATCTTAAGACTGTCTCCATTCTTTTATATTATTGAACAGAAAAACGCTCTTTTTGTATATCCTTTTCATGAGTGGATAAAACATCCTTTTACTTTTTTTATTCCAAATATCCGAGCGCTTTTTGACTGGTATCTTCATTATGTTGGATTACCAATGTCGCTTCTTGTTTTAGGGTCATTTTTGGTTTCAAAGTCATATTTTCGAGAAAAGATACTGCTTTTTCTATGGTTTTTTCTCCCATTTTTGGCGTTGGCACTTACAGGTAAGACTCTTTATCCTAGGTACATATTTTTTATGACACTTTTTCTTTTACCACTCTGTGCATATACTCTCATATTTTTATATGAAAAATTATCTAGGAAGGCATACTACTCCGTTGGTTTTCTTGCTATCATTTATTGGGTAATTTCATCAGGGATGGTGATAACTCAGTTTCAAAACGCACCGATTCCTAAATCAGATATTCAGCAGTATCTGACCTCATGGACATCGGGGGAGGGAGTGAGTGAAGCAATTAAATTTTTTAGAGAGAGGTCAAAAGATAATAAAATATTTGTTGGGACACAAGGTACATTTGGGTTGATGCCTTATGCATTAGAGTTATACCTTGTTGATGATCCTCAGATAGAAATGAAGTCATATTGGCCAGTTGATAATGTTTTTTTGAGAGATATACAAAAGAAAACTTTAGAGAAAGAGTCCTATGTACTTTTCTATGAAGGTTGTCCAAGCTGTCCAAGCAATGGGATTGCGCCTACTGATTGGCCTCTTGAAAAAGTATTCCAACTAAAAAAAATTGAGCCATATACATACCTGACAATTTATAAAGTTATTCCACAATGAGATTGAATAAAAAGTTTATTGCAGGTTTAATACTAGTGCTTTTATTTCTCTCTCTTCCTCTGATTGCGCCTTTTTTTCAAAAAGGATATTTTACAACGCACGATGGTGAATGGGCAGTTGTGCGACTTGCCGATATGTACCGTGAAGTAAGAGATGGTCAGATCCCCCCGCGCTTTAGCGGAAATCTTAATAGCGGTTATGGGTACCCTCTTTTTCAATATGCTTACCCAATGCCTTATTATTTGGGTTTAGTGTTGTATCTTTTCCAAATAGGGTTGGTAGATAGCATCAAGATTCTTTTTGCATCAACTGTATTTCTGTCAGGGGTAGCAATGTTTTTTTTATCACGAAGTCTTTGGAAATCAAACATCGCTGGTATTGTAAGTGCAATATTGTATATGTATGCACCTTATCGCCTTGTAGATTTGTACGTGCGAGGATCGATTGGTGAGTCAATAGCCTCAGTATTTTTCCCATTAATATTACTTACCATGCTCTCCTTAAGAGAGAGAATAACGCCAGTAAGAGTTGTACTACTTTCACTGCTTACTGCCTCACTTGTCCTAACACATAATATTATGGCAGTTCTCTTTCTTGTCATTATCTTGGGATTTTTCATCTATTTTTTAATAGAAAAGGATTTTTTAACAATAAAAGCAAGTCTTATCGGGATTGTTGGAGGATTTATGCTCTCTGCCTATTTCTGGATCCCAGCGTTACTTGAAAAAAAGTATATTTTGCTTTCCATAATTCCTATTGCTGATAGAAGCCTGCATTTTGTTTCGCTTAATCAGTTGATTCTGCCAACGTGGGGATATGGCACGCCAACTGATCCAGACGCCTTTACATACCAGATTGGACTTGCGCATATTTTTGTAGTCTTCTTGATTGGTGTAACATTTTTTCTTAAAAAGAAAGACTTGATGAGAAATATTACAACTTTGTTTTTTATTCTTATTTCAGTTTTTTTATTTTTAATGTTCCCCTTATCAAAAGTTATTTGGGAGAACACTCCACTGCTTCATGAAATTAATTACCCATGGACCTGTTTGATGCCTATTATTTTTTTATCTAGTATTATTGCAGGGAAAACAGCTATCACCAATTTTTTTCCACTGCAGAAAATAATAGTTGGAATAGCATGTGTTGCTGCAATTTTTTTTGGAATTACATATGCCCGTCCTAACAAAATTGTCGATAATGGAGATGGGTTTTATTTTACAAATGATGCAACAACAACATCATCAAAAGAATTGATGCCATTATGGGTCAAGGATATACCACAGGTTAGACCTAAAAATAAAATTGAAATTATAAAAGGGATAGGTAATATTTCACCACTTCATATCACATCGCATAAGGCACTTTTTGAAACTGATCTTAAAACAGATGCAATTATACGGTTTAATACTATTTATTTTCCACAATGGGAATGGAAGGTTGATGGAAAAAATACTCCATACTCATACAATAATAGAGTCGGAGTAATGGATGCACATTTTACAAAAGGGCATCACAACATCTCAATAGTGCTAAGAGATACACCCATACGAATCATTTCAAATAGCATTAGCTTTGTGACATTTGTTGTTTTTGTGTTTGTCATAGTAGTGAGATTTTTAGAACTTTTTTTAAAAAGACGAATATTGATTTTTCCATATAAGTTATGAAAAAAATACTTTGGCCGATTATCATTCTTTGTATAGGAGTAGTAACTATTTTTCCATTATTTCATAGTGAATATTTTCCAATGCATGATAATACGCAGGTCTCTAGAGTTTCTCAGATGGCGTTATCTTTGTCAGAAGGAGCTTTTCCCGTCAGGTGGGTGAATGACCTTGGCTATGGATATGGTTATCCTATTTTTAATTTTTATGCACCTTTTGCTTATTATGTAGGAGCGTTTTTTGTATTGTTTGGTATTAATTCTCTTATGGCTACTAAAATAATGTTTGGCATTGGGATGATATCGGCTGGTCTTTCTATGTATTTTTTGTCAAAATCTTTTTTTGGTAAAAATGCAGCAATCTTGTCATCACTGCTTTATCTGTTTTTTCCCTACCATGCTTCGTTGTTGTATGTGAGAGGTGCTATTGGAGAGTTATTTGCTTATGGTTTTTTGCCATTGCCATTTTTGGGATTATGGCAACTGTATAAAACAGGAAAATTTAGGTATGTAATTTTGTTTGCTTTAGGATATGGAGGAATTATTATCTCACACAATCTTTCAGCGCTCATGATAACCCCATTTATTGTTCTTGCTTGCGTATTATTGTCAGCTATTTTGTATAAAAAGAAACAAATAAGAGTAATTCTTATGATTTTTTCGGGTTTGGTACTTTCAATACTCTTGTCATCATGGTATGTGGTTCCTGCGATTTTTGAAATGAAATTTACAAATATCTCATCAATTCTTGGGGGTGGATCAAATCCTCTTGATCATTTTGTATGTCTTAAACAGTTTTGGTCAGGACCTTGGGGTTTCGCAGGATCAACAAAAGGATGTATGGACGGCATGTCATTTGTAATAGGTAAAGTTCACGTCCTTGTTTTGGTGATTGGATTATTAACATTTGCTTACTCGCATCGATTGAAGGATAAAGAGAAAAAAGGTCTTTTATTTTTCTCGTTTTTTCTCATTTTGCTTTCTGGATTTCTTATGACTGACATGTCTTCTTTTATATGGAAGGAAATTTCTTTTCTTCACTATATTCAGTTTCCTTGGAGGTATTTATCCTTTATAGCTTTGGGTGTTGCAGTGATTGGAGGATCAATAGTATTTTTCCTTGAAAGATATCACAAGAGAAGTGCTTTCTTTTTTATATTCTTGTTTGTTTTTCTTACTGTTTTTTACAATAAGCATTATTTTATGCCTCAATATTTTTGGAGTAACGATAAAGCAGTGAGTTATTTTTCTGATACAAAATGGACAGTATCAAAAATTTCTGATGAGTATTTGCCAAGAGATTTTATCAAGCCTAAAAATAGAGATGAAATACCAAAAGAGCTAGTTAAAAACCAGCAAATTCTGAAAAATTTTGAAATAATAGCTAACTCTGTTTATAAAAAGGAATTTATCATAGATCTTGATAGACAAACGATTATTCAAATTAACACTGCGTATTTTCCAGGATGGCAATTGTCAATTGATGACAGGAGGGATGTAAAAGGTTTTCAAAAAAATGGTATCTTTGTACTACCTCTCTCTGAGGGAGTTCATCATATAGAATTAAATTTTAAACAAACTCCTCTTGAGAGATACTCAAATTATCTTTCTTTATTAGGTATAATCATAGTACTTGCTGGGATATTGCACTCAAGAAAGGAAAAATATTTATAGTGAAAAAATTACCTGAATTGACAATTTTTTTCCCGTTTTGGAATGAAGAGAAAAACATAGCTGAAATTGTTCATAACGCCGTTGATATTATTCCAACTGTTGCTGAAAAATTTGAGATACTTATAGTCGATGACGGGTCACTTGATGGTACGCTTAGGATTGCAAATGAGTTGGCAGAAAAATATCCCTATATTAGAGTAATTAGCCACAACGTGAATAGGGGATATGGTGCAGCGTTAAAATCAGGCTTTGAAAATGCAAAATATGACTATATTATTTTTACTGATGGGGATTTGCAGTTCAACCTACATGAAATTACAAAATTCACCGAGAATATTCACAAAGCAGATATGGTGATTGGGTATCGAAGAAAGAGGAAGGACAATAAAATAATTAAAAGATTGCTACTTATGAATCTATTAAAAATTTGGGATTTTGTTTTGTTTGGGTTCCATTTTAAAGACATTGATTGTGGTTTTAAAATGTTTACAAGGCATGCACTTGAGGCTATTGGACCTCTTAGGTCAGAGGGAGCAATGGTTACAACAGAAATATTGGCAAAAGCTAGGAAGAAAAAACTAAAGATAATACAAGTTGGCGTTGAGCATTTCCCACGTGTTTATGGAGAGCAGACTGGGGCAAATATCTTCGTTGTTGTAAGGGCAATTCTAGAGAGTATGACACTTTTTATGGATATTAAAAGCAAGAGGTTTTAAATGCAAGAAATTGATATTACAACTATCACAAAACGTTCAATTCATGGAGTTTTTGCTCTTGTATCAAGAACGTTTCTTATTCAGGTGGTCATGCAGCTGGTCAGTTTTTTTCTCACAATTTATTTATTGCCTGCAGAGTATGGAGTTTTTTATATAGTTTCTGCAGCAATTGCTTTTTTAGGATATTTTTCAGACATTGGATTGGCTGCAGCTCTCATTCAGAAAAAAGAACCTCTTACAAAGGACGATCTAAGGACAACATTTACTATCCAACAGGGGTTAGTCATTGTTGTTTCAATTATTGCACTACTTTTTTCAGACCAAATTGGAAGATTTTATAGTTTAGATGGTTCTGGAAAAATACTGTATCAGGCCCTCATCTTGGCTTTTTTCCTTTCATCTCTTAAGACAATTCCATCTATTTTGCTTGAAAGAGAGTTGAAATTTCAAAAGCTGGTGATACCGGAAATTGTAGAAGCATTTGCTTTTAGCATAACAGTTCTTACCATGGTAATCATGGGGTTTGGGGTAACAAGCTTTACTGTGGCAGTTGTACTTAGGGGGTTTTTGGGTCTTATCACTATGTATATTGTTGCACCATGGAAGCCAGAGATTGGTTTTTCAAAGCCTACGGCAAAAAGATTATTGTCATTTGGACTTCCTTTTCAAGCAAATAGCATATTAGCACTATTAAAGGACCAACTTCTGGTGATTTATCTTGGAAAAGCTTTGCCTCTTACTCAGGTGGGATATATAGGCGTAGCGCAAAAATTAGCCTATACGCCTCTAAGACTTTTTATGGACAATATTATTAGAATTACATTTCCTTCGTTTTCTCGTCTTACGGGCACTGATTATCTTGGGAAGGCGATAGAAAAAACACTTTTTGGAATCTGCGTTTTTATTTTTCCTGCAACTGCGGGAATGGTTTTAGTTATGCCAGATTTTATCAAAGTCTTCCCTAAATATGAAAAATGGGAACCAGTTCTTGTCTCTCTTGGGTTTTTTGCTGCTAATGCAGCATTATCGAGCATATCAACTCCACTGACTAATGCGCTAAACGCAATAGGAAAAATAAAGGTGACTTTATATTTAATGATTTTTTGGACTCTTGCAACGTGGATTAGTATACCAATATGCATTTCGTTATTTGGATTTAATGGAGTTTCAATAGCCTCATTTATTATATCTCTGAGTCTTTTTGCGGTTATCTTTATTGCAAAAAGATATATCTCGTTTTCTGTGTTGCCAGTTATTACACCTCCTTTGATCGCTACTGTAGTTATGTCAGTCTTCATTTATTTTTTGGGTAGAGGATTGATAACTTCTCTTCCAATGCTAATTATTGTTATGATAGTAGGTGGAGGAGTTTATGGAGCTTGTCTTTTTATCATTGCGAAATCACAAATATTGTCTGATTTAGCTTTAATAAAAGAAAATCTTAGAAAATAATATGGCGAAACTTTCAGTAGTGATTTCTGTACTAAATGGTGCTGCGGTTATAGAGGATTGTTTAAAGTCTGTTGAGTGGGCAGATGAGATTATTGTTGTGGATCATGAGTCAACAGATGGAACACTCAAGATTGTTAAAAAATATACAAATGATATTTTTTCTCAACCTAACGACATTACAAAAATTGATATTCAAAAAAACTTTGGATTTAAGAAAGCAAAACATGAATGGATTTTAAGCATTGATGCTGATGAACGAATAGACGATGAATTACAAAAAGAAATAAAGGAAGTTATTGAACACATGTATCAAGATGCATATGCTATTCCTCGTAAAAATATTATTTTTGGGAAATGGATAAAGCACTCAATCTGGTGGCCTGATTATCAAATAAGACTTTTTCGAAAGGGTAGAGCAGAGTACGTTGATGCAGTTGTTCACAAAGATATCCAGGTGAAAGGGACAGTAGGAAAGCTAACAAATCCTCTTACGCATGAAAATTATCAGACGGTCAGTCAGTACCTTCAAAAAATGGATGTATATACCGAAAGCGAGGCTCTTTCATTTATCAAAAACAACACCCATTTTTCGTGGATTGAGGCTGTGAGGATGCCTATAGGTGATTTTTTAAAAACATTTTTTTTCCAAAGGGGATATAAAGATGGGTTTCATGGCTTAGTACTAAGTGTGCTTCAGGGTTTTTATATGTTTTTGGTAGTTATAAAAGTATGGGAGAAGCAAGGATTTAGAGAGGAAAACGATAAGCATTTCTTAAAAAATCTTTTGCGTGAATGGGAAAGGTATCAAAAGGAAGTTTCTTATTGGTTTATGGTTTCATTTATTCAATCATCAGGAAATTTTATTGAAAAAATTCCCTACAGGCTAAAAAGAAAGTATCTTGATCAAAAATTAAAAAAAGAGTTTTAATTAAGTTTAATTCTAGTTAGATTGAGCCACTTTTTACCTTCAAGCATAGATTTATCTTTTCCATCATAGTCAAGATAGCCATTTACTTTCCTTAGATCACTAATTGATTTTATAAATGCTATTGTTACGTTATCCCCGCTTTGATAGACAAGTTCATTTTTATCATATTTGATCGTGTTTTTTGGTATGGACATAACTTGATCTATGGTTTTTGCGTCTGTGATAATATCAACGCTGGCAATTTTGTTAGATTCAAAATAAAGTACCGGATTATTATTTGCATTTTTAGCATCTGGAATTAAAAACTCTTCTGGAATCGATGTAATATTTTTATTAGCAATACCAGCTTTATTATAAAGAATACTTCCATATGAGTAGAATTCTCTAAATTTCCAAAATACCTGAGGATTGATAGGGTCGTCTATAAGGGTATGCATAAACATTTCCCATTCTTTTTCACGATCCATTTTCAAAAAGGATGATGTCTTAGGGTTTAATAAGAAAAAGGATGCTAGAATTATGCCAAAAATAAGAAAAAACATTAGGTTGTCATGTGATGTTTTTATTTTTTGTGTTTTGTCCATAGTTCTTATATAATTTTTGTATAATGAAAATACTCAGAAGTGATCTGGCTGCTCTTTTATGTATTTTATTGTTTTCTGCACTTTTCGTATCAGATCTTTTTATCTCAAAAGGGCTTCCAACAACTTTTGATAATCCCTTTCATACAACAAATATCACTCAATTTTTTTTGGCAATAAAAGATGGCGATTTCCCTGTTAGATGGTCTGATGGATTTGGGAATTATGGACTCCCAATTCCTATTGTAGCACACCAATTAACGAGTTATTTAGGAGCATTACAGCTTTTTTTAGGAATGACTCCTGAGATATCGTTAAAAATACTTTACTTCCTCGGTGTATTTTTTTCAGCTCTATTTTTTTATATCTTTATGAGGCTTTATGTTCAAAGAGTATATGCTTTGGTAAGTACATTCATGTTGACATTCTCCTCATACAGAATATTTGATGTTTATGTAAGAGGGGCGCTTCCAGAAGTTTTTTCTGGGATATTTCTTCCAACTATTTTGATTGGTAGCTTTCTTTATATAAAGAAACAAAAAATAGCAGGTTTTTACCTTGTAATGATCTCTGTTTTTCTTCTTGCATTAAACCATCCAATGATGCTTTTTCTCTACTCATTTATTTTTGTACCTTACATAATTTGGCTCTTGTTAGCAGATGAAAAAATTACTATTTCTACACTATTGAAAACATTTACAAGTAGAAAGGCAGTTATATTGGTATTTTCCGGATGTGTAGGAGTTATGATGGCTTCATTTTACTTAATTCCACTAACGAAGGAAATAAAATATTTTTATTTTGGGCATCTAGATAATCCATTTAATAAAAATAGCTTTTTATCACTGGCAAACATATTTAGCAACACATGGCCGTATTTTACAGATAAAGAAATTTCACCACGAGGACATGTAGTACTACTTGGTTTAGTTGAATCATTTTTGGTGCTATTTGGTGCAATTATTCTTATTATAGAAAAATTTAAAAAAAAGGGAAAAATCGGCACATCTTTACTTTTTTTTGCAATACTTGAGTGTTTTTTTCTCCTATTTATTATGTCTCCATTTGCATCCACTTTATTTACATCAAATAAATTTCTAGGAAATATTCAGTTCCAATGGAGAATTTTATCAGTATTTATTTTTATCCCTCCGATCATTTTGGGTTATAGCTTATCAAAATTTCATAAGAACAGCTTTGTTATTGTAGCTATCGTCGTAATTTCATTCATCAGTTTTCCTCAAATTTATGGTAAAAATTATCAAGTGATTAATGAAGGCGTATACTATTTTACGCCATATAATGTTCATTCAATTATGATGAACACCATATGGACTGGCAAAACAGAAGAGTACCCAGTTCGAGGAAATAAAAGTGATATTATTGATGGAAAGGGAAAAATCGATCAACTATTTGTTTTAAATTCAAAAAGAGCCTATCAAATAGATGCAAAAACTCCACTTAGGCTAGTTGATTACACTTTTTATTTTCCAGGATGGCAGGTCAGCGTAGATGGTTCTCCAAGCGATATTGAATTTCAGGACCCTCAATTTCGAGGTGTAATTACGTATCATGTGCCGCAAGGGAAACATAAGGTATTAATAGAATTTAAAGAAACAAAACTTCGCTTGTTTGCTGATATAATAAGTATGGTTGGGTTGATGTTATTTATCATGTTGTTATTTTTAAAAAATAAGATCAATAGATTCATTTCATGAAGATCATCAATACATATAAATTTCTTCTTGTCATTATTTTTTTTAGTTTTGTTTTCAGGGGGTTATACCTAAATTATGTTCCAACGGCGACAAACAATGATCAACTCCATTATCTCCTTGATGGTAAGTCAATGTATGTAACAGGCAAAAACCTTGCAGGAGATAGATCACTTTTTGATATCTTAATGTTTCATTACCCAAAAAATGAAACAGTTCAAGCTGAGCTTCCTTATATTTTTTCGATAATTACTGTTGGCCCTTTTTCATTTTCCCTTGCTCATGCAGCTATGCTTAGTGTCTTTTTAGGAGTAGGTGTCGTGATTTTGCTGTATTTCATAGGTAAATTTCTTATTAATGAAAAATTTGGAGTTATTCTTGCTCTCCTTGCTTCATCCAATCCATGGTTTATCTCAATGAGTAGGAGCTCGTATGAAATGATCTCAGCGACATTTTTTTACCTACTTACTTTTTTTATATTTCAGATAGCTAAAGGAAAATATTTATATCTTGCAATCCCAGCGATGCTTTTAAGCTTTTATTCTTATATTGGAACAAAATTAATATTTTTACCCTTTGTTGCAATCTGTATTGTATATTCGTATCTAGTTCTTCAAAAGAAAAAGTATAAAAAGGAATTTATTATCATTTTTTCTTTTTCAGTTCTGTTGATGGCTTTTTTCTTTTTTCAACTTTCTAGACAGCCAGAACTTTCAAGGGTTAATGAACTTTTTTTACCATGGAATTCACATGTCACCAAAAACGTTGATCATCTAAGGCATGTGTCTTTAGTGTCTCCTCTGTCGTCGATTGTTGATAATAAGTACACAGTATATGTGAGGACTGTTATCGCCAATATAGCTAATGTATTTTCTCCTGGTTATCTTTTTGAATATGGTGATTATTTTTATTCATTAGAGAGGTACGGAATCTTTCATATCATTGATGCAGCTTTTTTGATTATTGGATGCATTTTTTTCTTTACAAAAATGAAAAAGAAATCAGTCGTCTTCCTATTTTTAATCGGTATTAGTATTCTTCCTCAAATATTTCATGATCCAGAAGGCACAGGAAATTTTACACCTCACATTACCCTTTTGATCCCATTTTTACTTATTGTTATTGCATATGGGATTTATTTTCTTATTGAACTTGATGAAGTTAAGAAATATAGAAAAGTAATTTGTTTATTTATCATAGGAGCGTACCTAGCATCTCTTTTGCATTTTTCACAAGTTTATTTTTTTCATCATCCTCTTGTTGGGAATATTGTTTCATTTCCAAACAGAGCAGTTGCTTCATATATTAGTAGAGCTTCTCAGAGTAAGAAGATTGTTGCACATGTCAGTAACCCTCAGCTGTCAGTTAGAGATTATCTTTTTTATGCAAATGCGATGAATAATAAAAATGTATCAGAGGTTAGTAGTAAATTGAGGAACAAGAATTACGTATTTAAGAACGTTTTGTTTGTTCAATGTACTGATGAAGTTGATGAGAGAGGCGCAACTGTTGTTTATGAATCGATGTGTAATCATAAAACAAAGGAAAATGGTCTTGAACTGGCTCAGCTTCGCGATAGCGCAGCAGCGTACGAAATTAATAATGACAATTTGTGTAGTAGGTTTGGGCAAAAAAACTTCATATCCTCTGTTCCTTTCAGAAATTTACATATTGAGGCAATAAGCGATAAAGAGTTTTGTGAGACTTATGTTATAAATTTATAAGTTTTTACTTCTTTTTACACCAATAATAAGAAGAAGAACGATCACTGAGCCTATCGATAGCATATTTGAAAACATTCTTATTTTTGTATCTTCAAAGATAATTTCAATAAAATGGTTGCCTTTGTTAATTGTGAAAGTTATCAGTCCTTGATGATGTGGGTCCTGAAATTGAACAGGCACTTTTTTTCCATCAACATATACATTCCATCCTGGGAAATAGAGTGTATTATCTAATATTGTTAGTTCATCATGGGAGTAGGAATTGAAAGTATGCTTTATTGATTTTTTGGATACATTTTTTATTTCACCGCTTCCGCCTATAATCTCAATATTTTTTTTTATTTCTCTTTCTGGATCACCAGGAGACCATATGGGAGTTGCCTCTGCTCGAAATGTGCTACTCCCACGATAATGCTGATAAAAAGAGTCTTTGTGAGTTTGAGATGGAATTATTTTTATAAAAGGTATCGCATAGAGTATAGAACAAAAAGCAAGAAGTACTAAAAATTTTATCGATATTTTTTTGTATAGGGATGAAAATAAGACAGCAGTTGAGAGCGATGATAGCATCATAAATCTCCATGGAAATTGAAACTTTTTTAAAAAATCACTTTTCTCCCATAGAAAAATAGAAAAATTTGTGCTTAGAAATAATCCAATTAAAAAAACGATGATCCAGAATGCTAGTATGGATTCATTAGCTCTTTTTTTAATAAAATAGTACAAACCTAGCACAGCTACTATTAATGCTGGTATTCCCACTTGGGGAGATAAGCCACCGATTTTATTTACATCATCATCAAAACCCCACGGTGAATAGAACAAGCTTGTTAGTTGTAAAAAATGATCTTTGTACATATCTTTATGGAAAATAAGAAAGCTCATGTATTTTGACTCAATAAGTGAGGGTATCCAAAAATAAGATGAAATGCCAAGTCCAAATAGGAGAATAGGAAGCCACGTACGTAATTTGTGTCTTCTTATAAGGCAATAGAAGACAAATATTGGAGTAATCATTAGACTAACGCCATTATGGGAAAGAAGTATTAGGGTATACGCAAGTATTCCAAGAAGTAGCTTTTTGTTTTTCGCATCTACAGAGTAAAAGATTAATGGTATCAGGCTATATGCTAATATTTCTCCGATAGAACCTCTCACTAGTGTTGTTAGGAATCGATACGGCATGACTGTATAAAAAATACTTGATACAAACGCAAAATTTTTATTCGTAAGTTCTTTTGTCCATAGAAACCAAAAAACAGGTCCAAGAATAAACGAAAAGATAAGTAAGAGCGTATACGAGTTTTCAAGAGATAATCCCAGCAGATGGAAGAGTGCTGTTATGTATCCTGCGAAAGGATAAAATACGAGAAAAATTGGAGAACCATACCCAAAATTAAGTAGCGGTGCCCATCTGGGAGGAAATTGCATTTCAATTAGTGCATTCGCATAAGCATTTTCTCTAACAATGTGAACAAGCCCATCGTGGGTTATGAAGAAAGGGTGAAAAAAAATTGGTAAAAGTAATACAAGTGAAAATACGATAAGTATACTTACTATCCATAATGATGGTAGGTGAAGCAGTCTTTGCATATAATGATATTCTATATGACTTTATTTATTTCTGTACAGAGATTTTTAGATTATAACTAGTGGAGATCATTTGTGTTTCATGTATAATAATATAATTGTGAAATTATCGATTATTATTCCTGTTTATAATGAAGAGAAGACAATATCTGAAGTTGTTCGTGAAGTTAACGATGTAGTAATACCTGAGGTAAAGAAAGAAATAATCATCGTTAATGATTGCTCTACTGATAATACAGAAAGTGTCCTAAATAAGATAAAACAAGCAAGTAAGGATTTGATTATCATTAATCATGAAAAAAATAAAGGGAAAGGCGCTGCTGTCAGAACAGGGTTTTCACATGCAACTGGTGATTATGTGATTATCCAAGATGCCGATTTAGAATATAACCCTCAAGATTTTAAAAAATTGATTAAGCCGATCGTAAAAGGTGAAGCGCAGGTAGTCTATGGGACACGTTTGAAAAAAATGCCAGACTTGAGCGGGCATGGAACGATGTCTAAGACAAGATTTCTTCTCCATTTTTTTGGAAACAGGTTTTTGAGTTTGATTACAAGCATCCTTTATCTTCAATGGATAACTGATATGGAGACTTGTTATAAAATTTTTCCAAGAAAATTTCTTAAAAAAGTAACATTGAACGGTGAAGGTTTTAACTTTGAACCAGAAATAACCGCTAAGCTGGTGAAGTCAGGATATAAAATTGTTGAACTTCCCATTACGACTAAGCCTCGTGGATATAATGAGGGTAAAAAACTGCAAACATTCCCTGAGGGATTTAGTGCTTTGTGGACGTTGCTAAAATATAGATTTGTCTAGTATGTCAAAAGCTCTCGTTTTTATCAATAAATGGTCAATTGGCATTTTGATTGCAATAACTCTTCTTGCCGCGATTTTAAGAATATATCATCTTGATCAAGTTCCAATTGGTTTTCATGCAGATGAAGCATATTTTGGATATAATGCTTATTCCATTTCGAAGTCATTACAAGATGCAACAGGAAATGTTTTGCCACTACATTTAGAATCATTCCTCTATAGTCCTGCTGGATATTCGTACATAGCAATACCATCGATCGTATTTTTCGGACTTACTTCTTTTGCAATACGGTTACCAGGAGCACTATTTGGGATTGCGACAATTTTTTTTGTTTTTTTCCTCATAAAAGAGCTGTATAAAGATCAAAAACATAATAATATTCTTGGAATTGTTGTCAGTAGTCTTTTAGCAATTAGTCCGTGGCATATTAATCTCTCTCGAGCTTCAGCAGAGATTGTTGTCGTGGTTTTTTTAATTATGCTTGGCACATTTTTTTATAGTAAGTGGGTGGATCAGGGGAAAAAACTATTTATCTCTCTTTCTTTTATTTTCTTTACTGTTTCTTATGTTTTTTATCAAGCGCCTAGAGCTTTTCTTCCATTATTTATTCCTATCCTTTTTCTATTATATCGACCAAAGATTTCCGCCAAAAAGTTAGCTATTTTGATAGGTGCATATACGATCTGTATCGTTCTTCCAGTTGTAATGGTGCTTACATCAGATGTTCTTTCGTATAGGCTTAAGATGCTTTCTATTTTTAATTCACCACGGACAAACGCTTTGCTTTTTGAATCAATCACAGAAGATGGCCACCGTCAAAGGCCAGTTGCAGAGGTAAGATTATTTCATAACAAGGTAGCAGGATATGCTTCAGAAGTATTTACGGGTTACATGAAGCATCTATCATATGATTTTCTCTTCACTGACCAAGGATTTCCAGATAGATATCGTATCCCTAAGATGGGATTATTATATATATTTGAATTACCACTTTTGCTGATTGGGATTTATTCGATAATCAGAAATAGGCATAAAATAGGATTCTTGTCGATTGCCTGGATTTTGATAGGATTTGTTGGAGCATCTCTTACTTATGATGACATTCCAAATCTTCAGAGGACCCTCATTATATTTCCTGCACTTCATATAATTATTGGATTTGGATTATTCTATCTTTTTACAAACATCCCTAAGAGGTATCTAGCAAGGGTAAGTATTGCATGTATTTGTGTAGTATTTTATTTTTTCTTTTATTATCTTCATCAATATTACTCTCATCAATTTATTCATAAGCCAATTTATAGACAACAAGGTTATGAGGGATTGGTCAATGCTATCCAGCAGGAATTACCAAGTTATAAAAGTATTCATATAACATCGAACGAATCTTCCCCTCTCATATTATTTCTTTTTTATCTTTCATACGATCCTCGAGTTTTTCATGCTTATATATCTAGTAGAGAGCATAATTATCTCAATGAGGATTTTGGGAAAATTAGTCTTGATAAATACATTTTTATACCAGAGGATTGCCCAAGTGAAAAAAATACTGACCCACTTATTTTATCTGTTGATTTAGGAAAGTGTGGTGTGTCTGATAAAAAAAATGTAGTTAAGGAAATTATGAGAAGCGATGGTAGTGTAATATTTAGACTTGTTAAGACTGGTCAAACGCAGGAGTCATTATGAAAAAAGTTATTGTTTCTATCTTAGATTATAATGGACAGGATAAAACTCTTGCCTGTTTAAGATCGCTTGAAAATCTTGTTCTTCCTGATATCTTTCTTGAAGTTCTTGTAATAGATAATTACCCTCAAGGAAAATTTACTGTAGATAAAAAGCTCTTTCCATCACTTGAAATAACAATAATTAAAACTAAAGAAAACAAAGGGTTTGCGGGGGGGCATAATGTGGGGTTTGAATACGCAATTAAAAAACAAATAGATTTTATTGTCATCTTGAATAATGATACTTATGTTGATAAAAATCTTATTAAGGAGTTAGTGAGATCAGCTGAGGAAAATCCTCAACGCGCAGCTGTAGTTCCAAAAATATATTTTGCAAAAGGCTTTGAGTATCATAAGGATCGTTATAAAAAGGATGAGCTGGGAAAGGTTTTTTGGTACGCAGGGGGCAGTATTGATTGGGACAATATTAATGGTGTTCACAGGGGAGTGGATGAGGTAGATAAAAAGCAGTATGATGATGAGCAAGAAACAGAGCTTTTAACAGGCTGCTGCGTATTGTTTAGAACTGATATTCTTCAAAAAACAGGAGGGTTTGATGACCGATATTTTCTTTATTACGAAGATGCAGATCTTAATGAGAGAATCCATAGGCTTGGTTTTGTGATTTGGTACAACCCAAATGCAGTTCTCTGGCATATTAATGCAGGTTCAACTGGGGGGTCTGGATCAAATCTTCAGGATTATTTTATAAGTAGAAACCGCTTATTGTTTGGATTTCGATTCGCTCGTTTTAGAACAAAAGCCGCACTTTTGAGAGAAAGCGTAAGGATACTTTTCACAGGTCGGAAATGGCAAAGAAAAGGAGTAATAGATTTTTTTCGACATAGGTATGGGAAGGGTAGTTTTGCTTTATGAAAAAAAATACTTTAACAGGTGTGGTTATAGCCAGAAATGAAGAGGAAATGATAGGCGAATGTCTTGAATCCCTTAGTTTTTGTGACTCTATTTTAGTTGTTGATAATAATTCATCAGATAACACTTCAAAAATAGCAAAAAAGAAGGGAGCTAAAGTTGTTTTTGCAGATTCTCATGATTTTTCAAGACTACGAAATTTTGCTTTGGATAAGATGTCATCTGATTATGTTCTCTATTTAGATGCTGATGAGCGAGTCAGCAAAGACCTTGCCAGCGAGATACTCAGTGTTCTTGCTGATAAAATTGATGTAGGAGCATTTTTTATACCTCGCCAAAATTATTATTTTGGGAATCATCTATGGCCAAAGAATGAGCGACTCGAGAGGCTTTTTAAGAAAAGTGCGTTAAAAGAGTGGAGAGGGATTCTTCATGAGTCACCAGTTGTTGTTGGTCCAATTGGCGAATTACATAACCCAATTTTTCATTATACCCATAGAAATCTGTCATCAATGGTAGCAAAAACAAATGAATGGTCACTTAAAGAGGCAGAATTAAGACTCCAGGCAAATCATCCTCCAGTATCATGGTGGAGATTTCCAAGAATTATGTTAAGCGCATTCCTTCAGTCATATATCAAGCAACAAGGCTATAAAGCAGGATATATTGGGATAATAGAAAGTATTTATCAGGCTTTTAGCATGTTTATTACTTACGCAAAATTATGGGAGCTTCAGCAGCAGAAGGTAGTAAAGGAATAAATACTAGTTTGATTTTTTGAGGAATTTTTTCCAGGACTTTATTTCTTCGATCGTCAATTTCTTTTTTGCAAATTTAAAAAGATATATAATCTCAACGATTCCTACCGTATTAATTACCAAAATAGCCACAAACCATAATTTTTGATCATTCTTGCTTGATCTCCACAATGCGATACCTTTCCAAACAAGTGACCAAAGTCCGACAACATATAACCATAATGGATAATTTGCAGTTGGCATATTACTATCCTATCATAGGTACTCAACAATTGCAAAACTTGTTACAATAGTAATATGAAAGTGGCAATTTTTGATCCTTACCTCGATACGATGTCTGGCGGAGAGAGATATATGCTTTCAATTGCTCTATGCTTACAGAACGATCATCAGGTCTCTATTTTATGGGACAAGACACCCGAAGATGAGATCATCTCTCTTGCAAAAAAAAGATTTTCGTATGATCTTAGTCAATGTAATTTTGTTCCATCATTTTTTTCTCCTCAAATTGGGACTTTTGCAAGATACAAGAAAAGCAAGGAATTTGATTTAATTATTTATCTTAGCGATGGGAGTATTCCTGTCGTAGGGTGTAATCTTTTTATACATTTTCAGTCTCCTATGCCATGGGTAAAAGGGAGGTCTTTGAAAAACATAATAAAATTGAGTCGTGCAAAAAAAATAATCTGTAACTCACAATTTACAAAAAAGTACATAGATGAATTGTATGGTGTTAGAAGTATTGTGCTGTATCCGCCAGTATCAATTATGGAGAATTCTGAGTTCAAAAAAGAGAATGTCGTTCTTAATGTTGGAAGATTTGGAGTTAATCATGCTGGTTCAAGTTATAAAAAGCAGGATATTATGGCAGAGGTTTTCAAGAAAATGTCAGATAAAAATAGTATCAAGCAATGGAAGCTGGTATTAGTTATGAGCGTACACGATCAAGATATGGAAAGAGTGGAAGAATTCAAAAAAAAGTATGCAGGTTTACCAATAGATTTTGTTATCAATCCAGACAATGATACGCTTTGGGAATATTACAGTAGAGCAAAGATTTATTGGCATGCAGCAGGATTTGGTGAAGATATAATTAACCATCCAGATAGAGCAGAACATTTTGGAATTTCCACTGTTGAAGCAATGGGAGCTGGAGTAGTTCCAGTTGTTTTTGAGGCTGGAGGACAGAAAGAAATCGTTAAAAACAATGAAAACGGTATTCTATGGAAAACAAATGAAGAACTTGAGAACGCTACGATTCAGCTAATGAATGATGCCAACCTGTTGAGTAAGCTTTCAAAGCGTGCAGCATCAGACGCGAAATTTTTTTCAATTGATACATTTTGCCAAAATGTTCAGACAGTAGTACAAAAATGAAAAAAGACATTATTTGGATCGTATTATTATTCATTGTTATCTTATTTTTTTTCAAACCAATTTTTCTTAATCAAGTTCCAATACCAGCAGATACGCTAGTCAATCTTTTTCATCCGTTTAGAGACCTGTATGAATCTGATTTTCCACGAGGGGTACCTTATAAAAATCCTTTAGTTGGGGATCCTGTTTTGCAGCAGATACCATGGAGAGAGTTATCGATAGATATTCTCAAAAAGGGAGAACTCCCTCTTTGGAATCCTTACCAGATGGCTGGTTATCCACTATCGCAAAATATTCAAAGTGCATCATTCTACCCACTCAATATTATTTTTTTCCTTCTACCATTCATAGATGCTTGGTCGATATACATTATTTTGCAAGTTATTTTAGGAGGGGTATATATGTATTTGTATCTGAGAAATCAAAGAATATCTACTCAAGGAGCATTTTTTGGGAGTATTGCATTTTCTTTTTCAGGATTTAGTGTTTCGTGGCTTGAATGGGGGGTTGTTGGCCACACGGCGCTGTGGGCACCTCTCCTGTTGCTTTCAGTTGATAAATTTTTTGAGCAGCAGAAATATCGATGGCTTTTTATATTATTAGTTGGTCTTACATGTTCAGCTCTCGGTGGTCACCTCCAGACATACATTTATGTAATAGCACTTTTTTGTGCGTATGTTTTATATAGAACTTCATTTTTAAGAAAATATGTACGTGAGTTTTTTTATGTGGTTCTAGTATTTATCTTATCAGCATTGCTTCTTTCTCCCGTGCTGTTTGGCCAAATGCAATTTATTCTTATATCTGCAAGAAATATCGATCAGTCCTGGAGTGAATTAGGATGGTTTATACCACTACAAAATTTGATTCAATTTGTTGCGCCAAATTTTTTTGGAAATCCTGCAACAGGTAATTATTGGGGTATCTGGAATTATGGAGAATTTATTGGATATATTGGAGTGATCCCTTTCTTTTTTGTTATTTTTGCATTATTTCATAAAGTAAAAGATTATCTTTTTTGGCTGACCATACTCATTTTTGTATTTATTTTTGCATTTGATACTCAAATAGCTCGTATTCCTTACCAGCTGTCTATTCCATTTTTGTCTTCAGCACAGCCGACAAGACTAATTTTTCTTGCAGATGTTGCTTTGTGTATTTTGGCTGCAAAAGGGTTTGAAATGTTAATAATGCAAAAGAGAAATGTACTAGCTCCAATACTCTTTTTTAGTGGAACTTTTCTTCTTGTTTTTCTTTATAGTTTTTTTGGACAAAAGTTAGGAGTAATTTCAGAAGAAAACATGAAGATAGCACTAAAAAACTTCATTATACCGTTGATACTTTTATTTTCGATAATTATACTTTTTGTAGCTAATTTTTACATCAAATATATTTCAAAACATATTGTTATTTTTGTTATATTGCTCATTACAGTAGTAGATCTATTATTTTTTGCACAAAAATACACACCATTTACAACAAAAGAATATTTTTATCCATATTCCAAAACAATTACTTACTTAACTTCGCAAAAAGAATTGTTTAGAATAATGACTACTGACAGAAGTATTCTTCACCCAAATATAGCAACATTTTACCGTATTCAGTCTATTGATGGATATGACCCTTTGTATATACAGAGGCTTGGTGAATTTATGATCGCTATTGATAGAAATGAACCAAATATTACCCCTCCCTTTGGATATAATAGAATTGTTCATAAAGGGTATAGACAATCCCCGTTTTATGACCTATTAGGAGTAAAGTACATTTTAAGTCTTACTGATCTAAAAGAAAAAACTTTGAAGAAGGTTTATCAAGAAGGAGAGACAAGAGTGTACGAGAATCGTAATGCTTTTCCAAGAGCATTTTTTGTAGGTGCGGTTGCACATGCATTAACAAAAGATGATGCAATTCAAATGATTTTTGACAAAAAAAATCTGCTTAAAGATGTAGGGGTTGTCGAAGGAAAGAATATTTCAGGAAAGTATTCAGTCGGTAAAGTTTTGATTGATTCATACACAGAAAATAAAATTGTAATAACTACGAACAATGAAGGTGAGGGTTTTTTGGTTCTTACAGACACACACTATCCTTCCTGGTCAGTGTTGATAGATGGTGAAAAGTCATCGATAATCTTAACAGATTTTGCTTTTAGGGGAGTAGTTGTTCCAAAGGGGGTACATAAGATAGAATTCATTAATAAGCTACTATGAAAATTAGTATTGTTGTTCCAAATTACAATGGCGTAAAGTTAATTAAAGAAAATCTTCCTTTAGTCGTAAGCTCTTTGGTTTATTTTCGAAATAAGACCAACCATAATGTTGAATTAGTTGTCGTTGATGATGCATCCTCTGATGAGAGTGTGGAGTTTCTCAACTATTTTCAAAATAGAACAAAAGCCATAGATGTAATTATTGAAGTTAATAAAATTAATAAAGGCTTTTCTCCAACAGTGAATATTGGTGTTAAAAAGTCTACTGGAGATATCGTGGTTTTGTTGAATTCAGATGTGATTCCAAGTGAGGATTTTCTTATTCCGCTTGTTAAACACTTTAGTAACGAAAATATTTTTGCAGCTGCATGTATGGATAAAAGTATTGAGGATGGGAAAACAGTTCTAAGAGGAAGAGGAGTAGGTCATTGGAAAAATGGTTTTTTGGCTCATAAAATGGGGGATCTAGAAAAGAAGAATACGTTATGGGCAAGCGGTGGAAGTAGTGCTTTTAGTAAAAAAATATGGAACAAGATTGGAGGATTATGTGAATTGTATGCCCCTTATTATTGGGAAGATATTGATTTATCATATCGAGCCTTAAAGTGTGGTTTTGAAGTTGTGTTTGAAAAGGAGAGTATTGTTATTCATAAACATGAAGAAGGGTCAATTAAAAAAAGCCAGTCTAAGCAAAAAGTTAATAAAATAGTTAATAGAAATCAGCATATTTTTACATTGTTGAATGCGACAGATAAGAAAATTTTAGTTGAATATATTATTAATTTTCCATTATTTTTCCTTCGTGGAATTAAGAACAAAGATACCTCGTATCTTTCTGGAACATTTATGATGATTGCTATACTTCCTCAAATATTATCGGCAAGAAAAACATTTCAGCATATGATGAGGAAATCTGATGCAGAAATTATTTCATCATTTGATAATTAATTATTTATAACGTGGAAACAAAACTTTTTTCTGTTTTTCATAATAAATTTCTTCTTGTCTGCATCATCGTTCTTTCACTCATTGTTCATTTTTATCAGATTAATAAAATTCCTGCGTCGTTGTATTGGGATGAAGTTGCTGTTGGTTATAATGCATACTCTATTCTCCATACTGGGAGAGATGAGTATGGAAATAAGTTCCCAATTCTTTTTGAATCTTATCATGATCTAAAGATGCCTGTTTTTGTATATCTATCTACTGTTAGCATTGCTGTTCTTGGGTTAAACGAACTTGCAATCAGATTCCCTTCCGCATTTTTTGGAGTCATTGGAGTTATTTTTTTGTATTTTCTTATTAAGAATTTAGATTTTAGAGATCAAAATGAAAAAACATACCTTGCATTGCTTTCAGCTTTTTTTCTAGCAATATCCCCTTGGCATATCATTTTTTCAAGAACTGGGTACGAGGCAAATATTGCTTTAACCCTATTGATTATAGGATTTTATTTTTTCTATAAAGGATTAAGGCAATCATGGTATTTTTTAATATCAGCAATTTTTTATGTCGTAGCATGTTATTGCTATAGAAGTTCATTGATTTTTGTCCCATTTTTTGTGACCTTTTTAACTGTTCATTTTTTTTCTGATTTAAAAAAAATAGAACTCAAGCAATTATTGTTTTCAATTGTTTTTTTTATTTTTTTACTTTTGCCGCTCGTATCAGTACTCGCAAAGGGAGGCGACACTCGATTTTCACAGGTTAGTATTTTCTCAAATGTTAGTGATAAATCTATTGCCAATAATCAAAAAATGATTGAAAGTGGAAATGCCCTGTTTGCTAAGTTGATTTTTAATAGACGAATGGTGTATGTCAATGAGGCTTTAACTGGTTATTTTTCGCATTTCAGGCCAGATTTTCTATTTGTGTCAGGAGATGGGAACTTAAGACATACAGTTAGAGGAGCAGGACTTCTATATTTGTGGCAATTACCACTATTGATATTAGGAATACCATTTCTTCTTAAAAAAAACAGAAAATTTACAATAAGCATGATTGTGTGGTTATTAATCTCTCCTGTGAGCGCTAGCCTTGCTTTGCCAGTACCTCATGCTCTTCGTGTTATGCCGATGGTTGTTCCTCTTGTTGTTTTTAGCGCTGCAGGACTGCTGTCAATTTTTTCTCTTTTAAAAAATACAAAGATCGTATATCTATTTAAGCTGGCTTCATTTTTTGTAATTTTTTTATCTTTTATAACTTTTTTAAAATTGTACTATGTTCATAACACACAGATTTCCAATAGTGAATGGGGAGATGGCTACAAACAATTGGTGCAAAGAATAGGTGCGATAAGCAATAAATATGATAAAGTGATAATTTCAGGTCATTATTGGCAACCATACATGTATGCACTGTTTTATTTAAGATTTGATCCTGCTTTATATCAGGAACACGGGACATCTGTTGCCTTTGATAAATATATTTTCGGGGGAACAGACTGGGATAAAAGAGTGGGGAGGAGTGAGCTTGGCAATGTGGACTTAAGGAATTATGCGGGAAGAGCGAAAAATATTCTAGTTGCACTATCTCCTCAGGAGTATATAGCTCAACAAGACAAGGTGAAAAAAATTGACGAAGTAAAAGATTCAAATGGAAAAGTTGTATTTATACTCGCATATTTAAATTAATCTGTTTGTTATACTAAGAATGTGAGAAAAAATGTTGTATTTTTATTGTTAATTGTTTTTTTGGGTGGATTATTGCGTTTTTGGGGCTTAACTAATGTTCCACCGAGTCTTTATTGGGACGAAGTGTCTCAAGGTTATAATGCCTATTCTATTCTAAAGACTGGAAAAGACGAACATCAAGAAAGTTTTCCAATCACGCGGTTCCAAGCATTTGGTGACAATAAAGCTCCAGTAAACATTTATCTCACAGTTATTTCACTTGGAATGTTTGGGAAAAATGATTTTTCAGTAAGATTTCCATCAGCATTTTTGGGAACAATGACAATAGTAATGACGTTTTTTTTGGTAAAATTTCTTTTTTACTACGAAAAAGAGAAAGATTTGCTTGCACTCGTTTCCTCACTTTTCCTTGCTATATCTCCTTGGCATATTCAATTATCCCGTGCTGCGTATGAAGGAAACATTGCGACGTTTTTTACGGTAGCAGCATTAGCATTGTTTTTTGTGTCACTTGTAAAAAACAAATGGTATTTTTTAGGAAGTGTAATTTGCTTTGTTTTAGCATTTTATTCATTTAATGCGCATCGGGTATTTATCCCCATTATAGTTTTATTTATTGGGTTGCTGTATTGGAAAAATATCCTAAAGAAAAAGAAAGTCTTTTTTATTAGCATAACTACAGGTATTTTGTTGCTGCTGCCATTCCTTTTCTATTTACAAACCCCAGAAAGCAGATTGAGATTTAATGAAGTTAATATTTTTTCAGATATTGGAGTAATCGAACAGTCTAATAAATTACTTGCGAATGATACTGTGTCAATCTTGAAAGTATTTGATAATAGAAGAGTATTATTTTTAGAATCATATTTTAAACATTATTTTGATTTTTATAACCCTGTATATTTATTTATCAAAGGAGATGTTAATCCCAGATTCTCAGATCAGTTTAATGGAGAGTTGTATTTGTGGATTTTACCTTTATTGTTAATAGGTTTTTATGGTCTCTATCTTAGGAAATCTCGAGTTGCATTATTTATAGTTGGATGGTTTTTGATTGCTCCACTTGCAGCAGCAACTGCAAGAGAGACGCCTCATGCGCTTCGGAGTGAGACCTTTATTCCTGTTTTTGAGATCATTTCTGGTGTGGGTGTGCTCTCATTTTTTTCATCTATCAAGACGCACAGAAGTGTTTATAGAACTTCAGTATTATTTGGGTGTTTTATCATCGTTTTTTCTTTATACGCATTTTTTCATAACTATTTTTCTCATAATTCCAAACTTAATTCTTATGATTGGCAGTACGGATATAGACAGGCAATTGAGTATGTTGAGAGCGTAAAGAAAGATTACAACAAGATTTATTTTACCAATACGTATGGTAGGCCCTCAATATATGTTGCATGGTACTCAAACATTTCTCCTCAAGAGTATTGGAGGGGGATACGTACCGTTAAGGATTCGGTTGGATTTTATAACACCCCTCAGCTCAATAATTATTTTTTTGTAAATGAATTTCCACAAAACATTGATAATAAAACTATTATTGTAACTGAGCAATCAAAAAAATTAAAAGACGTAAGTATTCTTAAAACAGTAAATTTTTTAAATGGTGATCCAGCTTTTGTTATTGCAAAGGGGAAATGATGAAAAAAAACTTAATCTTACTTACTATTATTGTTTTCTTGGGAGTTTTTATAAGATTTTATCAATTAGGTAGTGTGCCTCTTTCGTTAAATTGGGATGAGGTGTCAATAGGATACAACGCTTACTCAATTCTCCATTCAGGAAAAGACGAATACGGCACAACTTATCCTCTCACATTTCGTTCATTTGGAGATTATAAACAGCCAGTTTATATATATCTTAGTACTATTCCTATTAAATTTCTTGGTTTAAACGAAGTATCTGTAAGATTTCTTTCTTCGTTTATGGGATCAATAAGCGTTATTTTTGTGTACCTCTTAGTAAGAGAGTTATTTTATAAATCAAAAAACAAAGAAACATTTGCAATTTTTTCTACAGGATTATATGCAATTTCTCCTTGGTCAGTACAGTTTAGTCGATTTGCATCAGAGGCTAATGTTGGTATGTGTCTTGTTATCGGTGGAGCATTTTTATTTTTATATGCAATAAGAAAAAATAATCTTTTTTACCTATTACTCTCAGCAATCATTTTTACTTTTAGTATGTATACATACCATAGTCAAAAAGTATTTACCCCTTTTCTTGTTTGCATTCTATTTGTTATTCATTTCCGATATTTATTAAAAAATAGAGTAAAAACGTTGTTGTTTATTGTTCTTTTCATTCTTTTAAATTTATTTTGGATTGTTGATCCCTCATCCACAGCAAGAGGGAAAAGTGTATTGATAACATCAGGACAGACGCAACTTCTCGAAAATCCAATTAAATATGGATATCAAGACAAACAAAGTGGAGACGTTATTGGTGCAATTCTTCACAATAGGAGAGCGGTCTATCTGCAAGTCTTCCTAAAAAATTACCTTTCACACTTTGACCCATCATTCCTCTTTTTGGAGGGAGATAACGCGAGACACCATGCTCCTTATATGGGAGTTGAATATTTAATAACTCTTCCATTTATCGTTATTGGGTTGTTGCATTTATGGAGAAATTACCGCTTTCAAGCGAAATTTTTATCTGCATGGTTAATTGTCGCGCCAATTACGTCATCATTAGCAATTGATTCTCCAAATGCAATAAGAAGTATGATGTTTCTTCCAATACTTCAAATATTTGGTGCTTTTGGCATATGGAGCATGTATCAACAGTTGAAGTATCGTATGAAAAAAATAATTATTTTATTAATTATTGTTGGATATTTAGTGAATTTTTCCTACTATCTCCATCATTACTTTAATCACACAAATCTTCTCTATGCGAGATATTGGCAGTTTGGTTATAAAGAAGCTGTTTTGAAAGCTACATCGATTAAAGACATCCCTGTTGTTTTTGCTCCCGATATTGAACAAGGCTACGTATTTTATCTTTTTTATTCACAGCAAAATCCATCTAAATACCTAGAGAAAAATGGATCAGACATGGCAAGTGATAAGTGTTTTGGCATAGAGAATAAATACTTTGGCAACTGCCTTGATCAGTTTGATAAAGGATATTATGTTTCTTCAAAGCCACTTCCACAAACGTTGAATAGTGAAAGTAATGAGATGATTAGCTATCCTGATAAAACAACAGCAGTTACTTTGTATCGATTTACTAAAAAATAAACTGTTGCGAAGGGTGTATAAGTTATATACTATTTTTATATGCTAAATGTTAAGCGAATAAGGATTTTATCGAAAGCATATCAATGGCTTAAGAAAAATGATCACGCTGTTGTTTCGCTTTTTTTCTCCCTCGTCTTAGCCGTTCTTCTTGTGAATGCATTTCATGAAATGTACCCTGATGAGTTCGATAACATTTTGGGGGGATGGTATATAACTCATGGAGTTCCTATTTATACTGGTTTCTTTACTCACCATGGTCCAGTTGCCTATTTCATTTCGGCAGTTATTACACTAGTAACCCAGAATTCTTTTGTTGCATTTCGAATAGCTTTTGCTATTTTAGTTTTTTCTCACCTTGTCTGGTCCTATGTTTATTTGAGAAGAAAAGTTGGTAAAGATAGAAGCGTTTTCTATCTTGTATTTGTTGGAATAATAGCACTTGCTGGGAATTATTACTGGTTACACATGATCCTTGCTGATACACTTGCAGCATATTTTTTAGCACCTGTTATTGCACTTTTATTAATCTCAAGCTACTTCAAACTAGCCTTAACAAGGAAAGATATGATCGTTATTTCGTTATTAACGTCAATGACAGTCTTGAGCTCACTTACTTTCCTTTTTTTGTCAATACTTATATATCTATATAGTTGTTACTTTTATTTACGTTCAAATAGCATAAAGATTTTTTCTCGAAGAACAGGAGAGCTAGCTTTGATTTTTCTTGCTCCCTATTTTGTTTTTTTCGTATACCTCGTTGCAACAGCTAGTTTAAAAGAATATATATACCAAGGGTGGGTATTTAATCAAAAATATTATGTTTATAACTATCCACGTCCCGATGGGGTAACAAGAATTAACCCGATTCGTTATGCAGTTGTAATCGCTAATACATTTTATAACAGCTATTTCACACTTCTTGAACAAGTGAAGACTCTCAATATTGGTTTTCCTTTGAATATAACCCTTGCGTCAGGAACCTTTGGTACTGCATTATATTTTTTTATTAAAAAAAGATACCTGTTTGCAACAACTTTTCTTGGATTTTTGATATATGCAAATTCTCGAAGTGATCCATTAAATTCAAAAGAGACTGATTATCAATCTGCAGTTTATATCATGATAGCATTTATTGTTATTCCTTTTATCCTCATTGAGATTTTTCGGAAGGTTGATGACAACAAAAGGCTTGGAGAGCGAATCGTTTCAATAGTACTGTTCTTAACTATTGGATTTTATGCACTGTTTTCTTCTCTATTTTTATTTCAAAAATTTTTCAATAGAACATATGAGAAATATATGGGTTATGCTTCCCTTATTTATGATAGACCAGAAATTGCGCCAGTAATAAATAAAATTGTTGATGTGAATGAGCCTGTTTGGATTGGCCCCTTTGAGTTTAGAGAGCTATTGTATGTACATGGAAAACCTGCATCACAGTACCAAATTTTTATTCCAGGGATGGGTTATTCGCCTGAGATAAGAGGTAAATTTATTCAAGATTTTGAAAAAAGTAAACCTTCAATAATTTATTTTCAAAAAACATACTTTATCTTAGGAAGAAGTCCTGAGACGTATGGTCAATTTTTTCTTGACTATCTTAATTCACATTATATAACCCTTTTTGATTATAGAGATAATGGAATTAGATATAGATCAACAGTGGCAAAATCAGATACCCTCGATTTAGAAGGAAGATTGTATATAAGGAAAGAGAAAGCAAGAGATGTTATTAGGAGAATGCTAGATCAGAAACTTGTTTATCCATCATCTGAGGAATAGATATGGCCCATTTTTCTTTCTTAAGTTTTTATTTCCCTCTGTATTTAACCTTGTTTTTTGTTGCAGCATATGTTTCATTTTATTTACCAGGAGCCTTAGTTTTATCAAATAAAAAATATAGTACTGGATTAAAGATTCTTTTGCCGCTAGTTATTGGTATCGTCCTTTGGGGGTTCCAAGGGTATATTTTTGGCTATCTCCATTTACGTTTTCTCACATATTTATATTTGTTTTTTGTTCTCATTTTTTCTTTAAAAAAGAAAATAATCACCACTGAAATTATTAAGGAGAGTTTTACTTGGATTAAAAGAAACATTTTTCCAGTAGTTGCAATTATTATTTTGGTCATACTTCAGCTAACTCCAATTTTTACATCTGGTATGCTTTATTTTGATGGTGTAAGGTTTATAGGGGTAAACTCAACTGATGGGGTTATGCACTTAGCATTTATCCAAAGTATAGCTCATTATTTTCCTCCAATAGAACCCGGTTCATACGCAAATCCACTGACAAATTATCATTACTGGTCTGATCTTATTATGGCAGAGATTGTGCGTATTTGGAAAATACCTGTTGCAAATGTATTTTTTCAATTTTTTCCGATGGTGTTATCTGTACTAACAGCTATTTCTGCATATCAATTGGTTCGACAACTTGGATTTTCATCAAAAGCAGGGTATTGTGCAATTTTTTTACTATTTTTTGGTGGTGATGCAACATACGTTTTGATGATGTTTTTTAGACATGAATTAACATTTTCCACCCCGGTTATTGATAATGGCATGACGCAATTTCTTAATATGCCAAACGCATTTGCACGACCAATTTTTATTACTGGAATTTTAACTTTTTATCTATGGTTGAAAGAAGCAAAGATATTTTGGGGAATTATTACTGTGTTAATTTTCGCAAGTCTTTTTGGTATAAAGATATACTATGGTATTTTCGTTCTAATAGGTTTTAGCTTTGTTTTGTTATACAAATGTATTGAAGGTCTAATTAATAAGCAGTGGAATATTATCAAAGTTGCGAAAGACATCCTTCGTAGTTATTTACCTTTTTATTTAGTTTTTATTTTTGTATCTTTTGCAATTTATTTTCCACCAAATAAAATGTCGGGAGGTCTTGGGTGGTACCCATTAGAGTGGCCTAAAATTTTTCTTGGCTCAGAAGTGCTCAATTGGGGAGATTGGTGGCTTCGTCACCAGGTTTATGAACAGGCCAACAATATAAAAGGCATCCTTTTTTTAGATACTGTAGCCATAGTAATAGCATTGATATCAATTCATGGGACACGACTTCTAGGTTTTTTTTCTCTATTAGAAGTGCGTAAAATAAGTCCAGCCATGCTCTTTTTCTTAGGTCCTGCAATAATTATTTTTCATGTTTTTGGGTTATTTACTCTCCAATCTTCAGGTGGATTAAATGTATTTAATTTTTTTGTAGTAACTACAGTAATACTAAGTATCATGCTTGCAATGGGAATCGACCTATTTTTTGTTAATAGGAAAAAAATACAAATCGCTTTTGTAATTATAATCACCTTGTTAACAGTGCCAAGAGCGCTGACAGAGATAGTTGGATATTCAGACTCATCATACAATCCAAAAAAATATCATCTGATTTCAAATGATGAAGTTGAAGCATTTGAGTATATTAGAAAAAATACAAAACAAGATTCAATTATTCAATCTCATCCTGTAAATCCAGTTGATGCTGAGACGCCATATGTTTCGTATTTTTCAGATAGATTTTCCTATTTATCAGGAGTTAGATTGCAAATAACTCATAACCAACCTGTTGGAAAAAGAAGTAAAGAGATGCATACCCTTTTTTCATCTACTGATTCTCCAACCTTTTTCGCAAAAGCAAAAGAATATAACTTAGATCTAATATATATACAAAAAAATGTAGAACAGAAATTAAAATTCTTTCCTGATAAAAATTTAATAAAACCAATTTTTGAGAATAATTCTGTCATTGTATATAAAATTTCTGAATAATACTGAGTTCTGGAAATAATGTAGTTATTTCTCTACAATGGTACTATGCAATCATTATCAGTCGTCTTGGCTACATTTAATGAAGAGGAGAATATCGGAAAGTGCTTAAATTCCATAAGAGATATAGCTCAAGAAATAGTTGTAGTTGATGGAACGTCTTCTGATAGAACAGTAGAGATTGCAAAAAGATATGGGGCAAAGGTTTATATCACTGAAAATAAGCAAAATTTCCATATTAACAAACAAATGGCAATTGACAATGCAACCAAAAGTTGGATACTGCAACTTGATGCCGACGAAGTTGTGTCTAAAAGTCTACAAAGTGAAATTGAACAAAAAATTCAAATTAAAAATAACGAAATACATGGATACTGGATGCCGAGAAAAAATTGGTTTTTAGGCAAATTCTTGACAAAAGGTGGTCAGTACCCTGACTATACACTGCGACTTTATCGAAAAGGCAGCGGAAGACTTCCACAAAAAGATGTTCATGAACAAGCAGTGGTTGAAGGAGAAACAGAGTACTTAACTCATCCGCTTCTACACTATCCCTATAAAGATTTTAAACATTATTTTCAAAAATGGATAAGATATGTCGATCTCACATCATCGCAGATCAGGGTACAAAAAGATTTTTTTACAATAAAAAAATTTATTTCCTATCTTTTCGTATTGCCAATGTATTGGTTTTTTCTTATTTACCTAAGACATAAGGGATTTGTAGATTTATGGCCTGGATTTCTTTTTGCATTTTTTTCTGCTCTTCGTTATCCGACTTCGTATCTACGCGCACTTTTTCTCAATGAAAAAAAATAAAAAAAGATTTTTTACTTGGATCAAAGATCCACTACGTGTTGTTTTATTAGTGATTTTTATAGGTGGAGTTTTTTTTCGATTTGCAAATACTCCTGACAAGTTTGGATTTGATAAAGACCCAACAAGAGACGCTCTTATTGCAATACATATATCTGATAATTTTGCTTTTCCTCTCGTAGGGCCACATTCAGGAATTGGATCTTTTAGTTTTGGACCGTGGTATTACTATGATTTGGGCCTATTTAGAATTTTGACTGCGAAATTAGTTCCGCCATTTTATTTTATCCCACTTTATTCAATATTTTTTATTCTTGGGATGTATTTTCTGGGTAAAGAGTTAAAAGATGAAAAGTTAGGGGTTATTCTTGCAGGTCTTGCTGCTTTTACTCCGGCCCAAACGGGTCCAATTACAGGATTAAGCAATCCAAATCTTATTCCTGTTCATGCAGTGTTAAGTGTTCTATATTTCGTTTTTTTACTTAAAAACAAGCTAACAGCAAAAAAATCATTACTCTGGGGACTGGTAATGGGGGTAGGCATAAATCATCATTATCAAATGCTTCCTTTAATGATTCTCCCTCTCATAGGATTTTTTGTTAAAAGAGAAAAAAAAGTAATTTTTTTGTTTTTTCTTACTTTTTTTATTTCATTTATCCCTTTTATAATTTTTAATATATTAACGAACTGGTCATCATTTTTTGGGTTAATTAAATATCTTGGTGAGGGAGGTGTATATATTCCTAATAGTTGGGTAATTTACTTACGAGATTTTTGGCCTTTATATTTGGAGAATGTAGTCGGGTTAAATTCCAAGATAAGCCTACTTTTGTATTTAATTGTGATATTATTTCACTTTGTTCTTCTGATAAAAAAAAGGTTATCTAGAGAATATTTACTTCTGCTACTTGTTGGATTTATTTTATTCGTTCACCTTCGTTACTTTAAAGGAACAAGGGAATATTATTACATGTTTTATTTTCTTCCTTTCATTCTTTTATATCTTGGAATGTTTTTGAGGAGTTTGTTAGATTTTAAAAAAGGATTTTCTGTTTTCATTTTTATTTGTGTCATTCTCTTTGCTAACTCTATTCCGGTTAATATTTCAAAATTATCAAGTAGAATAGATCAAAAAGAATCTTATGAAAACGCTAAATTATTGAGTAACTACTCATTTGGAAAAAAAATTTCACTTTATTCATGTAAAGAGCACTCAATAAATATTGCTGAGGGCACAGTATATTTTTTGTATACAATGAAAAAACTTGGTGATCAAACTAGAGTTATATATACAGGTAAAATGAATGAGTGCCAAATCCCAAAAAAAAGTAAAAGTGTTACAGAGAACTTTTATGACGTCTCAAGCTTTAATGATCGTGAAATTAAGGAATTAGGTTGGAGAAGCATATCCCCCGAAGCAATTTATCATGAAACAACAGAGTGGTGGAAGTATTAGTTGACAAGAAACATTCTGTTTGCGATCTCTTATTTTTTTGATACAATTATCAAATGGCCGTATTGGTTACAGGTGGTGCAGGATATATTGGAAATTTTATGACAAGACGTCTCCTTGATGATGGAGAAGAGGTAGTCGTAATAGATTCACTTGAACGGGGACATATCGAGTCATTGGACAAAAGAATAACTTTTCTAAAAGGCACTTTACTTGATAGATCCTTTTTGAAAGAAGCATTTATCCAGCATTCAATATCTGCTGTCATTCACTTCGCAGGGTATATCTCAGTCGCAGAGTCTGTTAAAAAACCAAGCGCGTATATTACCAATAATGTAATAGCAACGCTTAACTTGCTTGACGAGATGATAAATGCGCAGGTGAACAAGATTGTATTCGCCTCTACAGCTGCAGTATACGGTAATCCAACAAAAATACCTATTCCTGAAGATCATCCAAAGAATCCAGAAAGCCCTTATGGAGATAGTAAATTGATGGTTGAGAAGATTTTCCATTGGTATGAGAAGGCGAATGGACTAAGGCATGTTACTCTTAGATTTTTTAATGCATCGGGAGCAGCTCTAGACGGAAGCATGGGAGAAGATCATCAACCAGAAACGCATATTATTCCCAATGCAATTCTTGCTGCAATTAATAAAACACCTTTTACTCTCTATGGAAAAGACTATGATACGCCAGATGGGACGTGTATTAGAGATTATATCCACGTGTTGGATCTCGCTCAGGCTCATATTCTTGCATTGAAAAAGATTTCAGAATTTCCTGGTGGATATCAATATAATGTAGGAACAGGAAAAGGCTACTCAAATAAAGAGGTTGTCGAGATGGTAGAGAAGGTATCCGGTGAGAAAATGAATATAGTATTTCATGAAAGAAGGCCTGGAGACTCAGATAAATTGATTGCCGATCCTTCAAGAATATTTAGTGAATTATCATTTAAGCCTCAATATTCTGATCTTGAGACTATTGTTTCTTCTGCTTGGAAATGGCATACAAGAGATAGGAGATGACCTCAATCCGCAAATTAAAATATTCCCTTAAAACCTCTTCAAATTTATACTCTTATCAACGTATAATACGTATATGAGGATAGCTATCGATGTTTCACCTTTAGAATCTGGTCACAAGATAAGAGGGGTAGGTTTTTACCTTAAGAATTTAAAAGATTCTCTTGAGACATATTTTCCAACGAATACTTACACATACTTTACTGGTAAATTGCCTGGTGGAGTATTTGACGTAATACATTATCCATATTTTGATCCATTTTTTGTATCATTGCCTTTTTTCCATTCGTATCCAGTTGTGGTTACTGTTCATGACCTGACACCAATTATTTTTCCAAGTGAATTTCCTGCAGGAGTAAGAGGAAGCCTTAAATGGAGGATGAACAAATTTTTACTTTCAAAAGCAGACATTATTATTACAGATTCTGATTCTTCAACGAAAGATGTTTCTAAATTTGTTCGTATAGCATCTTCAAAAGTGAAGACAGTGACCTTAGCAGCAGGTAAAGAATTTCATCCTTTAAAAAAGGTATCACCACTTTTTAAGAATCTGCAAAAAAAATATGATTTGCCTGAAAAATTTGTAATGTATGTTGGAGATGTTACATGGAATAAAAACCTTCCAAGACTTTGTAAGGCAGTAATCGACTCGAATGTTCCTCTTGTTATGGTTGGAAAAGCGATAACAGACAAAGATTTTGATGAAGCAAATCCTTGGAATAAAGATAGGGTGTTAATGCATAATCTTATAAAAAATAATTCATTATTTTTCCCAGTTGGATTTATTTCAACAGAGGATTTAAATATACTTTATAACAAGGCATCTGCACTGGTTATGCCGTCTCTCTATGAAGGTTTTGGGCTTCCTGTAGCTGAGGCAATGCAATCTGGGTGCCCTGTGATAACAAGTCGAGAAGGTTCTTTGTCTGAGGTTGGTGGTGAAGCGGTATTGTATGTTGATGCATATTCTCAGGACAGTATTTCAGCTGGGATTAAAAAGGTGTTTAACTTAGAATCTTTGCAACACGATCTTTCTAAAAAAGGTATTGTCCAGTCCAAAAAATTTTCATGGAAAATAACAGCAGAGAAAACATTAAAAGCATACGAGTTAGCTCTGAAGGAAGCATGAAAGATAAAGTTATTAGCCTTGCAAAACATCCTCTGATAACCGGGAGTAGTATTGTGTTTCTCGGCACTTTTGGATCAAATATTGTTAATTATATCTTTAATCTTTTAATGGGAAGAATGCTATCTGTCTCTGACTATGGCCTCCTAACATCGCTTAATTCACTTTTTATTTTAGTAGGAATTTTTAGTGTGTCATTTGTTAGCGTTATTACAAAATTTTCTGCAAAATATTTTAGTTCAAATGATAACAATGGAGCTGTAATACTCCTCAGACATGCGGGAAAATTTATCGTTATCTTTTCAAGCTTACTGTTTTTGACTTTATTATTATTGACTCCACAAATTGGATCATTTCTCCATATCTCAAACCATCTATATATTGTCCTTGTTTTAATATCGATATTTTTTTCCTTAATGTTCTCTCTACCATTGGGTTTTATTCAGGGACGATTGCAATTTTCTCTTTACTCAGCCATTGCACTTGCTCAACCTCTTATTAGATTAATAGCTGCCATACTATTTATTTCGATAGGATTTTCTGTTTTGGGTCCGATTATCGGTATTGCTCTTTCGACGGCTCTCCCTGCAATCGCTTGCTTTATTTATCTAGGAAAAAAATATCGTCAGGTTGATAAGGAAAAATTTGATACTAAAAATTTCAAAAAAGAGTTCATTCATTATACATACACTTATTTTTTGGCTGGAATTGGGCTCTCGCTTCTATCTAACACCGATATTATTCTTGTCAGACATTTTTTTGATTCTACTATTGCAGGACAATATGCGGCATTATCATTGATGGGTAAAGCCATTTTTTATTTTACTAGTCCAATAAGTATTGTTTTTTTTCCTATAATTGCGTATAAAAAAGAGAGAAAAGAACGACTCCTTCAAACCGTTCTCTTGGCTGTTGGATCGGTAGTGATCTCATCTGGGGTTCTTACCTTTATTTATTTTGCATTTCCTGATCTTGTTCTAAGAGTGTTTTTTCCCAAGCCAAATTATGCAATTCTCAGTGAGTATTTAGGATATTATTCACTTTATATTCTAATTTTTTCTGTTGGCGCACTCATGAATAGCTACTTCCTGTCGATCGGAAAAACAAAAGTGTATCTTATAACACTTATTGGAGCATTAGTGCAAATTGTGGGAATTTTGCTTTTTCATAAATCACTCTATGAAATTATTGCAGGACTTTCAGTAGCCTCATTTATTATGTTGTTATTGTTTCTTATTTATTATTATTTATATGAAAAGAATTAAAACTATCTCAATAGTTGTACCAAGCTATAAGCAAGAATCGACAATAGTTCAAAGCATTATAAGTTTAGATAATGCATTAGCTGAGCTTCCCTATAAATATGAAATCATTGTCGTTATTGATGGTTATTTAGATAAGTCATTCTCCCTCCTTAAAAAAATTCATAATCCGCGTTTGCGAATACTAGGTTATGAAGAAAATAAAGGTAAAGGGTTTGCGGTTCGATTTGGTATGCTGGAAGCACATGGCGATGTTGTTGGGTTTATAGATGGTGGTTTGGATATTGATCCTACAAGTATTTCGATGTTAGTCAATCATTTCATCTGGTATGATGCTGATGTCGTAATTGGCAGCAAGCTACACCCGGTTTCGCAAGTAAACTACCCTTTTATCAGAAAAATCTTGTCTTGGGGGTATAGATCAATGATACGCATTATGTTTGGATTGAAGGTAAGAGATACTCAGGTTGGCATGAAACTTTTTCGAAAAACGGTAGTCACAGATATTTTTCCACGACTATTAGTTAAGAGATTTGCTTTTGATATTGAAATATTAGCTGTTGCTTATTCAAGAGGGTTTAAGCGAATTTTTGAGGCTCCAGTTAAAATTATCTTTACCAATGAGAGTTCAATTGCAGGTAATAGTTTTAGTTCAGTTATTAGCAGATCATTTTGTGAAGCTATTTTGCACATGCTGTGGGATACACTTGCTGTTTTCTACAGATTAAAAATTCTTCGTTATTATGATAAGAAGGTAAGTATTCAGTAGATATGAATATTTTGATACTCAACTGGAGAGATCCAAAAAATCCAAAGTCAGGTGGGGCGGAAATTGTAACACACGAACACGCAAAAGCTTGGGTGAGAATGGGGCATAAGGTTGTATGGTTTTCTTCTCGATATCCTAATTCAATGCCTTCTGAGAAAATTGATGGAATTAGGGTTATACGAAGTGGAGGACCGTTCTTAACATATTTGATAGCCCCTTTTTATTATGTAAGCAACAGGAAAAGCTTTGATATTGTAATTGATGAGATACATGGGATCCCATATTTTACTCCGCTATATGTGCGAAAACCAAAAGTAGCATTTATCCACGAGGTTGCAGATGATATTTGGGATTACATGTATCCTTTTCCAATTAATAAAGTTGGAAGATTTGTTGAGTCTTTCTATTTTAAACTTTACAAGAATATTTCTTTCTGGACTGTTTCTGAGTCAACTGAGAAGGATTTAAGAAAATTAGGAATAAAAAAAATTAGTCTTATACATAATGGTATTTCTTTCCCAATCCAAAAAGTTGACAAGGAGAAGTATCCAACATTTATTTTTGTAAGCAGATTAGTAAAAATGAAAGGTGTTGAGGATGTTCTGGAAGCTTTTTCAAATATCTTGAGTAAGATTGGTAAGTCGAAACTATGGGTAGTAGGAGTAGGAGAAGCAGATTACATGGCATCCTTGCAAAAGAAAGTTATGCAGCTTGGTATAAAGGATAATGTAGAATTTTTTGGTAGAGTTACTGAAGACAGAAAGTATGAACTTCTTGGTCGATCACACCTCATCTTGCATGCTTCTGTAAAAGAGGGATGGGGGCTGGTTGTGATTGAGGCGGCAAGTCAGAAGACACCTGCAGTTGTATACAACGTTCCAGGGTTAAAAGATTCTGTTAAGAATAACATTACGGGGATCATCGCTGCGAAAAATACGCCAGAATCATTGGCTAATGCTGTAATTGAGCTATTAAATGACAAGAAAAAATATTCAATTTTGCAAAAAAATGCTTACAATTTTGCTCGATCGTTGACTTGGTCTGATGCAACTACAAAAAGCATAAGTCTTTTAGAGTCATTATGAGCCAACCAAAAGTAACTATTTCTATTCCTACATTTAATAGTGCTCTCTTTATCGAGAAGTGTTTACATGCCATTACCCAACAAACATATAAGAATATTGAGATTAATATAGTCGATGGTGGCTCAACAGACGAAACTCTATTATTAGCTAAAGAATTCCATGTGCAGAGTGTTTTAACATGTAGGGATTCATTATTAGCTTCGCGATACGAGGGAGTGAAGCAATCAGAAGGTGAATATATTCTCCTATTGGATAGTGATCAAATCTTAGAAAAAGATACTATCGAAAGAGCTGTTGGAGAAATGAAGAAAAAACAAGTAGATATGCTTGTTTTGGAAGAAAAAGTCTACAATCCTAATACATTTATAGATAAATTATTTGAGGCGGACAGGAGACTAGTCCACGAAATTAGAGATTATAGCCCTTTTACGGGTGTAGTTCTGCCTCGTTTTTATAGAAGGAAAATTCTACTTGAGGCAATGAATTCGATACCAAAGAGTGTCATAAAGTCAGTTGGAGGACAGGATCACTCTATTATTTATTACGAAGTTTGGCAAAAAACTCAAAAAGTTGCTCTGATTAATAACGCCGTTTTTCATATAGAGCCCTCCTCATATTGGGTTTTATTGAAGAAATTTTATCGGTGGGGGATGACGAGTAATAAAGCCCATAACCCACGCTACGATGAATTGTTGCAAAGAAAGGAAAGGTTCAGGACAGGATTATTTAAAAAGGGGTTATTTAAAGAAAGCATAGCGTCGATTTTCCTATTATTCCTTAAAGGAGTTCCTTATAAATTTGGCTATTTTCGAGCAAAATTATCAACAAAACAACATGCCTGAAGAACCCAAAATATCTATTGTTATACCAACGAAGAATAGGCAAGATCATCTTAAGAGACTCCTTGCTTCAGTCCAAAAATCTGCATACAAAAATTATGAAATCATCATAGTAAACGATGGTGATGAAATCTCACCATTTTCAAAGAGTAGCCACATACACGTACTGCAAAATAATTCAAATCAAGGTCTTGCTTTCTCTCGAACAAGAGGTGCTAAAAAAGCAAAGGGGGAGTATGTGCTTTTTATCGATGATGACAATGTTGTTGATAAAAATATGTTAGAAATGTTAGCTAACTCTCTTACTAGTAACAGCACATTATTTGCGGTTGGTCCGGCCACTTATTATTTTTCAAATAAAAATAAAATTTGGTTTCTGGGATCAAGCATAAATCTTAGGACATCAATACCAATTTTTAAAAGAAAGTATGAACGAAGAGAGCTCCAAAAGGGAAATTTGCTTCAAACGGAAAATTTACATAATTGCTTTATGGTTTACAAGAAATATGGTGACGAAGTTGGATGGTTTGACCCTTTTGTTTTTATGAACGGTACAGAGTTTGATCTTTTTCAGAGAATTAAAAAAAAGCATCCTACAAAATATTTAGCTACTGTGATTAACGCCAAGTGTTATCATGACGTTCCTGAGTTTCATAAAGATTTACTTAGAAGCATGGGGTTTGATAATAAAGAGCGAGTATATTATTTTCAGCGAAACAGAGGATTACATGTTGGAAGATATGGTCGAATGCTCGATAAGTTGAGCTTACTTATTGTTTTTTATCCTTTATTTTTAATTGTTTATTCACTCTTGTTCTTGTACTATAGACGAGGTGATTTTTTTCTCGCTCATTCAAGAGCGACATTTGATGGATACAAAATCCTTTTGAAAACACTTGTTTAGTTATGTGTGGAATACTTGGAGCAATTACAAAGAATAAGACGGAATTGGAGCTTTTTAGGAATGCTCTTCAAACTTTATCGCATCGAGGACCTGATTCAGAGGGCGTCAAAGAGTTTTCAGATAAAAAATGTGCAGTAATTTTTGGTCAGAAGCGACTGGCTATTATTGATTTACATCCCAGCGCGAACCAGCCAATGTCTGACCACACTGGGAAATATTGGATAACATTTAATGGTGAAATATATAACTATTTAGAGCTTAAGGAAATTCTTATCAAGAAAGGCCACAAATTTCGTACAAAATCTGACACTGAAGTGATTCTTGAAGGCTATAAGGAATATGGGATAGAAATAGTAAAAAAGCTACGAGGCATGTTTGCATTTGGGTTATTTGATAAGAACAAAAATTTAATTTTTATTGCGCGTGATCATTTTGGCAAAAAACCACTGTATTATTTTTTAGGTAAAGATACTCTCATTTTCGGTTCTGAAGTTAAAGCACTTGTTGCATTTGTAAAAAACAAAAAGACCTTAACAATTGATCATCAAGCAGTCGTTAAATTTCTTATGTACGGGTATATACCCTCTCCGAATAGTATCTATAACGAAATTAAAAAACTCCCTGCAGCTACGGTTTTTGAAATTAGCTTGAAGCCAGTATCAATAACAAAGAGAGCCAGATTTTGGAAGCCTGAAAACATTACTTTAAATAATATACCACTTAGTGATGCGATGGAGAAAACGGACGAACTCTTTAGAGATGCGGTGAAGAGAAGGCTTATCGCCGATGTTCCTGTCGGAAGTTTTCTTTCAGGCGGAATCGATAGTAGTCTTGTTACTACAATAGCTTCAGAATTTCATCCGGGTATTGAAACCTTTAGTGTTGTTTATGCAGATAAAGAATTTGATGAATCAAAATATGTCAAAATAGTTGGTGATAATTTGTCAATAAAATATAATATGCTTAATTTCAAAGACTCTTATGCATCATCGTTACTTAAAGAAGTACTTTCTTTTATGGATGAACCCATGGCAGATGCTTCATTGCTCCCAACAACATTTATTGCCAAGCAAACGAGAAAAAAGGTAACAGTAGCGTTAAGTGGAGATGGAGGAGATGAGTTATTTGGAGGTTATCCTAAATATAATGCTCAACAACTCTTTAATAATCAACTTTTATTTAATATTCTTAGAGTCGGCAATTCAAAAATTATTGATTATCTACCAATAAATCCATCAAAAAAAAATATTGTTAAAAAACTTCTCAGCGGGACTACCATGGAGAGTTATAGTAGGCATTTTGTATGGGGTAGCGGAGGGTTTACCTTTGTTGAGTTACAGAAACTTGTTAAAAGAAGTTTTTTGGAAAATGAGGAGAAAGTTTTTTCGGAGAGTAAACTTTTTTTTGAAACCTTTAAGCAGGCTGACGAAGGGAATAGAGTGCTTTTTTTAGACGTTATGATTCAATTGCCGGATTGGTATCTTGTGAAGGCAGATCGAGGATCTATGTCTCAATCATTGGAAGTTCGTAGCCCATTTCTTGATGTGGATTTAGCAGAATTTGTTATGACTCTCCCATCAAAATATAAGTACTCGATAAATAAAAACAAAATTCTTCTTAAAAAAATAGCGAATAAGTATTTACCAAAAGCTGTCATTGATCGTAAAAAGATGGGATTTGGTCTGCCTTTGAATAAATGGTTAACAACTAACTTTAAAGAAGAAGTCGAGGACTCACTTGCCGCTCTCCCAGAGGATATATTTGATAGGAATTATGTTTTGTCTTTATGGGAAGGACTACTCTCAGGTAAAGAAGACAATGGGACAAGAATTTGGAGACTATTTATATTAGGATCATTTATAAAAAACCATGTCAGCTGATTATAAAGAATTAAACGAAGGAAGATATACAACTCTTCATGATTATACAAGTCTTTCTTTACTCGAAAAAATCTATTTTAACTTTTCGCCAGGAACAATTGTTTTGCGACGACTATTTAAAATTCTAGATCAACATATTCAGTATTCCACGCAAAAAAATCCAAAAATCCTTGATGTTGGGTGTGGGGGTGGGATGAAGGAGCTTGCGCTTCGTGGTAATGTTACTGGAATTGATATAAGTGATGCTAGTTTGGATAATGCTGAGAAAATTTATGAAAAAGTTATTGCGTATGATCTATCAAAAAGCTACCCATTCCCTGATGAATCTTTTGATATTGTCTTTTGTTCAGAGGTATATGGACATATTGATGTTAACGATAAAAACCATTTTATGAATGAAATAAAAAGAGTTTTAAAAAAAGATGGTTTTTTTCTTTTTTCTGTTGAGACAGATGGCAATAATTGGTTAACTCGATATTTGAGGAGAAAAAAAATGTATAAAAAATTGTGGGTAGATTTTGATGGTCATATTGGTTTGGAAACTCCAAAGAAAACGATAACTAGATTTGAGAAAAGGTTTAGAAGCGTAAATTTTATGGTAAATAATACCTATGTGTTTACAGTAGATGAGTTGGCTTCTATTTTTCCAGTTATTGCTCTTTTGGCAAAAAATACTATGGTTAGACGAATTATTAATTTATCTGTTTTTCCACTTTATGAATTGTCTATTAGGGCAGCACGCTTATCTTCAGCAAATAATATATGCATATATGGTAAAAAATAATTTTTCTCTCTCAATTTGTATACCAACTTTTAACAGAGCGTCATATTTGTCAGAGACAATCCAATCTATTCTTTCACAAACATACACAAATTTTGAGCTTGTCATCATAAATGACGGATGCACAGATAATACAGATAGTATTGTTGAAAGTTATAGGGATAAGAGAGTGAGATATTTCAAAAATAAAAAAAATTTAGGGTATATCAAAACAATGAATAAAGCCACTATGCTCTCGAAAGCTGAGTGGGTAATGCATGTTTCAGATGACGATAGGATGATGCCGACAATGCTTGAAGAAATGATTGAGGTACTTTCTGAATATAGTAATCAAGAGATTGGATTTGTTGTTCCTCAATCAGTAAATATCAACGAAAAAGGGGAGTTGATTAATGAGCCCGAAAAGCAACTAGTTAACAAAAAAAATATTCTGCTAAAACCAAAAGAATTTATATTTAACTTTACGCTTTACGGGAGGAAGATCCATGATAAGTATGTTTTTAATACATCATTTCCTTCCACTCTTTTTAATAAAAGGATTCTTATAGAGCTTGGCATGTCAAGCATAGATGTGCCTGTTTCTCATGATATTTTAATCGAGTCTAAAATTTGTCTTCTTTATCCAATTCTAGTTGTAGATAAACCTCTTTTTGAATATAGAATACATGAGAATTGGGGTTCGAGTTTAAATCGTAACGGTGAATATCTTACAGAATATAATCATTATCTTAGAGAGTTATTTTTATTTATTGACAAAAATAAAATAGATTTTGACTACAATTTTCGCAAATATGCATATCAATCATTTGTTAACTATCTATTTGCATTTAATGGTGGTTTGATTAGATTGGCTGGGAGATACAAAGAATCATATATGAAAAGATTGGAAAAAATATATGAATATGTTGTTTTTGGAATTACACATGATAGAACATTGTTGTTATCATTGATGTTTTATGTCGTAGTTATAGCATCTTTTTTACCGCAGTTAGCAATAATGAAGATTGGACAATTTTTTAGGAAAATTTAGACTAACTAATAGTATTGACAACATAGGAAAAACATTGAATAATAGTTTAGTTAAACTTTAAAAGAATTAATATTAAAGCTCTAACATTAGATGATCAGACTCATAAAATCCACATATCATAACGAAAAAGAGACCACGAAAAAACTTATATCTTTTATAGGGCATGCTAAACAGCTAAGTTTTGGTCCCGAATGTCACAAGTTTGAAGCTGAATTTGCAAAATGGCAGAAGCGTAAACACTGCGTGTTTTTAAATAGCGGAAGCTCTGCAAATCTTGCAATGATTCAGGCGCTTATAAATTTTGGTAAATTGAAAACGGGAGATATGGTTGGATTTTCGGCACTTACTTGGTCCACAAACGTTATGCCCATAATCCAACTTGGTTTAAAAGCCGTACCAATTGATGTAGAGCTTGATACACTTAATGTTTCAAGTAAGCAAGTTTTAAAAATATTAAAAAAATATCCAATTAAGGTGCTTTTTTTGACTAATCTTCTTGGGTTCTGCGACGATATTGATGAGATCAAAAGAATCTGCGATAAGAAAAAAATTATTTTTCTTGAAGATAACTGTGAGTCTTTAGGAACAGTCTATAAAGGGAAACTGTTGGGTAATTATGGGCTAGCAAGCTCAGTATCATTTTATGTTGGGCATCATATGTCAACCGTTGAAGGAGGCGCAGTCTGTACGGATAGTGAAAGGTTAGCAACAATGCTGAGGATCGTAAGAGCACATGGCTGGGACAGAAATTTATCTGAGCAAAAACAAGTTAAAATTAGGAATAAATATAAGATTAATTCTACTTTTTATTCTCGTTACACATTTTACGACCTAGGATACAATCTTCGTCCGACTGAGATAAATGCTCACATTGGAAGGATTCAAATTCCGTTTTTAAAGGAAATTACTAAACAAAGAAATAAAAATTTTTTTGAAATGGCGGTGCCAATTTATCAGAGAACAGATCGATACTATCCAATTAAATACAGTCATATTGATTTTCTATCAAATTTTGCTATACCAGTTATTTGCAGATCTCAGAAGATTCGAGATGAGTTAGTTGAAAAATGTAATGACAAAATAGAGATCCGTCCTATTGTGGGTGGCGATATGACCAGGCAACCGTTTTTTAGTAAGTACATGAAGCAATTTTCATATGAAAGTTCTAATGCTAAACTAGTTCACGAGCAGGGTCTTTATTTTGGCAATAATCCTGAATTAACTGATAGAGAAAAGAAATTGATTGTCCAAGTATTTACGAAATAACCCCCAAAAATTGATGAAACTCAACAAAAGAAAAGACTGTCCGATTTGTGGGAATTTAAAGGTTTTTTATCTGGATAAATTTTGGAGGTGCTCAAAATGTCTCTACCAATTCGCCGACCCTCAAGATAAATCTTTCACTAAATCTTATTATCAAGAAGATATTGGATTGTTGGTTCAAAATGTGTTGGAAGGGAAAAATCCAAAAGCGTATCTACGAAAGTATGCTACCTTAGCAACCAAAACGATTGAACAGCTTAAGAAAGGTTTACGTATTTGTGATATTGGTTGTGGAACGGGTGCCTTTTTATTGAAGTTGGAAGAGGGTGGGCATAAGGTATATGGCTATGACATCAATAGAGCACAAGCTGAATTCGCAAGAAAAAAAAATGGGTTACGTCATATAAGAGATGCTCAAAGCCTTAGGGGATACTGCAGAAAAGTAAAAATTAGAAGGGAGTTTTTTGATGTGATTACATGTTTTGAGGTTATTGAACATGTTCTTGATTTGAATAAGTTTATTGAAGAGGTTTACGCTTATCTTAAACCTGGTGGGATTTTCATACTCTCAACTCCAAATAACAATCGTATTCAGATGCATGAAAAATGGGATTATCCTCCAATTCACGTCTCTCGTTTTAAAAAAATGAATATGGAGTTACTCCTTAATAAACATAACTTTACTCTTAAAACCTTTAAGACATTTAATGAGCTTGGTTATTATTCTGGGAATTTTATAGCTAAAATGAATATTTCACATAATGCACTTGAGCATATGGTCAAAGCATCAACAGACATCTCATCACCTCAGAAGTCATCAAGGAATGCTCAGCTCTTTATGCTTTTTTCAAAAGTAAAAAAAACAGCTTGTTGGTTTTTAGATTTACCACTTTATCTTTTTCTTAATATGCAAAAAGAAAAAGGTCACACTATGTTTGTTGTTGCTAAAAAAATTGTATGAGGATAGGGATGATTTTTCATTCGTTAAACGTGCCAGGAGGAAGTGCTTCTGTTTTTCTTTCATTAGCCCTGGCATTGCAGGAGCAGGGTCATAACGTTCATGTTTTTTGTTATTACTTTGATCCCGAATATTGTTTTCCGGAACTTAACAAGAAATTGAAGATTCACTGTATCAAAAAAATTGATTCAAGGTCTCATAGGATCAACACAAACAGTATTTGGATCCGTTTATTACTAGGGTATGAATACTATTTTAACGCAAGAAAAATTTATAGACTTCTAAAAAAGTTCAAATTTGATCTTTTGTATGCTGCGGAAGCAAGCGCTTACATTCCCGCTTTGATCTATAAGAAAAAGAAGTCTGTTCGAGTATATTGGAGCGTTTTTGACCCTATCTCACTTGTAGATAATAAGCGCCCAGGATTGATGACTCATAAATATAGGTGGTTTGCTACACTCCTTAAAATTCATAACCTTTTTGATACTCGGAATATCAGGAAAATTGATAGGGTAATAGTTCCGACAAAAAAAATGAAAAAACAGCTTGATTTGTTTTATGGTATTAGCGCATCAGTTTTTCCTACTGCAGGAGTTCGGGTTCAAGAGAGTAGGAAGAAGCATATTTCTTTAATTGAGCGTAGGTTGCAAGAGAGGTTTAATTTTAGAAAAGAAGATGAGAACATTCTTTTTTCAAATGGGCACCTCCTTCCCCACAGAAGGTACGAAGATGTACTACATGCATTGCGATCATTGGTAAAAATTGGCTATAGATGTAAATATATTATTTCCGGGAGTAATAAGTTTGATCCTAATTATTTTGTCTATCTTCAGGCCTTGGTGAAAAAGTTGCATTTAGATGACTATGTGATTTTAGATACAGATTTTAAATCAAACGAAGAAATTTTAGGTTACTATCAGTATTGTGATATTTTTCTTTTTGTGAGCGTTGAGCAGACATGGGGTTTAGCTCCTTTTGAGGCAATGCTTTGTAAAAAACCAGTAATAATTTCAAAAGGCGTAGGCTGTTCGGAGGTTTTGACCGATAAAAAAGATGCGCTCATCGTTCAGGAGCGTTCTCCGGAACAAATTGCAGAATGTATTGAGCATCTTGTTAAAAATAAGCTATTGTACAAGAAGGTATCAGAGGGTGGATACGAACGAACGCTTGTTGATTTTACGTATCAGAATATTGCAGCAAAACTTATTAATATGATGAATGCGTCGGGTAACTAATTTTGAGAGAATATAGAAAGCATTTCCTCTGCATATTTATCCCATGATATAGTTTTTTTTACAAAATCTTGACCTGCTATAGCAATTTTTTTTCTAAGATGATAATTCTTAAAAAGAATCTCAATTTTTTTAGCGATTTGCTTTGGAGATTCCGGATCAACAAGCATCGCTGTTTGGTTGTCATGTAAAACTTCATGCGCACCAGCGCCTCTGCTGACTATAGCCACACAGCCCGATAATATTGCTTCAAATACTGCTAAACCCCATGTTTGCGGGCTGTTTGGAAAAACAAAAATATCAGACGTTTTATATTGATTTTTTAATTCTTCCTCCGTTACTCTACCTAAAAAGTTAACAGATGACTCAAGATGATATTTTTTAACGAGTGATTCGATCAATAAAAAATACTGAAGATCTGTTTTAGTCTCTCCTATGATTGATAAAGTAACATTTTTTAATCCTTTTTTATTTACTAGGATATTCATTGCTTTCACGATATCTTCAAACCGTCTGTGTGGAAAGAAAATTCCGGTTGCCAGAATTGAAAGATTTTTTTTGGGTTTATACACCCTTTTTAAATAAAAACTTTTTTGTTCCAGTCCACTTCTTACAACGACAGCATCTGAGTGGAGATATTTCCTAATGATTAATCTATTGATGTTATCAAGAACAATAGTTTTATTTATTTTTGTTCTATACTTTATTCTAAATTCAACATGAGTCCATCTTCGGTAGAGTGTTTCAGGGAGACTCGCACCATTGATAAAGAGATCATTCATCATCCAGAAGTTTTTTGAAGTATTAAAGTAGGATGAAAGTTTGTATACTTCAGTCTCATGGTAATTAAAAAAATCATAATGCACTTTTGCATCATGTTTTTTAATTAGATCACGAAGTTGTAAAAGATTGTGTTTTTTATTAATAAAATGAGGAATGATATTAAAAATTTTTTGAAGTAAGCCATATTTGGCTAGATGGTGCGTTTGTTTTTTTGTGGATTCATTTACGGGATATACCTTAAGTTGTTTTAGAAGATGAGGGTAGCATTTTTCTCGATCTAGGTCTACACAAAATATGTCAACATGATGCCCTTTACGTTTGAGCGACAATGCTAACTCAAGAATTTGCCTAGCGCCTCCTCCGCTAATTTGTAGTCCCCAGATAATTAGTGCTACTTTTTTCTTCATCACGAATATTGTATAGTATATAATATAGTCTGCTTCATTAATAGAGAGAGTAAGAGCATTTTTTTCTTGTAATATTTATGGTATAGGTATGTATGCGCTTGAAACATTTCTTGTTAATTTCTCCTTTTGTAATAATTGCGTTTTTTAATAGAACTCTTCTTTTTGGTACATCTAATCCCTCTTGGGGAGACATGGTTGCTATGCCCCCCTCGCCACTTCCGTTTTGGGAATCAATGTTGCATGTCTGGAGAGATATTTTTACAGGAGGGTTTGGTCCAACAAATGTTCCACATCTTATTTTATCTCAGTTTTCATCTCTTGTTCCACTTTCAGTTTTGCAAGGAGCATACCTTTTCTTATTGTTTCCAATCCTTTTTGTAAGTTTTATTGACATTCTTAAGCAACTTTCCATAAAAAAATCTTGGACAGATCCCACAATACTTCTTGAAGCAAATTTTTTAGTGCTAATAATCTATTTCTCAAACACATTTCTTGTAAATTTTATTCAAGGAAATCCAGATGTGTATTATGGTTATCTCCTTGGAATTCCATCTATTTTGTATCTTTATTTGTTCTTGCGGAAAAACGACTTTATATCTGGATTAAAGATGGTACTTCTCATAACAATTGCTTCCTGGTTTGGCTCCTTTTCATTTTTTTATCTTGCTGTTCTGCTTTTTCCTTTTTTTATTCTTTTTTTTCTCTTGTATAGAAAAAATGTTAGTATTAAATCTTTGTTTCTTCTTTTTGTTTTATTTTTAGCCTGCAACGCTTCTTTGTTATTTGCTACGATAAAGCCAATTTTAGATGCTGTTAGTTCAATTGGAGGAGCTACTGGGAAAGAAATCATTGACACATCCTTCTCTCTTTATAAAGGAATGAATCCTCTACAACTGTTTTATTTTGCAGGAAATTTTGGTGATGTCACGTGGCTTCTTTTTAACATTCCTGGAGGACATTTTTTTATGACGTTAGTTTTTTATCCAATTGTTGCTTTGCAAATCATTATAATGCTTATTTTAGCTTATAGTGCAACTTCCACCACAACAAAGACTAGGCAAAAACAACTTATCTTTGGGCTTTTTGGAATATATATATTTTTCTTTACCCTTCTTCTCATTTGGGATACTGAATTTTTTTCATCAATAGCTAGAAATATTCCAATGATCGCACTTTATAGAAATCCAAAAAAGGTTGTACTCTCTCTTTACGTCGCTTACATACTGGTTATCATATTTGTCAAACCTTTTATCAAAGCTAGTCATTATAAATATTCTTTATTGGGAATTTTATTATTAACTGCAATTCCTACAGTTGGCTTTATAAATGATGGATATAATGGTTTAAAAAATGCTTATGTTGTCTCATCAGCTTTTTACCATAAAGATGAGGTAAAAAGTGCGCAAAATTTTGAAAGGATTATTAATTTTCCGAATAGATTTATTGAACTAAAGAAATATTTGCGAGAGCAAGATGATAAAAGTGCTAATGATGTAGGCTACAGATTAGTAGTGCTTCCAGATAATAGCCAGACCCTGTACCAAGGACAGTTGTTTTATCTCTTAAGTCCTTTTTATATCAATATAAATGCGGCTGTTTTTGGGCAATTGAAGGATCCTGTGACTATTATGAATGTATTATATACAAGTCTTATTAATGGTAATTCATCAATGTCAACTCAATTGTTGCAGATAGCAAATGTTAAGTATGTGGTAATTGATAGGCAAAGCTCTTATGATCTCTACATTAGTGATAAGAAACCACAGATTAGAACTTATTATGGCACATTTACATCTGGTCATCCTGAAGAATTTAAAAAATTAATAGATCAGCACAGGTTTTTAAAGTTGGTAAAAACAAATCAGAATTTCTATGTTTATCAAAATCTAAATTATAAAAATACATTTGTATACGCCCCAGAATATATTTGTAATAAAAAAAAGTTTGGGGTAGAAAATGACAACTGTGATTACTATGAATCTTTGTCAGCAATCCCACCAAAGTCAAATAAGGCTTTGGTCTCTAATCTTATTAGAAATAACCCGACAGATTATAGCTTTGTTTTAAAAGCTGATGCAGCAGGAAAGAAGGTCATTTTTTTTAATCAGACATTTGATAGATTTTGGTCCCTTATTGGAGAGCAAGGTAGCAATGTAAAAGTTTCTGAACACAGAATAGGTAATTTTTATGGAAATTCTTGGACAATTGAGGTGCCTAATAAAGGGGAATACTTATTGAAAATTAAATATAAACTTGAGCAGCCTTATCGCATATTGGTATTTTTTTCAACATTGAGTATATTGGGTACAATAAGTTTAATGGTATTTTTATCATTGAGAAGACGAGGTATTTAATTTATGGCTAAGTCAAATGTACTAGTAACAGGCTCCGCAGGATTTGTGGGTTTTCATGTAGCAAAGCGATTGTTAGAGCGCGGTGAAAACGTTATTGGTGTAGATAATCTTAATGACTACTACGATGTGTCTCTTAAAAAAGACAGAAATTCATTTTTGCTTAAAGATAGAAAATATTCATTTCATCAAATTGACATATCAAATGCATCTGAAGTTGAAAAACTAATGCAAGGATCAAAGATAGATAGAATTTGTCATTTAGCTGCTCAGGCAGGCGTTAGATATTCACTTGTCAATCCAGCTCTTTACACTCGAACAAATATTGAAGGATTTATTAACATTATTGAGTCCGCAAAAAAACACAACATCAATGAAATTGTTTATGCCTCAAGTTCATCTGTCTATGGGAATAATCCAATGCCAAGCAATGGGTTTTCAGAGAGTGATGCTGTAAATCAGCCTATATCTGTTTATGGTATGACTAAAAGAGCAAATGAACTGACAGCATATGCATATCATCATCTTTACGGAATAAATTTTACAGGACTTCGATTTTTTACAGCATATGGGCCATGGGGTAGGCCTGATATGGCTTATTTCAGTTTTACTAAAGCAATTCTTGAGAATAAACCCATTAAGGTTTTTAACGAGGGAAATATGAGGCGTGATTTTACCTACATAGACGACGTCGTCGATGGGGTAATAAAAGCACTCGAAAAGCCGTTTCCTTATGAAATTTTTAATATTGGTAATTCACGCACTGTTGAACTTAGTTATTTAATTGGATGTATAGAAAGAGAGTTACACAAGAAAGCGATTCTGGACATGCAACCACTGCAGCCTGGTGATGTAACTGAAACTTTTGCTAATATTTCTCACGCTGAAGAATTTCTTGGATTTCGTCCTAAAATTGCAATTGATGATGGTTTAAAAGAATTTATCAGATGGTATAACGAATATTATGGTAAAAGCTAAACCTCGATTTATTAAAAAAACTACGCAAAAAAAATCTCTTACTTTATATATTATTGGCTTGCTTATTGTTTTAAGCATATTTATCTCATTTATTCTCCAGAGTGGTTCACCTTTCTTTCTTCAACTCGCTGTAAACAGTGCAAAGATTATATCTCCAAACTATGATTATTCTGAGATTTATAAAAAAGAGAAAGTTAGATTCGAGATTGAAACAGAATTTTCTTACCTTGGAATTATTTCAGTAAGATTTAATACTTTTAGGCGAATCAGTGAAGATAGTCTGATTTTTAGAATTAAAGAGAAAGGTCAGAAGAATTGGTATTATCAAAATATCTACAAAACAGATCAGTTTCAGAACAATGAATTATTTCCTTTTGGATTTCCTCCGATAAGCAATTCAAGAGGTAAGACATATGTATTTGAAATTGAATCAAAAAAAGGGAAGCCAGGCGATGCAGTTGCCGTGAGTAGAACAACTCCAAATGTCTCCTCTACTTTTCAATACTCTTTACAGAAGTTTTTCTATTTGGGATTCGAAGGAGTAGAATTTATTATTTATAAATATCTGCATGGGTTAGGTTCAGTTGAAAAGGATATTGTCGTTCTCTCGCCTTTTATTTTATTTTTTCTCTATAAAGCATACATAAAGAACAATAATGCACCAAGTATGATCAGGATGACTTTTATGGTCCTTATGGGGGCAACGCTATTTTATATCGTGTTACTTGGAAGGATTTTGCCAGGTGAACAAACAAATAATCAATGGGTTACTATTCTTCTTTTTCTTGTTTGGTTCATCTTTATTCTTAGGTACAGGGTTCAAAGTAGAATATGGCTTGCATTAGCTGCTTTTGTAATATTTTTGATTCCTATTATTTTAATTTCATTTAAGAGACCTGATATGGGGGAACGTGCTGGACTGGTGGCGTATGGATTTCTTGTTATTGCAGTCTTGCATGGTTTTCTTGAGACAATAATTAAATCAATCCCAAAACTAACAGCATATGAATTTTTACTCATGTTAATTCCTTCAAATATTAAAAAGAGACTGCCTTACAAGTAGTTTTGTACTATTTGATTGAATATTATTATGTGTTATCTATAATTAGGTATGTGACTCAAGTTTGTATCACAAGATGAAAGCAGTAAAAAATTACTTGACTGATGGTCTAAAAAAGTTCTCAGTACCACTGGGTATTTGCTTGATTTTTTTCATTTTTTACTCGATATTGGGTGTCGTACGGCATAATTATTACGGTTCATTTGGAGCTGATTTAGGTTTTATTGATCGTCAATTTTGGATTTATAGCCATTTTAGTCTCGATGGGCTTCTGACAGGAAGTCATTTTGAATTTACTTCACTTTTTCTGTCTTCTTTATATTGGCTATGGTCTGATCCAAGAATGCTTATTATTTTTCAGGCGTTCGTAATTACATTTTCAGGTGTTGCTGTATTTCTTTTAGCAAAAAGAAGAAAACTTAAATCTATTCTTTGTTATATCATTCTTCTTTCATATCTTACTTTTTTTGGTATTCAGAATGCTTTATGGTTTGATGTTCATTCTTCTGTTTGGGGGACAGCATTTTTTATGTGGTTTATTTACTTTTTGGATACTAACAATAGGAGGGCTAGTATCATCACTTTTTTTCTAACAATTGGATCAAAGGAGAACATGGCTGCCTATGTATTTTTATTTACAGTAGTGTATTTTTTAATGACGAGAAAAAAGGATGCACTTCTTTTTGTATTTGCATCAATTGCATATCTATTACTCCTTTTTAAAATTGTATTTCCAGCGATTCTTCCAAAAGGATACACTTACTCAAGCTCGCAAGGATTAGTTTCTGGAAGTCCATTTCAGCTTTTTGATTCGGCCATAAAACGTGAGACACTGTTTTACACTTTCGCCTGGTTTGGATTTGTACCTCTTCTACTTCCTTTATACGCAATACCAATCTTAGGTAATTTAGCATCTTACTTTATTTTAGGACGAGAATACGTGGCTGCACATGAAATATTTATGCACTATAGAGTTGATCTTGCTCCTCTTCTTGTTTCCTCAACTATTTTTGTGATTGGAAGGTTTAGGCGATTGAATAGTATATTTACTGCAGTCTATCTCTTGATATGCTTATTATTCTTTCAGTATACCCTTCACTCGCCTCTAAGTTACTTAACAAAGAGTTGGTTTTGGACAAAACCTAGTGGTGTTGATTCGATTAATAAACTCATAAAGGAAATTCCTCACGATAGTGATCTTGCAGCTCAGAACAACATTTTTCCTCATGTTAGTCAAAGGAGAAAGATTACACTCATTTGGCCAGATGAAAGAACATTTAAGAAGAATTCGCCTTGTGGGAAACAAAACTGTCCATGGCTAAGATGGGACGGCTCTCCAAAGTATATAGTTGTTGATCTTTCCCCAGAATGGGACATCCGTCATTTATTGTGGCAGAACAATGAATACAAAATGGCAATCAATGGGCTGGAGAAGGAAAAGATTATTTCACTACATCAACAAGTAGGAACAGCAAAACTATATATAGTCAATAAAAAACCAAAATAAACTCATTGCTATTCTCTTTTTTTGTCCTCAGGCTCGTAAAATGATACAATTGCTTCATGGAAAAAGAAAAATCTTTTCTAAGCGTTGTCGTACCAGTCTTTAATGAACAAGATAGCATACAAGCTTTTTATAAAGAACTTATAAGGTGCCTGGAAAAAATTACAAAAAAATATGAAATTCTCTTTGTCGATGATGGTTCAGCAGATAAAACTTTTTCATTTTTGAAGGACATCCAAAAATTGAATAAAAACGTATACGTATTTTCGTTTAGAAGAAATTTAGGTAAAGCAGAAGCTCTTACCTTTGGTTTTTTAAAATCAAAAGGAGATCTTATTGTGACCCTTGATGCTGACTTACAAGATCAACCATCGGAAATTGAGCTTCTTATAGCAAAGCAAAAAGAAGGATATGATGTAGTTTGTGGATGGCGGAAAGATAGAAAAGATGCTTCAAAGATGAAAATTATTTCAAGAATATTTAACGCTACTCTAAATGCTGTATTTCATCTTAATATTCACGATTATAATTGTGGCCTCAAGCTTTACACATCTGATGCGGCAAAAAGTCTTCACCTCTATGGAGGACTGCATAGATTTATACCTGTTCTAGCATATGAGCAAGGTTTTAGGATCTCTGAAATTCCTGTCAGGCATGAAGTAAGAAAATTTGGGGAGTCAAAATACAAATTTTCAAAAATTAAGGATATCCCTGATATTTTTACTATGCTTTTTTTAGTACGATACATGAAGCGTCCCCTCCATTTTTTTGGTGCAATCGGGGGAACTTTGTCTCTTATTGGTTTTTTTATTCTTTCATATTTATCAGGTATAAAATTTTTCTTTGGTCAATCCATTGGGGGAAGACCATTGTTGTTTTTGGGGGTTTTGGCTGTTGTCGTTGGCGTTCAGATATTTTTTTCTGGATTTATCGCTGAGCTACTTATTAATTTGTCACATCAAAAACAACAGCAGTATCCGCTAAAATATCCTCAGAATGATAATTAAAGATAAAGCATTTCACTGCTGATGACTTCTGTCTTGACATAGAATTGAAGCTAGTTCATGCTATGGAGAGAGTTTATTAAAAGATGAAGATTGGTATAGACATTTCACAATTAACCTATCAGCAGACTGGTGTTGCAAATTACCTTGAAGGGTTGGTAAAAGCTCTTATTGATAATGATAGCGGAGATGAATATGTGTTATTTTACTCTACCTTAAGAGGAAATCTTGCTAGCAGACTTGAGGAGTTGTTTAAAAATCCCCATGTCACTGTGAAAAAGTTTAAAATACCACCAACTATTCTTCATTTCCTGTGGAATAAACTTCATGTGCTTCCCATAGAAGTGTTTATTGGCGATGTAGATATTTTTATTTCATCAGATTGGACTGAACCCCCAGTCAAAAAAGCAAAAAAGGCAACTATACTTTATGATTTAATTGTTTTTCTGTATCCAAATGAGTCAACTGAGAAGATTATTGCAACTCAAAAAAGGAAGTTGATGTGGGTAAAAAAGGAGTCAAGCGCAATTTTTTGTATTTCTGAGGCAACAAAAAAAGACGCGATAAAAATACTTGGTATTGATGAAGGAAAATTTCATGTTATTTATCCAGGATTTACGTTATGAAAATAGGGATTGACGCAAACGAGGGAAATATTAAAGATAAAGTAGGAATAAGTGAGTATGTTTATGAGCTTATTTTGGAATTTTCTAAATTAGCATCAGTAGATAGAATATTTACAATTTATTTAAAACGCAATCAAGCGGAAGATTTTCCTCAAGAGAAATCTTTTTGGAGATATTGTATTTTTGGTCCAAAAAAATTTTGGACACAATTTGCGTTGCCACTAAAGCTTTTTATTAATAAAGATAGACCTGACGTTTTCTTTTCTCCAGCCCATTATGCTCCAAGATTTTCGCCAGTCCCAACTGTCATATCAATTATGGATTTGGCCTTTTTTCATTTTCCTGAGTATTTTACAAAAAAAGATTTAACTCAACTTCATAGTTGGACTAGTTATTCAATTAAAAATGCTAAAGCAATTATAACGATTAGTGAGGCTTCTAAAAATGATATAATAAAATTCTATCAAGTTAGCAAGGAAAAAATTCATGTTATCTATCCAGGAATTAAAAACAAACATATGTTAGAACCTCACCTTTATTCTCTGCAAAAGTTGCAAAATACATATCAAATTCCTAAAAATTACATTCTTTTTGTTGGTACACTTCAGCCTCGAAAAAATATTAATCGTCTTATTGAAGCATTCTCAAAATTGTTGAAGGAAAAAGGATTACCAGATGATCTTTCTCTTGTAATCGTAGGAAAAAAAGGTTGGAAATACGAGGAAATACTAGCGGCTCCTGAAAAATATGGCGTTGAAGACAAGGTTATATTTTTGGATTTTGTAAAGAACGAAGATTTACAGCTTCTCTATGAACATGCTCAGGTGTTTGCTTGGCCAAGTCTATACGAAGGCTTTGGTCTCCCTGTTCTTGAGGCAATGAAATACGGCTGTCCTGTTGTGACGAGTAATGTAAGTAGTCTTCCTGAAGCAGGAGGGGATGCGGCTTTGTACGTTGACCCAACAAAAGTAGATGACATTGAGAAAAAAATGTATAAGGTTCTTTCAGATAAAAAATTGCGATCAGATATGATTGAAAAAGGTAAAAATCATATTAAAAAGTTTAGCTGGGAGAACGCCGCAAAACAAACGCTTTCTGTTCTTGAGCAAGTCGTTCATAATTCACGATGAGAGATAAAACAGGACAATCAGTATCAAAAAAGGAGGTTCTTATGAGGGGTGGACGTAGAGTTTCTGCTGTGTCACTTGAAATGATAAATTTTGTTTTGCATATCGTAGGCAACATCCCTTCTCATCATATTAGAAGATTTTTTTATAGAATGGCAGGCATGCAAATAGGAAAAGGATCAAGTATTCATATGGGTTTAAGAGTGTATGATCCCTCTCAGGTTGTTATTGGAAAGGACTCAATTGTAGGAGAGTTCACGGTGCTTGATGGTAGAGCTGAGTTGATAATCGGCGATCATGTTGATATAGCTTCTGAGGTCATGGTATACAACTCTGAGCATAATGTTCACGCAGAAGATTTTGCTGCTGAGGATGGAGTAATTCAAGAAAAAGTTGTAATTGAAGATTACGTATTTATTGGTCCAAGAGCGATAATACTTCCTGGAGTAACTATTGGGGTAGGGGCGGTTGTCGGAGCAGGAGCTGTTATTACAAAGGATGTAAAGCCATATTCGATTGTTGGTGGAATCCCTGCGAGGGAAATTGGAGAGCGGAAAAATAAAAACCCCTCTTACAAACTTGGGAGGGCTGCATGGTTTCGATAATAATTCTCTCTTATAACAGAAGTGATTTGTTGAAAGAGTGTTTGTCATCGATATACAACAATGTTAAGAATAACTTTGAGGTGATTGTTGTTGACAATGCTTCAAGCGACGATAGTATCGAGGTTGTCAAAAAGAATTTCAAAAAAGTGAAACTTATTCAAAATAATGAAAATGCAGGGTTTGCAAAGGGTTGTAATATCGGGGCAAAAAACGCTACAGGAGAATACCTCCTTTTTCTTAATAGTGATGCAGAGCTAGAGAATGATCCTCTTCCTGCATTACTAAAAACGTTTGATGAAAATAAAGATGCTGGAATTGTTGGTGGATTGCTTCTTAATCACGATAATACTCTCCAGCGATCTTTCGGAAATTTTTATTTCATTAAAAATATTTTTATACTACTTTTTAGAGGCGAGAAAGGTGAACTTGAACGCTATAAGAGTTCAATTACTTTGAAAACAGATTGGGTAAGTGGGGGATTTATGATGGTAAACAAGGAAGTGTTCCAGAGTGTAGGTGGATTTAATGAATCATATTTTATGTATATTGAAGATATGGATTTGTGTTATAGGGTAAAAAAAATTGGGAAATGTGTATATGTAAATCCTCATGCAAAAGTAAAACATTTGGGTCAGGGTAGTAGTAACAAGACATTTGCAATAGTGCACATTTTTGAAGGATTACAGATTTTTTACAAACAACAGCGAAGTATCTATGAATATTATGTAGTAAAGTGTATGTTGGCAATAAAAGGAATTGCCTCTCTTCTCATAGGTGTATTAACCTTCAATAAATATTTAATTAGAACTTATATAGGAGCACTAAAAACATTATGAAAGTAGTTTCGTATATTAAAGATAATTTTTTGCTTTTACTTACTTTGTTTTTTTTGGTTTTTATACCTTTATATCCCAAGCTCCCTCTTTTTGATATTAAACATACATGGGTATATATTCGGATAGAGGATTTATTAGTTGCCATTGCGTGGGGAGTGTATTTCGTATCATATTTTCGAAAAAAAGTAACGTTAAAAACCCCTTTATCATTACCCATCATTGTTTTTTGGATAATTGGCGCCTTAGCAACTCTTAATGGCATATTGTTTATTTTCCCAAAACTTACTGGGGTCTTCTCAAGCATTGCAATATTGAGTTTTTTTAGAAGAGTTGAGTACCTATCTTTATTTTTTCTAGCATTTTCTGCGATAAAAAATAAAAATGCAATTAATCCAATAGTTATTACTTTATCCACAACCCTTTTTGGTGTTTTCGCTTATGGTATTGGACAAAGATTTTTAGGTTTTCCTGCCTTTTTGACTATGAATGAGGAATTCGCGAAGGGAATACCTTTAAGGCTTTCTGCTCTCGCAAGAATTCCCTCAACTTTTGCTGGTCATTACGATTTAGCAGCATATCTTATTCTCTTGATTCCAATAATGGGAAGTATGGTATTTGGGTATAAAAAATGGTATTTGAAAATAATCTTTCTATTGCTGGCAACAGGTGGGCTTATTCTTTTGCTCATGACTGCTTCAAGAGTTTCATTTGCTGTCTATCTTATCTCAGCTGCATTTCTTCTTGTTTTGCAAAAGCAAAAGAAATATATAATCCCTGTTTTTATTTTAAGTATTCTTCTTCTCAAGTCTTTTACGGGATTATCACAGCGTTTTTCACAAACATTTACTCAGGTCGATCTCATTGTTGACTCACGAACTGGTAAAGCAATTGGAGTCGCCTCTGAAATTGGAGGAAATACTATTACTATTGAAGACAAGCAGTCAACTGGTGAAAATCTACCAACAGGGTCAAAATATATCAATTTACCTTCAACAAAAGGTCAACAATTTGATTCGCAGATTATTTATAAAAAACTTAAACCAGGAGGAGAGGGTGAAGAAATTATAACAAAGGCTGGGAAAGTAATTGTAAAAAAAGCTTTTGCATACGATGTATCATTTACCACTCGATTTCAAGGAGAGTGGCCAAGGGCGATAGAAGCATTTAAGCGAAATATTCTTTTTGGAAGTGGTTATGGATCAATTAGCCTTGCAACAGACAATAGTTTTCTTCGGATGCTTGGTGAAACAGGAATCTTAGGATTCTTCTCATTCATATTGATATTTATTTTTATGGGAATTTATCTTTTTAGAACGGTTGATGATATTGACGACAAAAGGATCCGAGCACTTATCTATGGTGTTTTGGCAGGATCAATTGGTCTTGGATTAAATGCGATTCTTATTGATGTTTATGAGGCTTCAAAAGTAGCATTCGTTTTATGGACGGTGATTGGTGTAACTGTTGGTCTTGCTAGGTTATACCAAAAGAAGGAGATTCGTTATATATCAGAAATGAAGAGAATTTTTTCATCTACGCCAGCTCTTGTTGTGGTATTGCTTGTTAGTGGTTTTTTAGTTTTTTCAAAGTCTCTATCAAATTATTTTGCTGGGGATGATTTTACTTGGTTAAGATGGGCAGCTGATTGTCATAGATTGTTGCAAGATCAAATACAGCAATGTTCAACAATACCTGCAACAATCGGTCAGTACTTTACAAATTCTGAAGGATTTTTCTATCGTCCTGGCACAAGATCATATTTTCTTCTTGCATACCCAGTTTTTGAGCTTTTCCCGCTGCCGTTTCATGTGATTTCTCTACTTCTTCATCTCTCAGCTACATTATTGGCATTTTTTATACTTAAAAAGTTTTTAAGAGATAAAATTTTTGGATTTGTAGGTGCATTATTTTTTCTTGTTCTTAGTATCCACTCAGAAGCAGTTTTTTGGATTTCGGTAACTGGTCATATGATTGCAACAAATTTACTTTTTGCCTCGTTTTTGAGCTTTTTATATTGGAAGGAAACAAAGAAAAAAATTCTTTTCGTCTTTTCAATTTTTGCAATTATGTTTGCAACATTTTTTCATGAATTTGGAACTACTGGCTCATTCCTTCTTATTGCATATGATCTTATTTATGATTTTCCAAAAAACAAAAAGAGTCTTATGAAAAAATGGTACTACTTTTTACTTTTACTTCCGGTATTACTATATTATCTTTTGAGAAGTAGCGCATCCAGCGTCTGGTTTCAGGGTGACTATAGTTATAATTTGTCAAAACTTCCTTTAAATGTGATTGGAAATAGTATTGGCTATTTTATTACCAGCATTTCAGGGTTGGTTTTTCTTCCGTATTATTCAGCAATACGAACTATAAGTGCCCAAAATATCGCAGTAAGTGCATTAATAACTCTGGCTGTTGTAGGTGTGTTGATTGCGTTATTTGTTATGTACAAAAAGAAGATGCGTAACATTGATTTTAAGCCAATACTTATCGGGTTATCATTTTTTATTATTCCCCTATCTCCATTTCTAGGATTAGGTAATCTTAGTCCAAGGTATGCCTATACAGGATCAATTGGTGTAATTTTCCTTATTACTTGCTTCATGCAAAGCGTATTTCTCGGTAGAAAGAAGGATAATGTTACATCAGCTATTTTAGCAATAATAAGTATAATATTTATTTTTGTTCACATTAATCAGCTTGAAAAAAATAACAATGAGTGGAAAAAAGCTGGTGACATCACAAACAGCACATTAGTTGGTATTAATTATGCATATGCGAATAATAATTCTTTACTTCCTAACTCTACATTTTATTTTGTTGATACTCCAATTAAATATGGTGATGCATGGGTATTTCCACAAGGAATGGAAGACCCACTATGGTTTTCCTTCCAGGATTCTTCACTCCAGGTAAAAAATGTATCCTCTATAGAGGAGGCAATTGCACAGACGAAAATTGATCCATTGCGCATAAAAGCATTTCGATTTGAGAACGATGGTACTCTGGTTGAAATGAACTTGCCAACACCTGCTCCAATTCTTCAACAAAAATCTACATATGATAAATAGTGTAAAGTTTTTTATTCTGTTGTTAATATTTTCCTTTGGATTTTTAGTACGACTTTATGGCTTTCATAATCCAATTGCAGATTGGCATAGCTGGAGGCAAGCAGATACATCATCAGTCTCAAGAAATTTTGCAGAGCATGGTTTTGATATTTTGCACCCAAAATTTGATGATATATCAAATGTACCTTCAATGATTGACAATCCGCAAGGATATAGATTTGTAGAATTCCCGATATACAATGTATTTCAAGCAGGGTTGTTCAAGCTTTTTGGAATTTTTTCAATTGAGGAGTGGGGAAGAATAGTAAGTATTGTCTCTTCTCTTTTTGCTGGATTATTCCTTTACCTTATTGTTAGAAAGTATTCAGGAGAGAGGGTAGGATTATTCGCGCTATTTTTTTATATTTTTCTTCCTTATAACATTTATTATAGTCGAACAATTTTACCAGACACGACTATGGTAGCTGCAATTCTTGGGGGAATTTATTTTTTTGATCGCTGGATACAGTCCAGAATGAAAAACTGGCTGCTTTTTTCTCTTGCTACCATTTGTACGACTAGTTCTATTTTGCTGAAACCTTATGCTCTTTTTTATATCTTTGTCTTTCTTACTGTAGGGTATTCTGCATTCGGAGGTGCTTTTTTTAAAAATCGCAAAGTGCAGCTCTTTGGCCTGTTAGCGATAACCCCTTTTATGTTCTGGAGAATGTGGATGACACAATTCCCAGAGGGCATTCCGGCAAGTTCATGGCTTTTTAACGGAAATGGTATTAGATTCAGACCATCTTATTTTCGTTGGATTATTTTTGAGAGACTAATTAAGCTTATTTCTGGCTTTGTCGGAATTACGTTTTTTCTTAGCGGAATATATAGCTTAGGTCGCGAAAAAAATCGACTAATCTATTTTGCATTCATTTTAGGTGCATTACTATACCTTACAGTTTTTGCTACTGGAAATGTCCAGCACGATTATTACCAGGTCGTAATTATGCCTGTTGTAGCAATGATGTATGCACTTGGTGCCTCAGCTATTCTTTCAATAGAAAAAATAAAATTTTTACTTATTCGTTGGTTAATAATCATTATTTTGACTATTCCGACGCTATATTTTGCATGGGAGCAGGTGAAGGGATATTATTATATAAATAATCCTGCAATAATTGCTGCAGGTGAGGCAGTTGATAGGCTTACCCCAAAAGATGCAAAAGTAATCACAAGCTATAATGGTGATACGTCATTTTTGTATCAGACAAAACGAAAAGGCTGGTCAAGTTTTCAAACATCGATTTCAGGACTAATCAATATGGGAGCTAATTATCTAATTTTTGCAAATCCTAACGCATCTGAGCTCAATTTTATTTCCCAGTATAAAGTCGTGGAGCGAGGAGATAATTATATTATTTATGACCTGCGTAAAAAGCCATGAAAATCTTATTGGTATCATCATATCTTCCATACCCACTAACAAATGGTGGCAACATCCGTCTTTACAATCTTCTTAAGTTTCTTCAAAAAACACACGAGATTACTCTAGTTTGCGAAATACGACAAGGACAAAATAAAGATGATGTTCATGAGGTAGAGAAGGTATGTCATAAAGTGTATACAGTAAAGAGAAGGAAGCAGTGGTCTGTCAAAAATATTTTGAAAACAGCTGTTTCAGCAAATTCATTTTTGACAACCGGACATAAATTAGAGGAAATGTCGTTAATTGTTTCTATGTTACTTTCGAAAGAAAGTTTCGATGCAATTCATGTCGAGACATTTTATGTGCTTCAGAATGTTCCAAAAACAACTCTTCCCATAATTCTCGTAGAACATAACGTTGAATATTTAGTTTATGAGCGATTCAAAGAAAAAGCTTCTCTCTTTTTGAAACCATTGCTCACAATTGATATCGAGAAGATTAAAAGAGCAGAAAAACAGGCATGGAGTAGGGTAAGTATCGTTGTAGCAGTATCTGAAAAAGAAAAAGAAATTATAGGAGAAAAATGTAAATTTGTTGTTCCAAACGGAGTAGACTTAAAAACATTTGTTAAAAAAAAGATTGTAAATAGCGTAGATGTTAAAAAGAAAAAGATTTTGTATATAGGTGACTATACATGGATACAGAACACAGATGCTGTTTTGTATATTATAAAATTTATATGGCCTCTTATTAAGAAAAACCTTAATGTATCATTATGGATTGTCGGAAAAAATATGCCGGCTACATTTAAGAAAATTGGAGATAACGATGCAAGTATAATTTTTGATGATGACAATAAAGAAACAGCAGTAAAGATTTTTTCTGAAGCTGATGTACTTTTAGCACCTAAAAGAGTTGGAGGGGGAACAAGTTATAAAATTATTGAGGCAATGGCAGTTGGTACTCCAGTTGTAACTAACTCATTTGGTCTTGAAGGATTAGATTTTGAAAAAGATAAAGAAATAATTGTAGAGAATAAACCTGAAGAGTTAGCAGAAGAGGTGATCAGAGTGCTAACTCAGAAAGATTATTATAGGAGAATTTCAGATCAAGGAAGGAAAGCTGTTGAGAAAAAATATGATTGGATCGCAATTGCTGATAAATTAGATGGTGTTTATCAGTCGGTTAAAAATATAAATAACTTATGAAAATAGGCATTGATGGTAGATTTTGGGATGAGACTGGCGTTGGAAGATATATTAGGAATTTAGTTTTAAGCCTTGAAGAAATAGATAAAGATAACACGTATGTTATATTTGCCCTGACAAAAGATGTTGAGCAGATACGAAAGGAGTTAAATAATCCACACTTTATTATAAAAGGCGTTGATATCCCCTGGCATTCTCTTAGAGAGCAATACTCTTTGCCAAAAATATTAGAAAACGAAGAATTAGATTTGATGCATTTTCCATATTTTTCTATTCCAATTTTTTACAATAAGCCTTTTGTTATTACAGTTCACGACTTGATTTTACATCATTTTTCAACCGGGAAAGCAACAACTCTTCCAAGGGTTTTTTACCACATAAAAAAAATTGGATACAAATATATTATCTCTCAAGCAGCAAAAAGATCTGAAAAAATTATTGCTGTTTCTCAGGCTACGAAGAATGAAATTATTGACCATTTATCCATTGATGAAAAAAAAATTGCAGTTATTTATGAGGGCGTAGACAATACGCTTAAGCAAAGCAAAAGCTTTGAAAAATCTTCGGAAAAGTATTTTTTACATGTAGGAAATGTTTATCCTCACAAAAATATTGAGCGTCTTGTCGATGCATTCGTAAAGTCTGGCTTTGATGACACTAAGTTGATATTTGTTGGCAAAAAGGATTATTTTATGAAGCGTTTGGAAAAAAAAATTGCTGATAGTGATTTTCGAAATATACAATTTTTGGGATTCGTGGATGATAAAACTTTGGCATCATTATACAAAAATTCTCTTGCAACAATCGTCCCATCACTTATGGAGGGATTTGGGTTACCAATTCTTGAGGCGATGTCCTGTGGATCGTTAGTTGTTGCTTCAGATATCCCATCATTAAGGGAGATCGGTAAAAATGGTGTTATGTATATTGATCCGTTTAATATCCAAGAAATTTCTGATAAGATGCGTAGCATCGCTCAGGCCGATAGAGATGATTTTAAAGAGATAATTGAGAGGGGTAAAAGCATTGTTAAGACTTATTCTTGGGAAAAAATGGCCAAGGAAACGTTAAAAGTTTATGAAAGTTGCGTTAGTTTACGACCGGATTAATAAATGGGGAGGGGCTGAAAGAGTGCTTTTAGCTCTTCATGAACTTTTTCCAAATGCACCACTTTATACTTCAGTTTATAATAAAAAGAAAACATCATGGGTAAATAATTGGGATATTAGAACCTCTTTTCTTCAGGAATTCCCTTTTGCAAAGGATGCTCATGAATTTTACCCGCTACTTATGCCAGCAGCATTTGAGCAATTCAATTTTGATGAATATGATCTTGTTATTTCGGTTACCAGTGAATCTGCAAAGGGCATTATTACAAAACCTCACACAATACATATTTGTTACTGTTTAACTCCAACGAGGTATTTATGGAGCGGTTTTGAAGAATACTTTGATAACAAAATAATTCGCTATCTTTCATATCCAGCAATCTGGTATCTTCGCATGTGGGATAAGGTTTCATCGTCTAGGCCAGATAAATGTATTGCAATCTCTCATGAGGTCAAAAAAAGAATTAAAAAATATTATGGGCAGGAATCTGAAATTATTCATCCACCTGTTGATTTGTTTGCAACAAACTCGCAAAAGAATGTAAAAAAAAAAAAAAAATATTTTCTTATAGTTTCTCGACTTGTTTCATATAAAAGAATTGATATTGCAATTGAGGCGTGCAATACCATGAGGCTCCCTCTAAAAATAGTTGGCGTTGGTAATCAATTGGCTATGCTTAAAAATATGGCTGGGCCAACAGTAGATTTTCTAGGAGAAGTGTCTGATGAAAAATTGAAAATCCTCTATCAGGAGGCTGAAGCTCTTCTTTTCCCTGGATATGAAGATTTTGGGATAGTTATGGTTGAATCATTGGGTTTTGGTACACCTGTTATTGCTTTTAATAAAGGAGGCGCTAAGGATATTGTTACCCATAAGAAAACAGGAATACTTTTTGCCTCACAGAGCGCTTCTCAACTTATTTCCGCAATTAAAGAGTTTAGAAAAAGCAGCTTTAATTCATCAGAGTTAAAAAAAGAAGCGAGGCGTTTTTCGAAAGATGTTTTTTCAAAAAAGATGTTAAAAACGATCAACGATACATTGCAAAACTCCTCAAAGAGATTATAATAATAATGGTTTTATGAAAATTCTTATATTTGCTGGTGGTGTTGGTACCCGATTGTGGCCCTTATCGCGGAAAAATACTCCCAAGCAGTTTGGACAGATTATTGGCGATAAATCCACGCTGCAACAAACAATCGATCGACTAACGCCTGAGTTTGATCCAAAGGATATTTTTATTGCAACAGGTGTTCAGTATAAAGAGACAGTGATATCGCAATTGCATAAAATTCCACAGGAAAATTTTATTTTCGAGCCTACAATGCGTGATGTAGGTCCAGCAATTGGTCTCAATGCTTTTTTACTTGCTAAGCTTCACCCAGATGAGCCAATAGCTATTCTTTGGAGCGATCACATGGTAAAAAATCACGTGATGTTTCGGCACGTATTGAGGCTGGCAGAGGAAAGTATTATAAAATATGATGCAAATTTTGTTTTTATTGGTCAGGAACCACGCTTTGCAAACCAAAATTTAGGGTGGATAAAATTAGGAGAAAAAATAAAAGAGGAAAACGGAGCAGAAATTTATGAGTTTAACAAACTTCTTTATAGGCCGAAACTTGAAGAAGCTGAACAATATTTTTCAGTTGATAATTACGTATGGAATCTTGGATATTTTGTAACTACTCCACGATTTCTGGTTTCTCTCTTTAAAGAACATGCTCCAGACATGTATAGTAAATTACTGGAAATTCAGGATGCGTATCAGACTCCAGAGTTTGAGAAAGTACTCCATAGCGTGTACTCAACGCTTGACAAGATCAGTTTTGACGATGCGATTCTTGTTAAGATGTCACCGAAAAATGTATTTGTAATATCAACAGATCTTGGGTGGAGCGACATAGGCGCGTGGGATGCTCTTAAAGAAGCATTGGCAGAGTCATCTGAGGAGAATATTACTAAAGGGAAAGTTTTACTTGAGGATACTGTTGACTCATTAGTATTTAATTATACAGATCAACTGTCGGTAGGAATTGACCTTAAGGAAATGCTGGTTATAAATACGGATGATGTACTACTCGTGTGTCCTAAGAGTTCGGTGCCAAAAATTAAGAAACTCGTAGAAAATTTAAAGGGAACATCTCACGAACATCTTGCATAATTATGCCATATGTAGAAATAAAAAAAAGTAGATGGCATGAATTCGCTAAGAGATTTATTGATGTGAGTGCAGCAATAGTAATTTTGTTGATTTTTTTGCCAATTATTATTATTGTAGCAATTGCAATAAGACTCGATTCTAAAGGGCCTGTACTTGCGGATACCCCTGAGAGAGTAGGTAAAAATGGAAAGCTTTTTAAGATGTATAAATTCAGATCAATGATCCCAAACGCCCATGAGATATTACGACGCGATCCACAATTCTCCGTTCTTTATGATCAATACAAAAAAGGTAGTTACAAATTAAAAAACGATCCTCGAATTACAAAAGTTGGAAGATTTATTCGCAAGCATTCTCTTGATGAGGTGCCGCAATTTATTAATGTTTTAAAGGGAGATATGAGTATCGTGGGGCCAAGAGCATACTATCCAGATGAACTACGTGAGCAGCAGAAAAAATATCCAGAAACTCAGGATGCAGTCAAAGTTGTATTATCTGTTCGTCCAGGGATAACAGGCTATTGGCAGGTTTCGGGAAGAAGTGAAATAAATTTTGATAAAAGGATTGAGATGGATGCTGATTATGTTAGGAAAAGATCCATATTTTACGATTTTATGATTATATTTTTGACACCCGGTGCTATGTTGACCGGAAAAGGTGCGAGGTAAATACTTGTAAAAGTTGACAAAAAACTGTATCCTCACGTATCATTAATTGATGTCTGGATTTGAAAAAATAGATTTGGATTTAAAAAGTAACACTGTTCCAACAGAGGAGAATATGCCAAGAAAATCTTCACGAAAATTTAATTTTAAGAATAAGAAAAAAGCAATTATTATTACAGCAGCTATTGTCTTGCTCTTGTTGGTTGGAGTAGTTCTTCCAGTAGTTTCAGTTGCAAAATCTGTTAAGTCAACCTTTCTTCAAGCAAAGCTCCTATCTCTTGCAATTAAACAACAG
>JACROF010000016.1 GCA_016214555.1 Candidatus Levyibacteriota bacterium
AGGAGGTGAACCTAAGAGACCGAAAAACCTTCTGGTCCTCTCCGCCATATTCATTAGCTTTGCATTTGCCATCTTTAATTACAAGATGGAAATCATGTTGCCAGTCATCAATGTCTACCCCTTCTTTTGTCATTTCTAGATGATAGTCATATTCTTGACCTGGAGGAGGAGCAGGGAGATCACGAACACCGACATATGCAGTTGATCCCCATTCATTTCTGCCTAGACCATAAAAGCTTGCATCAGCGGCAAGGCTTGAGGAGGTATGGATCGTAAAAAGAAATGCTACGACAAAAAGACAGGACAGAAACCTTTTCATATAGTTATCGTACCTTAGGCAAAAGTCTGATGCAAGCTAGAGTCTAGAATGTATAATACTTTTATGGAAAATAAATATTTTGAGTCACTTTATCCTCCAGAGAGTCGGGATCGCGAGCTGTCAGAGATTGTTGGGTACATCAGGGAAGGGAATTCAAGTCAAATTATTGGTATTCCAGGGGTTGGTCGGACCAATCTCCTTGGCCTCTTAGCCTACAACCGCGAGGTAAGACTCAGGCATTTTCCAACCCGTCATGGGATAGTACATTTTGTAATGGTTAATTTCTCAGAAGTCAAATATAGGACTTTTCCTGATGTGGTAAAATTTCTTTTTTTGTGTCTTGGGAATTCGCTTCGAGAGCGATCAATGACGAAAGAGTATGAAAAAGTAGATAACGCTTTTAAAAACGCTCTTTCCTACAACGATGAGCTTGTGATTGCTCAGGAGCTGAAAAACGCAATTGATTTTTTGGCGATTGGAAAAAAGCTCACGATTATTTTTCTCTTTGATAGGTTTGATGATTACACACCTCACGTGAGTGAGGACTTCTTTACGCTTCTGAGGTCTTTGCGTGACAGAGCAAAATATCGATTTTCAGCTGTGTTTTCACTGAGCCATCCTCTGGATGACATGGCTGATTCAGAAGTGGTGGCTGACTTTAGCGATTTTATTCGGGGACATGAGATTTATCTCTCACTGTATGATAAAGCGAGTATTGATTTTCGCATCTCCTATCTTGAAAAAATTACTGCAAAGACTCTCCCTGAAGGAATTAAAAAAGAGACAAAATTACTTACTGGTGGGCATATGAGACTTATGAAAGTATGCAGCGAAGCTTTGCTTGCTCAGGGGGAGGTAAAAGACTTTCCCCCATTTCTTCTTGGGCAAAAAGCTGTTTTGTCAGCTCTTGTAAGTATCTGGAAAACATTTACTCCTTCAGAGCAGGCGTGCCTATCAGATCTTGCGATCAAACAATCCTGCGATGAAGAAATCGATTATCTCTTAAGGGTGGGGATAAGAGAGGGTGACAAGATCGCGATTCCTCTTGTCAAAGAGGCAATCGCACAAGGACTTTTGGCAAAAAGCGATGAAAAATTTGTTTTTGATGTCACAACAAATACGATTAAAAAGGGTGAAATGGTTGTCTCAGACATATTGAGCAAAGGAGAGTACAGGCTTTTTTCCTACCTTCTCTCAAGACAAAATGAAATCATTGAGAGAGAGGCAATTGTTGATCATGTGTGGGGAGAGGAAAAGTCAACAGCAGGTGTAACAGAACAGGCCATAGACCAGCTCCTTTTTCGCCTGAGACGAAAAATTGAAGATGATCCCGACAATCCTCAACATCTTCATATTATAAAAGGTCGCGGAGTTAGATTTAGTCAGTAGCCTCAAAGTAAAAGGATTTTAAAAGGATGATATCAAGTCTCTTTTGTGCATCTTTTCTATACTTCCCTCATGACAGAACGAGGGCCAATTTTTGATCCCAGATCTACGCGTGAGCGAGGTTTGACTTCATCCTCCCAAAGACCGTATGCTAATGATGGAGTATTGTCTATGGATAACATCAATCAAGAACAACGAGTTTGGGACCCCATTGATACGCCTGTAGCCGGTGGTGGCAATACTGGCGAAAGACGTCCGCCACAAAATCAGGATATTGTCGCCAGAACGCCTCAAGAAGTTGCTGCAAAAGCTGCATGGAGAGGCGCATATGGTGGCATTTGGCCAACTGATCCAGAGGAGAGAAGGCATGTTGAGGAATTTATCAGAAATGGTCTGACTCCTGATGCACTGAGGGGGGCTATGTCACAAGGCGGGGTTGGGCAACGACATCCTGAGCAAGGACCACAATCTCCAGGGATGATTGATCTTCCTGATTTTGTAACCGATGATGAAGGCAATGTTTATGCTCCTCTTGCAGGTAGTGAGCTTGCGCAGAGAGAGGCAATGCGAGAGGCAATGTCTGCTCCTGGAATAGCAATTGGATCTGATTCATCAGAAGGACTGCTGAGAAAGAATCAGCTAAGTGCTCAGGAGTTTGAGCAATTTCAGCGAGATTTGGAAAAAGGAAAATGGGTACCGGAAAAATTTCTTAGAGATAAAGACGTGTCTGGAGATCTCAAAATTAACTCAGTTGAGACACTTGCGTATCTTATTATGGACAAAGAGCAAGATGATGACTTTAAACCAGGAGGGGCTTTTGAGCTACTTAACAAAAAAGGAGAGTTTCAATCTCACAACTTCCTCCACTGGGTCAGAAATTGGATGATGTATTGGCACGGGGAAGCTCCTGATGCGAAGCATGATTTTGTCAATGAGATTAATGTCACAAAAGATTTTGGAGCACTTGCTCTTAAGCAAATGATTCAGTCACCAGGACGATTTTTTAGGAGCTGGAGGGCGGCAGGCCAGGGTACCAATGAGGATTTTCAGGTGTATAAAGAGCTCGTTGAGCAGATTAAAAGAGAGACATGGCTTTTTGGGGCAAGTAGAGAATTTGATATTGGGTACAAGGAAAATATGGGAGCTGAGGAGCAACTCGCAAAAGTACTTCAGCAAATATTTTACCTTAATCCATTTACTAAGACTGTATGGGATCAAAAAAGTTCTCTGTATTGGATCATGAATATGCCGCAACGGTTTAAAAATGTTCCTGAAGGAGGCAGGCAAGGTGACTCAAATGCTGGGAGGGCTCTCAATACGGCCTATTTGGTCTATTACAATATCGCTGATGAGAAGATGCTCACAAGTCTCTTGGGTGAAAATACATCGTTACTAAATAGGGAAGCATTAAAGCATGCGGTCAAAAAGCAGATGGTGGAAGAGAAAATGACTCTTGTTAATGGGACTGTGCTTGATAAAGATTGCCTTGACAGGACAAAGTTTACTCAATCTCAAGTTGATGCCTATATTAATCAAGTGTCTGATGACGATATTGTTAAATATTTGTCGCCGGAGAACTTGCTAGAGCTTAATGGGAAAAAGGATATTACTGATTTTATTAATATCTTTAATCAACCTCAAAAATCATCACGAATTCAAAAGGTTGTTCGAACCATTATCCAGGATGAGCTCATTAAAAAATATGATCTCTATGTAAAAGATGTGGATGGAAATTATGTCTATGAAACAGAGATTATTAAAGATGTGGATGGAAAGCCTACAAAGGATGAGTATGGTAATTACAGACGAAGGGAAGTCAAGCACAAGGCTGCAGATGGATCAGAGGGAGAGAGAGTTCGTAAAAAAGATACTACGACTGTTAGCTATGCAAATACTTTTGCGCTCTCTATGGCCAGGTGGACAGGAGCTGCTGCGCGAAATGATACATTTGCTGTTGGATTTGATGCGTGGTCTAAGCTTCAAAATACTGAGGAGTATCGAGCAAAGCAGGCAAGTCCAACCAGGATTGGTGCCTTTGGCAATCCTAAAACGCTTCATATGTTTAAGCAGCTTGCAACAGACATGATGAATGGGACGATGGTCATGGATGGCAAAATGTCAATTGAAGTTTTGGAGGATATGCTGTCTGCCAGTGAAGGATCTCAAGAAGATTATTACAAGGCTTCTTCTCAGCTTGTATTTGCTGACAATACGATGCGGTCATTTACTGTCGATCATATGAATAGAGTTTTTGCCATTTATGGACAGATTATGAATACCGAGGAAATAAAACTTGAAAAATTTGTCAAGCACGATCTTCTATACGGTCTTCAACTCGAAAGAGGTGCATTTGAAAAAGCACTTAAAGAAAACTTCTTCAAACCCATGCGTTATGCATGGTCTACCTATGCGGGGCTAGATCTCTCAAAAATGGTGCGTACTCATAACCCCTCTTATAAAGAATATCGAAAGCGATATAAAGAGGGCGATCCAAGACGGGATACTGATCCTAGGTGTCAGCCATATATGGAAGTGCATCTTGCTGAGGCGATGTTTGGAAGAGAGCTTTTAGACATTGAAGCGTTTTGGCATAAGGAGAAAGATGCAGAGGGAAATGAGATAAAAGACAAGGATGGGCATGCAATTGTGAGAAAAGACATTAAAGATATTAAAATAGATGCCAAAAATTGGGTTGATAAAATTGATTGGTCAAAGCTTGCAAGCAAGGAACATAAACATATGCTTTGGAGGAGAGCTGCATGGGGAAGAATTGCTGCTGAGATACACGCTCATCGCGATAGGCATAGTAGCGATCCAAAATACAATGACTGGATCTATAACGAAGTTATCGAGGCACTAGAGACAATAGGTGATGGTGTCGGAGGAGATGAGTTCAATATGCAGAAATCAAGAGAGCAAGGAAAGAATCTTAGTGAAGAGGAAATTCAGTGGATGCGTAAAAAAGCCGGAATAACTGAGGGGCAGATCATGAGAAGAGCGTTTTTTATGGACTTATTGCTTTCGCTCAAAGATACATTTAAAGATGTTGGAAAGGCTAGTATAAAAGGCGTAAAGCCATAATTATTCTTACCTCTTTTTATGACTTTCGTTTTCCTGTGTAGTGCTCGAAGCCTCTCTCATACCTTCCATAATTACTATCTCCTAAGAATCTATTGATAAAACCCCTTTTTCGTATTCTTGTAGCCCATGTGCCCGCACGACCTTTATGGGGATCAAATTCAAATGATCTCTTTATGTATGCTCGTGGACCGGCAAGTGCTGGAGCAAATCCTCTGCCAAATCCTCCCTGTATAGCGCCGCTGACCAATTTGTTAGGTTCTGAGTGGAATGTCTGGCGAGTGATAGTGAGGACTTCAGGAGTAATAAGAAGAATGGCAACAACAAGGACTCCTTGAATATGATTGGTGATTGCTGGGTTTCCAATAAGTGGAGGGAGATAGTAGGTGCCAGCAGGAGCAGTAGCGTTATTAAGATCATAGGTTGGGATAGTAGAGACAACGCGTGCTGCGACAAAGAAAAATGCTGTCACAGGGAAAACAGATAAATGGGCGAGCATATATCTAAGCCATGCAGTAAAACCATATTTGCTTCCGGGGATAAGCCCTGCTCCAATATAAAGTGGGGCAAGCATAGTCCCAATGAGAGTGTAGGCATAAGCTCGAAGGAGCGCAAACCATAACCTCACCATAGCATAAAGGAGAGCAAAAAGGATAACAACTGTAAAAAGTATATCTGCAATAACCTTGACAATTCCATGGAGAATTGATTGAGCACATGATCCAAGTGTGTTCCAAAAATCTGCAGAGCAATTTCCGTCTTTGAGATCTAAAGTTTCGGTGATGGTATCAGCAATAATATTTCCAATAGTCCCACCCGCGTCAATTGAGGTGCCTGTAATACCATCGAAGCTTCCCTGGCATCCTGTTGAGTTCCCAAATAACTCATTGAGGTAGACAATGGGGTTGTTGAGAAGTTGGCGATTGGCTGCTGCTTTGATAGCTTCGCTTTGATGAGTTTCAAGAGACGTAAGGTTGTTAGGATCTTGAGGATCGGTGCAACTTACTTTATCCGGGACTAAAATACTGATGCCGGTATAGGTGCTAAACCACATCGCGTCCACCAAAAGACCTGCTATAGAAAAAGAAAACGTAATAAAAATAAGCGTGAGGACAATTTTGGGAAGTTGATTTTGGATAGACATTACAGTCTGGGGATTTATCTTAACTCTTAGCATAATGCCCATGCCTATAAAGACAAAAAGAAGGACCATCGCAACAAAGGTGATATTGCGAAGCTTAAGCCACATCTCTTGAAGTGGGCTTAATTTATCAAAGCCTGTATTTTGAGCGTAAGTTTGTTTGGCTATGCCAAAATTGTTGGCAAAATATTTCATCGACTCAGACGTTGAGACTGGTTTTTGATACATAAAACCAATCATATTAGTCATTGTCCCGACAACACCGCCTATTTTTTGCTGAGAAGGAGCGGTCTCTAAATTTCCTGAGGCAGGGTTAATGCCTACGCATTCTGCTTGAGGATTGACGATATCGATTCCAGACAAAAAACATCCAATGGCAGAGCTCATATTGATGAGAATTTTTTGCATGTCAACGCTGGTTGAGGTGGAGGTGGGCACAAGTGAGGTCTGTGCGTAGATTGGTGATGCGGTTCTACCTTGTACAGCAAAAAACACAAGAAGAAGCATGATGCATGAAATGATTTTTATGGGCAGTCGCATACGAAGAACTATCTTAAGTGTGGGTTATTGTGATGGTTTTTGTCAAGTTTAGGACAAAAGAAAAACGCCGCGGGGATACCGCGGCGTAATGTTGTAGTGAAAAGACAGACCCGCCATTTGCGGACTTGCCTTCTTTCAATGTCTCAGCATAGGCCATTTATCGGGCTTCTCTGATGAGAGCCAGTTGGTATGTAGCCCGTAGCATAAGTACAAGCAAAGTGAACCCAAGTCCTCCCTTGAGCATATACGATGAGAGTGTGGGGTCGAATTTCTCAACATAGATTGATCCAATGGCGACAAATATGCCAAAGCCCCATAGATTTTTGATCGAAATCCAGAGCAATGGAAGAAAACCCTTCCATACTAGCTTGAGACTAAGAATAAAGAGCCATATGGCAAAGGTAAAACAGAACGTTAGCACCCATTCAATAATGCCATCAGCTGAAGGGGCTTCGTATCTTGTTACTGAAAACGAGTCAATAAAGCCTCCTTCATTATCACGAATTTCGTAATGCTTGGTAGGCATTGACGGTTTTCCTTTCTCTCGTGCTCCTACCTGTGTAGGATGCTTGTTGTGCCGATTTCGGCTGTCTTTTGGTGATTAACCCCTGAGATGTTCAAGTGTTGCACTACACATTGCATAGAAGATTCGTAGGATCGCAATGAAGCAAAAAAACGCAAACCCTCCCCAGAGCATAAGAGATGCCATGTGGGGGTCTGTGTTCTTGAAATAGATGGAGCCAATAGAAATAAATATGCCAAATCCCCATAGGTGTTTAAGAGATATCCACGCCAGGGAAAAAAAGAATTTTACAGTGAGCTTGAGAAGCCACCAGGTAAAGGTAAAAATGAAAATTGAGATCCACCCAATGGCGTTATCAACTGATGGAAATTCATAACTCGTTACTGAAAACGAGTCAATAAAGCCTCCTTCATTGTCACGGATTTCGTAATGACGTGTACCCATCTTTTTCTCCATTTCTTTTTGCAACCCTTTGCACCACACTGGCGCAAGTTGGCAGCAGCCTTGCCCTTTTTATCAAGAGAAAAGCTGCTGCCAGGGTTAATCAACTGCTTGTTAAAGTACAAATGTAAGAAAATAATATCATGCTAGCCTCAGTCTAACATAAAATTCTTCTTTGTAAAGCGTATAGCTAGCTGAAGAGATCTATAGGTAGTTATTCTATTAGTTTATGTTTTTTAACAAAAGCGCGTCCTGAACCTGACTTTAGATATTTTTCGAAATTAAAAGCAGTATATTTATTCGAAGTCGTGAAATATGAGATTAACCGAACAGGCAGTCTGGATTTCGTAGCTGGGACATATCCTCTTTGGTGACGTTCTATGCGATCCTCTAAATTGTCTGTGCAACCTGTATATTGTGATCCATCTGCACACTTTAATAAATACACGTACCACATATTAAGCTCTCCTTCGCGATCTACTAAGCGGACTTTGTCCGCCGTAGCTCGCTTCGGCGAGCGAAGGCGGAGGTGGTGGGATTCGAACCCACGTGAGCGTGAAGCTCACAGCATTTCCAGTGCTGCGCCATGGACCAGCTAGGCGACACCTCCTCGTCGAAATAACTCCTTATCGCTCCACTTTGCTTTTTAAAAAAAGTTTCGCTTCATGGAGTTTTTCTCCTCTTCAAAATGCTACGCATTTTGAGTGAATATATATTCTTTTGCTTCTTCCCAAACTGCCTTATCTGTTTTAAAAGTAAGGCGATTTTCAACGTCATTGCTATCGATCCACTCTACATTTTCCATCTCAAAGTCATGTTGGGTAGTATCTCCTGAGACAAATCTCATGACGAAAAAATAAACTGTCTTTTTATTTTTTTCTCCCTCCCAAGCGTACCAATATGTTTGTGGGGAAAGAGTGTGGATAATCTCGCCAATGATGCCTGTTTCTTCTTTGACTTCTCGAAGAGCAGTTTCTTCTTTTGATTCTGACTTGTTTGTGTCTCCAATCAATCCTTTTGGAAAGCCCCATCCATGATGTCCAGAATGCTGCGCGACAAGAACAAGCGTTTGATTGCCTTTTTTTTGAAAAACTACTCCTCCAGCTGAAAATTCAAATTTCATATACTTATAATCTCATCAAGCGGACATCGTCCGCCGAAGGTCGCCCAAAATTGATGCTCATATCTTTATTATGGCACGAACTTATATCTATCATGTCGCCTTCGCTAAAGCTATGGCGACCGAAGGCGGAGAGGGGGAGATTCGAACTCCCGGTTCGCCATATGGCGAACAGCGGTTTTCGAAACCGCAGCACTAGACCACTATGCGACCTCTCCTTATAATTCCTTACCGTTTATTACTGTCCAATCTGTGAGACCATCTCCCTTACGGGAGTCTTCGCTCACGCTTGATATGCGACCTCTCCTTGGTACTCTCGAGAAGATTCGAACTTCCGACCTCAACGTCCGCAACGTTGCGCTCTATCCAACTGAGCTACGAGAGTAAAACGGTAAACGATTTTATCCTATAAAAGTAACAAAAAGCAATAAAAATGAACAAATAAATACTATATAGTTTGTAGGATAAATACTATGCGTATTGTATCGAATTCTCAAAAACGAATCAAATACTAGGCAGGATTATTTCTTTTTCTGTCGAGTGGGAAATTTTTTTCAAGCCAGCTTGAGGCATTTTCCATAAAAGTTGGTTTCATGTATTCTCGATAGGGCAAGAAGGGAAGCAGTACGTCTCTTATGTGATCCTTGTGCATTTCCCCCAAAACAATCGTTAGTTCTCCTGGATACCATTGCTTGGTGCCTATGATAAGAACGTCAGCGCCATGTTGCTTTTTAAAGTAAAAATCATAAAGTTCCTGCCAGAGGTAAAAATGATCCTGAACCATAACACCCTCTGTTGTTACTTTGTAATGAAAATCATGGGGGGGGATACTGTTGAGGGCATAGGCCAGAAATGCGAGCGTGAGAACAAGAACCATCAAAAGATATTGAGAAAAAAGGAAAAGAATAATTTCTACCAGAAGCATGATAATAAGAATATTGAGAAAAAATTCTTTCGTTCTTTTTTGAAATGGTCTTCCGGGAGCAGCCCAAGAGACAAGGGTCTGGATTTGATAGCCATTAAAGGACTGGTCTTGTTGTCCTATGTGCTCGGGAAGGAGTTTTTCATCAGGGGCAGAAAGTAGTTTTTCAGGCAGATCCATATATGTATAGTATTAGAATTCTCTCTCGTGCGTCAAGTAAAGGGCAGACTGCTTGTTCTTACGTCTTTAGATCTGATATACTTTGTATCTGTTTTGGGATATAGTTAGCTTATTGGAGAGGTCGCATAGTGGTCTAGTGCGGATGTCTTGAAAACATCTGAGGGTTCACGCCTTCCGCGAGTTCGAATCTCGCTCTCTCCGCATATAGCGAGATGAGAAGCAAGGTCCCCCGGAGGGGGAAATCTCGCTCTCTTTGCCAAATACCTTTACAAATCTTCTATTGGGTTGTCTTTCCTATAGTATTCTGCTATGATCCTACGCATTATTCGCTCTTTATCAAGGAGAAGAAATTCGTGGTTACCGATAAGCAGATCGCTGCTCTTAAGTATCTCATCTTTCATTCAAAGCAAGGAAAGCCTCTTTCCAAGCAAATTCTTGCCTTTCTTTTAGATGGGTCAAAGAATCTGACAAGAGAGGTATATGTGACGCTGTGGCCGATAAGCGAATATACGCCCAAAGAGGTTCGAGATAGTGCCATAGGCATAGATGCTATGAAGAGCCCCAATGGCTCAACGCACCTAAACGAAGTCATGGACGCAATGGGAACAGAGTTCGGCTTTGATATTCACTATGGGCATTTCCATGAGGGTGACTTTATCACGGCGGGACAATTTCCAGGATTGCCAAGTAGAGAGTGTCATCCCTTTGGTCTTCCGGCCCGATATACCTTTTGGTGCTCACCACATCGCTACTCTGACACTGCAGAGCCTCTTTTGGTGACGCGAGCAGAGCTTGAGGCAATTGACCTTAAAAAGCCAGGCCTCTACCCAACGCTTGAGTAGTTTTTTTACGATCCTTGATTGAATAATACATACCCGTCTAGTAACGAAAGTGAACGACGGGTTTTTCATGCAAAAAAGCTCCGGTAAACGGAGCTTTTTTATTTTTACCCTAAGAGTTAGGCAGTAGCTTTTGCTTTTTTAGCTACTTTGATTTTTTTAGGTTCTGCCTTTTGTACTTTTTTGAATATTAAGTGCAGAACGCCATTGTCTAGCTCTGCTTGGGGTTCCTCTTCTGCTTCGACGCCTTGTGGGAGACGGAATGAGTAGTTGTAGGACTGAGCCATAGACGTCATAAAGTAACGCCTTTTATCTTTGTCCTCCTGCTTTTGTTCATGAGTAGCAGTAATTCTGACTACTCCCTCATCAATTGAGACATCGACTTTATCCTCAGGGATGCCAGGTAGCGCTGCCTCGGCTACGATTGCGTCCTCTGTTTCATAGAGATTAAGTCCCTGTCCTGCTAGGCGCGAGATGCCAGGGATTGTTGGAAGATCCCAGTCGTCCTCAAGCATTGATTGGATGTTCCATGGGTTCCATCTAATGATTGCCATTTTTTCTCACCTCCTCGTATTAGCACTTTTATATCACGAGTGCTAACATCTTGTCAAGTGGTTAGATTGTAAAAAGTGTGCCAATGAGGTAGGCAAGTAATGAGGCTATTGACCCAACAGCTACGATCTCCAGGATTGAGCGTAGCATAGTTTCTCTGGTAATTCTCCAGCGTAAAATTCCCAAAAGGACGAGCGCAGAAAAGGTAGCAATAAGCGAGTTGGTAAATGCATATTGTGTTGATGAGGTAGAGAAAAAGGGAAGAAGCGGGATAGAGCCAAAAAAGATAAATGATGCAAGCGTTGCAATGCCTGTGTAGATTGGATTTTCCCCAAGGGGATTTGCGAGCTCTAGCTCGTGGCTGAGCATGAATTGTGCCCAGTATTTTTTATTTTTGCTATAGATCGATGCTAACTTTTCGGCTTCTTCTTTTGAAAAATCTTTTGTGAGTAGCAAATTGATTGTTTGTTCTTTTTTCTTTTCTGGATCTGATGAGATTTCTTGAAGCTTTCTTTTTTGCTCTGTTTTATACATATCTTGCTCGGAGCGCAGGGAAAGAAAATTTCCAAGCCCCATAGATGCACCATCAGCAAATAGATTTGCAAATCCGAAAAGAAAAACTGTAAGAAAAGAATACTGAGGGATATTGTTACCAAGACTTGCTCCAGTAAATCCTGCAACAACTGCAAATGTGGTAACAATACCGTCATTACCACCATAAACAATTTCTTTAAGATAGGTTTGAAGCGGAGAAATTTTTGACTTTGAGTCCATAGAAAGATTATACAGGAAAATGCGGAGGAGACAGGATTTGGTCACAAGTTCTCGCTCACGCGATCCTCGCAACCCCGCCTCCTTCAGGTTCGCAGGCTCACCATCAGTCCGGCATTCAAATCCAGTCAGGCAAGTGCGGAGGAGACAGGATTTGAACCTGCGCGAGCCCTTTTAGAGGCTCAGAGGCTTAGCATGCCCCCGCAATGGACCAACTATGCGACTCCTCCTATTCAAAATGCTTAGCATTTTGATCCATCAAAGATAAGAAAAACATTATAGCATTTGTAAGAAGATTTGTTACACTGAGTCTGTGGATCTGCGAGATATCATCTTTCCTAAGAAATGTGTTCAGTGTAAATCGTTTGGATCGTATATCTGCGCTAAATGCTTTGTTAAATTAGCATTCATTTCAGGAGGACTATGTGGCATGTGTGGCAAAGCATCACTTAACGGGTTGACCCATCCTGGGTGTTTAAAAAGATCTGGGATTGATGGCATTTTCCCAAGTCTTGTTTATAACAACTTTTGTAAAAAGCTTATTTATCAATATAAATTCAGACCATTTTTATCAGATCTGAGAGAGGTCTTAGGAGATCTATTTTATGAAGGACTTCTTGCGCATGAGGAGCTTTATCGGTCGTACACAAAGGATAGTATTTTTGTTCCCATCCCTCTTCATACAAGTAAAAAGATTCAGAGAGGATATAACCAGGTTGAGCTATTAAGCAAAGAATTATCAAAGCGATTTGGAAATCCTACGCTCCCTATGCTCAAAAGAGTTAAAAATACGTTGCCACAATTTGGCCTTGATAAAAGAAAGAGACTTGAAAATATGAAAGATGCATTTATTTTTCGTGGTATGAAAAGTGATTTCGGGAAGACAATTTTTTTAATTGATGATGTTGTGACTAGTGGGGCGACATTTGTCTCAGCAACTGAGACATTGAAGAAAGTTGGTTATAAAAAGGTATATGGGCTGGCACTCGCGCATGGAGAATAAAATCCCCAGGATGCATAAAGCCCCTGGGGACAAGCTCAGGCTGCGTTACTGTACGCAGTATTGTTCATAACCTCCATAATGTCGTAGTCATTGAAGGTGTTTTGTCGGAAACGGATGCGCAGGATTTGTCCTTCAGTAATATTTAGTGCAGGAAAAAGCCTGATGCCTCCTCGTATGTTACAAGCAACACTCAGAAGCGTTCGCATTTGATAGTTTCCATACTCAAGCCCTGTGAATCGTCTTAGCAATGAGTAGCCATCAGGATGGTAAGTCGAAGCTACATCCGCGCTGATAATGACCTCGTTGACTTCTAAGATTAGCCCATCTTTGGTTGTCGTTTTTCGGTTTGCGCTCACCGAGATTTGAGCACCTTCCATGTTGCGCCTTTCTTTTTTGACTGATAGTGATAAAGAGCGACTGTCGCACAAAGTCGTGCGAGATTAAGGAATTATAGTTAGCGTAGAGGTTAAAGTCAAACGTTATAGGATGGTATTTAAGAATTTTTTCCAAAGAAAAACCCCGCCGGATTACGGCGGGGATAGAAAAAGTATTTGTTAGGAAGTAGAGGGCTGAGGTGATTCCTCTGCCTCATTGGCCTCAGATGGTTCGACGATGAGAGTTGGGCAAGCCCATCCCCAAAATCGCGATGCAGAAATACTAGCAATGCCTCTGGTTTTTTTAATCACAGGCACATTCCATCCCTTGAGAAAGAGATAGACAAATGCACCAAGTGCTAAGAGGCATGCGATTCCAATTCCGACAAGCTTGACCGTGTAGAGATTGTCGGCGATCCATAGTCCGCCAAGGAATACAAATCCCGCGGTGAAGAGTACGCAAACAGCCTCAAAAGGAGTAACGTGCATTTTTTTGCCATTACTCCATCGTTTGTGGGGGTAGAAAAGTTCACTGCCAGGCTTATCTTCTCCGCCTCTGAATTTTGGACGGTATCCTAAAAAGGCGCCAATTGCCCAGATGACTACCATTAGTATGGAAAGGAAGCCTATTGCTAGAAATGACGTGGGAAGGTAAAACCAATAATACGTACAGGCTTTCTTTTTGACCCAGCTTTCAGCTTTTCTTCCCCAAACCATAGAAAAAGCTTGGTAGTGCCATCTGTCCTCTCTGACATGGCTGAGACGTTTTTTGAGACGAGATACAGGATTAAACATCTGTATATACTCCTTTGTCTAGATAGCAACGTCACAGGTTAATCGTTTTGCTGGATGCATACCCTTCAGGGCTAAGAAAAGGTGTATGTGATCGTAACTTTTTGCACGAGATCATCTGGCCATCCCTTCAGGAACTCCTCGTACGTATCAAGAAGTTTTTGTATCCAATCAGGTACTGTCTCTGGCACTTTTGCTGTGCGAATAGAGACAACGGTATGACCTTTATTTCCCTCGCTAGCCTTGAAGGAAGGAGTGGGGGCATATCCTTTATGGAGTGCGCGTCCCCATGTGTACTCCCCAGTACTGGAATTGCCTGACTCAAGATGTATTTCCAGCATCTCTTTAGCATGGTATAGAAATTTTGCAAAACTTGGAACGTCGCATTCGGTTGTCACTTGTAGCTGTGCCACAGATGCAATCCTCTCTTTGTAAATGTACAAAACAGCGCGTGCTGTAGGGGAGAGTATAACAAAGATTGTAATGAGAATCAAGGCTATAGGACTAAATAAGGTGTTTGTTGCGGAAGGGCACCTAGAGTTCGTGAGAGGATGGATTTTAACTGCCTTCTCCCATAACCGCTTTTAAGAAATTCTTCTCGAGCCTTAGCGTCATCTTCATTTATAAAATATTCGTAATGGATGAGCTTAACTGGGAGGCGGGCATGCGTTGCGGGAACATTACCTTGAATGTGAGTTTTTATTCTAGTTTTGAGATTGCTCGTGAAGCCGATATAAAGACCCTTGTCTTTGAGACTATGAAGAATATAGACATAGAAATGTCTTTTTGAAACGTCTGACGTTTCAGTCATATGATGTTTTTTGGTGTCGCGTCAAACGCGATCACCGCGTCAATTATAACAAAAAACGCGACCTCCTCTTCTTGCGAAGAGCGAAGCCGCGTTTGACGCGGTGGAGATGTCCGGGTGTGATCCGGAGTCCGAAAAAGTGTCTTACTAACATCTACAAGCGTAGTTGATTATTTTTGTGTCGCTTTCCCGTGGCCAGTCAACAGGTATAAGAAAGTCTACGTTTTAAAAATCTGGTATCACACAAAACGAGATGTGATCCTTGACCCAACTGTTTTATGCTCATAATGTCCCGTTGGGAAAGACATCATAAACATTCCTTAGTGCTTAAGCTAGTGCGTAAGCGGGTCGGAAACCTCCAAGGTTAGAGAGTTCTGCCAAAATGGCGTCACGCTCTGCCTTCAAGGCTGAAATGCTGTTTTTAGCATTTATTTTTGATCTTCTTTTTACGACTTAAAGATCAGCGTCGGCTTGCAGTTATTAAGGTACTATATCCGTCGAATCAAATCATCCCCTTTTACCCGCCGTAGCCTCAGCGAAGGATGGCTACCTCTTAGGTAAAAGTGAATATCGATTCAACTGTAAAGGATCTTCTAGCGTACCTTGAGGAGGGAAGTCATTTCTCTATTAAGGTCACGCTTTTTTTTCTGCTCTCGCTTGTCAAACTGCTTTCTTGGCTTTCCCAAGGCTAATTCGACCTTAATAAGATTATGCGTAGTATACAGGCAAATAGGCACGATTGTCAAGTTTGTACCGTCTGTTTTGTGCTTAAGGGATAGTATTTCTTTCTTGTGAAGGAGTAATTTTCTTGTTCGACTTTGATCGTAGTCCTGAGTTCTGGCAAATTCATACGGAAAGATTTTCGCATTAATAAGATAAGCCTCACTTCCCACAATCCTTGCATGACTTCCTGTGAGGTCTGCATGACCCTCGCGCACAGCCTTGACTTCCTGGCCTTGCAGGTTAATTCCAGCCTCAAATGTCTCCATAATGAGGTAGTCGTAGTGAGCTCTTTTGTTGAGGATTTTCATGACCTAATGATAGTAAATATATTTATGAAAGTAAATGAGACTGGAGAATATCCTATAATATTGATTTATTTATCTGGATATGGTAGAATTACTTGCTTTGCCGCTCGTAACGGCAGCCTTTCTATCTCACTTCCTACATGGTGTAGGAGTGTGGTGGTAGAGAGTGCTCCGAGGAGGAGTAAGATGCTCAGTAACCTTCCGCGCGAAGTTGCTCGTGAGATCCAGATCAGCGGGCAAACAAACTTTGCGGCTAACAGGTGGAGAGAAGCAATTCTCTATTACCTGTTTGGCGTGTGGGGCGATAAGTCTGAGGTGATGTACCGGCCGAAGATCCACCTTGGTCCAATCACCCTCAGGCTCAACCCTAGTGCGGAAACGTACTACGCCCATGCAGTCCCACTGTTGCCCGAAGACGAGCTGAATCTGAGTCTCTTCAGCAGTGAGGAGATGATATCAGTTGGTCCAAGGCAGACAGAGGTGGAGACGGGTTTGATTCGGTTCGTTAAAAACGGACGGATTAAACTCATTACAATCCACCTTGACAACGGTGGGTTGCTTCGTCTCTGGAAGGGAAACAGGCGTGGAGATCTCTTTCTTCAGTCTTGGGGGGTTCCGTCAATGATGGAGCTTGTCAGATCGGGAGATAGCTCCGCGTGATAGGTTCTAGACGCCACCTCCAAGTGCGTCTTCCTAGCGCCGCCGGCTTAAAACCGGCGGCTTTTTCATACCCTAAAAGGTTAGCTGGTAGACTTTATCTCCTGAGAGAACAAAAGCACTCTTTTCATCATTTGATACGGTAAGGATGGTTGCATTTTTGAGAATAGGAGCTTGGTATTCTGTTTGAAATGCGCCATCTGAGCTTAGCTTGACAATCCTTGAGGTAGCAGTATCCAGGATGTAGATATTGCTTACATCAGGAGAAGCAAAAAGATAGGTTGGTTTTGAAAATTGGTCTTTAAGACCTGAGATTTCAAAATCTGTTTTTATTCCTTTTGCATATTTCTCAATTGTTCCGTTGGAAAAAAGAATATAGACTGAGCTATCAATACCCAAGGATACAGCGCTACTAAGATTTGGCTTATCCTCTTTGAAATATGTTGAAAGTGCATAGCTATCGCTCGTTGGGACAAATTTTAAAAAGCCTTTACTCGTATCAAGGACATATATGTTTCCTCCGAAGACTCCCAGTCCCACCGGTTTTGTCCAATCTTCATCATTGGTAATAATAGTCTCTTTCTTACTGGTGGATTTTGGTATTTTTGCAACAACTGTTTTAGTAAGGGTATACCAATTGTCCTCATCCTCAGCAACCGCGATAACACCCGATGATTTTTTGAGAGCAAGAAGTGGCGCATCGTCGTCTGGGACTTCAGCTGTTGATATCTTGCTTACTCCTTCGGTTTCTTGGAGTCTCTCGTTTATTTTTTGGGAGAGTTCATCAATTTTTATAGCCTCATCAGATCCTGGTTTGAATTTGCCATCAGCTTTTGCAAGTGTCTCCTTTGCCTTTTCATAGTCATCGTGTGCGAGTGATTTATTGAGGCTTAAAAGTCCTTCAGCCTCGTCGTAATCTTTTTTAGCTGATGTGTAGATCTCATTAAAAAGGGCCTTGGTTTTTTGTGATTCTTTAGTTGAAAGGACAAGAACACTTGCGACGATTAAAACTCCGATAAGAAGAACCGCAATCCCAAGAGTCATTTTTCGACGAGCTGATAACTGAATTTTTGGAAAAGTAATTGTTGGAAGTTTAAATGTCGACCCTTTTTTATTTTCTTGTTCCTCTGGGCCAAGAGGGGCTTCATGTTGGAAAGTTTTTTCTTGGTGGGAAGTAGCCTCAGGCGTAAAGGACTCAGTCTCCATTTTTTCATCAGGAGGCTCTTGTGTCTCTGGTAGGATTTGTTCATCTAGTGCAGGTTTCACAACCCCTTTAAATGAGATGATGATGGCTGAGGCTCCACCGTTTGACTCTCCGTGAATATGGGGAGAGATTGTTTCGGCTATATCGCTTGGCAGAGTAAATTCGAAAGCCTCAGTAATGGTTTTTGAGGGAACGCTTTGGAGAAATTGTGTTGTTTGAAGAAGAACAAGATCATCTGATGATAAATATCCTGATGCGCTTGAGATGGTGCGATCATCTTTTGGATCTTCGTGAAGAATAGTGCCGATTTTCTCGCCTCTTTTGAGAGTGATTCGACCTCCTCCAAGAATAAATCCATAGAGCGTATCCTCTTTGATATAGGCAAGAGATAGCGAGAGCAAGACTTTTTCATTAAGTTGATGGGTGGACTGGGAAAGCGCTTGCTTTATGGTTTCGAAAGATTTTTCCTCGAGTGCGAAAAATTCAGCTTCAATATTATTTAGAATTTCTTTTCCAAACGCAGGAAGTTCTTCTTGGAGCGCTTCGTCTTCTGTTAAAAGAGAGAGGACAATAAAGAGGCTCCCTGCGTTATATGCCTGAGACCATGTTGAAGCAGTTGGAGTTGCGACAATTTTTGCAAAACTAAGATTTGTTCCTGACATTGTTTATAGTATAACAATTGCTAGTAAAAAAAGAAAAATCGTTGCGAGAATGTAGATAAATCCTATACTTTGAACAAAAGGGGACCCAAGAGTTTTTTGAATAACAACTACTCTGTTGAGAGAGCGTATGTTGTTGAAGATAAGAATAGCAAAAATAAGATAGAGACCAAGAAAAATAAGAATAATAGCTTTGACAATAAGGAAAAAGTCGAATTGTTCAAATATCGTAAAATCCATTATCCTATCTCCCTTCCTGATATAAGATCTGAAATGACATCGGTTACTTTAGCGGGATGGGGAATTCTGAGAAATTCAAAATTTGATTTAATACCTTCTGTCTGGATCAAAACATTGCCATAGTCAAAAAAGTTTTGGAAAAAGCCTCTTTGCATGTATTCAACATCTACTATGCCTTCAATATCAGTCGCTGCAACATTTTTGCTTTGCAGATTTTCAACATCAATATCAACTACTCGAAGGGTTGTGATTAAGGCTATGTTGTAAAACCAACTAAGAAAATTCATATAAAAATAGCCAAAGACGATAAGATAATAAAAAAGTAAGATGACAAGAAGAAATTGAGGAGGTAATTCGGGAAGGATAACCAGCTGTAGTGTGTGAAAAAGAAAAACGACAATAGGGAGAAGTGTAAAAGCGATGGTTCCTGCTATCCAGTTAATATTGGTAATAAAATGACGACGAAGGAATAGTAAGATTTCTTCATCTTTTTCCTGATTTTCAAACGTAATGCCTTCTGGAGCAATGTGGAAAGAGGCAAAAGGGTGCATCTCCCTTTTCTTAATCACAACTTTTCCTGGTTGAGGAATGCTCAGATCTTTATCAGGCTGCGCAACGTACAAGTCAGGCATATCGGTATTATACTCAATTACGCTAAAGGATGTATATAGGACTATTTATGCTCAATATTAAAGAATGCAAATCCGCTTTGGGGGATCGACATGTAGCCAGGAGCGCGAAGATTAAATGCTGTTTTGAAATTTCCTGCATTTAGTCTTTTTTCTCCTTTATCGGTCTGAAACACCACCTCATTTGAGGAGCCATTTCCTTGGATAACGCTAGCTCCTGAAACTGATGAGATACCTCCTCCATATGAGGATGAGATTGATCTAAGCTCGTCCATGCTATATGGGTTGCCTCCCCAACAGCTGGTAGTAACAGGGGTAACTCTCCCAGTATCAGCTCCACTTCCTCCTCCGTACATAACATAATAAGCATTTATCAAATCAGCCATTTCACTACTATTGAGCCAGGGATTGGCACGACCACAACTATCACCTGAGGAGCTATAGCCTTTTCTGTACCAGGATTTATAGAACCAGGGAGATCCGGCGAGCTTTTCATACGCCCTTTCTGAGAAGCTTGAGCCACCACTGCCGTCTGTTGTATCCCACCCAAGCGGACTAACATAGCCGCCAGTGGTTGATGAAAAATAGGTGACAACATCCTCAAGAACTTGTCCGCGAGTATCCTGAACTGCTTGTCTCCATGCTTCGGGAGGGTTAGATGCTTTTCCTGAGTTATAGACTTGGCATGATTCTGTCGCGCAGATTTCTTGTCCTTGCGATTTGTATCGGTATGCATAGGTCCTTGCAGCAATTGCTTGAGCCTTGAGAGCTTCTCTTGGCCAACTGCTTGGCATTTCCGCAATTCCTAAAAGATATTGATCTTCAAAGCTCATGGAACCATATCCAGAAACACTGATATCGCCGCCTGTATCTTTTGATACGGGCTCTTTTCCGTAATATGCCTTGAGAATAGTTTTATAATCTTGGCCGGCATTAGCTCTTCCAAGCGCTCCGTACTGACTAAGGCCTTTTCGGTGGGTATAGGCTCCAAAGGAAAAAGCGGCAAACGATCCGCCGGGTGCGCTATCTCGAAATCCTTTAATGGAAGCATTGTAGTCATCAGCTAAATCACTATCTCCCATGGTTGCCGTAAATCCTCCGGATCTTGCGCTGAGGATTTCATTTTGTTTTGCTGTTAAAGCAGCAAGTTCTGAGGAAACTTGAGCCTGATATGCCTTTGCCCCTTTAATTACGCCGTCTAGTTTGCTTGACTGCTCATCCAGTGAAGACTTAATGCCGATTAATTTTTTTTGTTCCTTTTCAAGTTGGTCCTTCCTCTCTTCCAGGTCAGTAAGCGTGAGGGCGATATTGGTAATAATCTCTTTGTCTTGATTTGTTTTAGCTCGTTGGTAAGCAAGAATTCTGGTTATGTCAGAGGCATTATTTGATGAAAGGAAAAGAGAAAGAGGGCTATTGTAGTAGCTTTTGATATAGTAATTTCTTACTGTCTGGTTGAGGATTTTTTCCTTTGCTGCCATGTTTTTATACCCTTTTTCGATGTTGTTTTTTTTAACAATCATTTCTTGTTCAACAAAAGACACTCGATTTTTAATCCCTGAGATTTGTGACTCAAGAGCGTTAAGCTGTGACTCAAGTGGTTTTGTTGCTGCAACTGATTGATTAAGAGCAGAGGTGAGATCACTTATCTGTTTATTAAGATCATCTAGTTCATCAGAGTATGTTTTGGTGATGGGAAGCGTGCTGATGCTAATAATGACGATAACAATACTAAAAAGATAACGAAGGAATTTGGGCATCTAACTATTATAGCAAACAAAAGCAACATCAAGCGCTTGCAAACTCGAAAAAGTATGATAAACTCAGGAATACTTTTGCAAACTTATGGCAGACGAATTTCCTAACCTCTCCTCTTACACCAATCGAGAACCATCATCGCCTAAAAAAAAGGCATTTTTATATGTAAGTATTTTTGTTCTTCTTATAGGGGGAGCAATTTTTTTTGGAAATTACTTTTTGAGTCCTCAAAGATCAAAGCAGGCAAGTGCTGCTCCTACTTCTGTACCAACTGTAACCCCAACGCCAACAAGTGTTGCTAAGACAGTTACTCCCTCGATGACGCCTAAAGCCACCCAGGCATCAACACCTTCTCCAACAGGAAAAAAGACAACACTATCACCAACACAGGAGCCAACGAGTACGGCAAAGCTTCGCATAGAGGTTCTTAACGGCTCTGGAAAATCAGGCGCAGCAAGTGTAATGGCTTCATTTCTTAAAGAAAAAGGATATCTTATTACTTCAGCAGGCAATGCCGATACGTTTGATTATCAGCAAACAGAAATTCAAATAAAAAAAAGTAAATCATCAAATCTATCTCAGCTAAAAAAAGATCTTTCCTCAACCTATGAAGTGGCAAGCACCGTTGAAACGCTTGCTGAATCTTCATCAGCTGATGCTATAGTTATAGTGGGCGCTGAATAAAAATCTTCCATGATATATGACGTTGTCACGATAGGAAATGTTCTTATCGATGCTTTCTTGCATCTCTCTGATCACGCAAATTTAGTTCGAGCTGATTCTCATACTAACGAGCTTAGAATAGGGCTTGGGCAAAAGATTCCACTGGATGGATATGATTTGCAGATGGGAGGGAATGCTGCAAACGTTGCTGTAGGACTTAGAAGAACTGGTTATAAAAGCGCTTTGATGGCAGAGGTTGGTGAAGACGAGTTAAGCAGTAAAATATTGCATGACTTAGAAAAAGAAAAGGTAGAGATGGAGCTTTTACATAAAGGAAAAGGGACGACTTCTTTATCTGTTGGACTACAGTATAAGAATGAACGGATACTTTTTACCCATCATCAGCAAAGAGAACACAATTTTGATTTTAGTTCTTTTCAAACGAGACTTATCTATCTTACCTCCCTTGGTCACTCCTGGTTACCTACCTATAAAAAGGCGGCAGAGTATGTGCAAAAACACCACACGCTTCTTGCCTTTAACCCAGGATCGATACAGCTTTTAGACGGCGCTGAATCATTTTCTTTTCTTTTTCCACTTCTTACCGTCCTTTTTGTCAATAAAGAAGAGGCAGAAAAAATAGTAGGGGAAAAATTACCAACCCAAGACCTTCTGACTGCTCTTCAAAAAAAAGGGTCAATGACAGTGTGCTTGACCGATGGAGAAAAAGGAGCCTATGCTATAGATAGTCAAGGGCAAGCGTATTACCAGGAGAAAATAGCGTGTCCTGTTATTGAAAAGACGGGAGCAGGGGATGCTTTTGCATCTGGATTTTTGGCAGCGATGCTTTCAAAACACTCTATTAAAGACGCAATGCTTTTTGGGGCACATAATGCTGCATCGGTTATTGGTCATATGGGAGCTCAGAAGGGGTTACTTGAGAAAGAAGATTTAGAGAGAAAGTTATGAAAACAATTTTTATTGGAGCAGACCATAGAGGATTTGAGCTTAAAAATGAGATCGTAAAGTCTTTAATGGATAAAAAGTATTCTGTTGTTGATATGGGAGCAGATCAAGAAAACAAAACAGATGACTTTGTCGATTTCGCAACTTTAGTAGGAGGAAAAGTAAGCACGACTCCTGATGCTTTTGGAGTATTACTTTGCGGAAGTGGAGTAGGGATGTGTATCGCAGCTAATAAAATTCCTTCGATACGATGTGCCGTTGGTCATAGTCTGGAGGAAATTCGTCTTGCTAGACAGGATGATAACATTAATATTCTTTCATTATCAGCTGATACACTCTCAAAAGAGGATGCGATCTCTTTTGTAGAAGAGTTTTTGGAAACCGATTTTGTTCCTCAAGAAAGGTATCTTCGACGAATTGCAAAAATTGAAAGCCTTGAACATCATGCTTGAATTAATTCCGGGTATTTTAGAAAAAGAGTGGGAAGCCATTAAGGAAAAGCTTGAACTTGCATCCCAAGTTACCAACACTGTTCACATTGATATTATGGATGGAGTTTTGACTCCAGAAAAAACTTTCCTAGACCCACAACCATTTAAGAAATACACCCGATCATTGTATCTTGAGGTTCATATGATGGTTAAAAACCCTATTGTGTATTTGGAGCAATTTGCTCAAGCTGGATTTAGGAGGTTTTTAGGTCACATTGAAATGATGGATAGCCAAGAAGAGTTTGTAGCTAAAGCAGGAGAGCTTGGTGAGGTAGGCCTTGCGTTTGATGGGTTGACGAGTATTTCTGCAATAAACGTGCCGATTGAAAATTTGGATACGTTGCTTCTTTTTACCGGAGAGAGAATTGGAAAGTCAGGGCAAAGCCTTCTTCCTGAAAGGCTTGAAAAAATTTCGTCATTTCATAAAATTCACGATAATCTTTCTATAACAGTTGACGGAGGGATAAATGATAAGACAATATTACAAGCTATGCATGCAGGAGCTAGCAGGTTTGTAGCTACATCTGCATTATTTCACACAAAGGATTTTATCTCCTCATATCAACATATGAAAAAAAGCCTTCAGTATTGATCTGAGGGTTAAGGAGTTTTTGGAGTAAGTGAAGGAAAATTTGTTCTGCATGAGCTCTGTGACTCAGTACCTCTGACAAAGTACTCAGTTCTTCCAAAGCAAGGGACGGCAATAATATCAGGCGGTGGGCTTACTGTAGGCTCTTTTTTTTGAGAAAGAAGCTGGGTCATAATTTTATTCCAGATTGGGGCTGCTCCAGTGATACCTGATGCGAGAGTTTGGCTCATGGGGGTATTGTCATTATTCCCAACCCACACAATGGTCACAAAATTTGCAGTATAACCATTTGTCCAGTTATCTCTTTTGTTATCTGAAGTTCCTGTTTTGACAGAGACTTTATGTCCTGGAATAACAAGCGGGGATGACGATCCAAACGCCATGCTTCGAGCCTTGTTGTCTGAAAGGATATCTGAGATGATATAAGACGTTGCAGGTGTTAGAACCTGTGTTCCTGATGGTTCTCTTTTTTCCTCAAGAGTAGCCCCTTTGTAGTCAGTAATTTTAAGTATGGGATTAAGATCAACCCTTTTCCCTTGATTGGCCAGCGCACCATTAACCGTTGCCATATCAAGCATAGTTACCTCAGCAGCGCCAAGAGTAAGTGAGAGGCCATAATTCTCTGGTTCATTCCAGTTCCTAATGCCCATATCTTTACCAAGCTTTATCATTGTTGGGACACCGATTTGGGAAAGGATTTTTACAGCAGGAATGTTAAGAGAGTTTGCAAGAGCGATGCGAAGAGGGACTTTTCCGCGATATTTCCCGTCATAGTTAACAGGAGAGTAGATACTTGTACCAAGATTAAAGCTTATAGGAGAATCATCAATGATTGACCCTGCAGTAAACCCATTCTCTAAAGCAGCACTATAGGTAATAATTTTTACTGATGACCCTGGTTGTCTAAGAGATGTGGCAAGGTTGACGTTGCCGCTTGTCGGATCATTGAAGTTTTTACTTCCAATCATCGCAAGAATATCTCCGTTTTGAGGATTTGTTACAACTGCTGCGCCATTTGAGATGTTAAGATACCCATCTTTTGCTATTTCTTCTGAAACAATTTTTTGAACTGTATCATTGAGGCTAAGATCGAGAGTAGTTTTTACCTGAAGACCACCTTTTTCAACCATCGCGATGCCATACTTGTTAACAAGAAAGTCACGAATATAATTCACAAAATGTGGTGCTTTAAAAGCGGCTTGCTGTGTATTAAAGATGAGCTTTTCTTTTGCTGCTGTGTCTGCCTCTTTTTGAGTAATATAAGAAAGTTTTACCATTCGTGAGAGAACTTCTTTTTGTCGATTTTTCCAAACGTTTTCCGTTGAAGAGAAGGGCGAGTAGGTGGATGGCGCAGATGTCAAACCTGCAAGAAAAGCGCTTTCGGCAAGAGAAAGATTTTTAACGTGTTTGTTAAAGTAAATCTCAGATGCCGCTTCAATTCCCCATGCTGTGCCTCCATAAGGGACCTGGTTAAAATACATTTCCAATATCTCATTTTTTGTGTATATCCTCTCTGCCCAGAAGGCAAGAATAATTTCTTTTACTTTCCTCTCAATGCTTTGTTCAGGAGAAAGCATTGAGGACTTGATAAGCTGCTGAGTAATAGTAGACCCTCCTTGTAGTATCTTGCCAGCATGATTATTTGTTTGTAATGCTCTAAGAATTGAGGAGATGTCAAACCCTGGATGGCGATAGAAATTTTTATCTTCAATAGCAAGGGTGGCATTTTTTAAAGAAAGCGGTATGCTCGAGAGGGGAACAAGCGTTCTGTTTTGAGATGCATAAATTTCATAAAGGAGCTCACCATCTCTAGCATAAATCTTTGTTGTTTGGGGGATTTGTCTTGTTGTTAATTCTTTTGGATGAGGGAGGTCTTGGAGAAAGACAATAAAAACAAGAGGAAGAAATATGAAGAAAAAAGAGAAGATAAACCCTATCAAAAAATACCGAATCTTGATGAGTGTTGTTTGATGAAAAAAGATTTTCTTTCTCCTTTTTTCCTTTTTAACTTTTTTTCGATGCCTGAGGTTTGACAAGGCTTTTTGCGTAGTTTTTGTAGTACTAACAATGGCATGAAGGCCTAGAGCACATATTTTTCTGACTCCATGTAAAATACTTAATGCCAAGAGAACAAAAAGTTTTACTATCAAGATAGCTAGATTACCAATGATGATAAAAAAAAGTGCTATAAAACGTAAGAATATAAATATAAGATACATAAAAATGTTCCTCAAAGAATAGGCAGCTTACCCCAATTTGTGGATAATTTCAAAGAAGAGAAAGAATTTGCAAGATTATACTAAAGCAAATCAGGCTTGAAAAGGAGGAAAAAGTTAGAGGCCTGCTGCGTCTTGATCAAGAATAGTAAGCTCTTGCGTTGGATCTCCCGTATCAAGAGCGTTGATTTCCTCAACATCACTAGAGGATGTCGTTGTAATAGAGGGTGTTATGGAAGAGGTGGGTGATGACACTTGTGGAGCAAGAGAGGAGGCATCTTGATTGGTAGTCTGATTGATAATCATAAAAAGAATCATGCTAATAAAGAGGATAACAAGAGCAATGATGGATATAATAAGATAGAGAGATTTTTTATTTGCTTGTGCATTTACTCCCGGATCTTGGATGGGCGTTGATGGAGGCGTCTGGGGCGCTTGAGATGGTATAGGTTGTTGTTCCATAGCTTATTCTATTGTAGACGTATTAGGGATTTCTTGATGGATTAACGTAACTGCTTTTATTACTGCCTCACGAGCTGCTGCAACTGCCTGATGCGTTGTTCTTATATCGTTACGAAAGAGAGAGAGTGTCTCTTTTACTGCTTCTCTGAGTGTTGTTTCATCGACAATGGTGATTACGTAATCTTTTTCTTGCTGTGTCGCAACAGCATCTTTTGCATCTTCAATAAGTATCTCAGCATTGGCAACAGCATCTTTTGCCTCGATTGAGTCAGATGTAGCCGCAGCAGTAGCTAAGATGGTTGACATTCGGGTAAGCGAGTTGCTCATAGTTGCTGTTAGTGTCTGGTTGACTTTTGCTATACGCTCGTCGATATTTTTGGTGAGATTTTTTTTCTTTTCGTCTTTTATCTGAGAGAGTTTTTCTTTAAATGTCTCTCTCGCTTTTTCTCGAGTTTTATTTTGCAATGGTTCCCTTTTGGTAGTTGTGGATGGAGGTATTTGGGCAATGTAATTGAGTTGACTTGAGGAGAGGGCAAAAGTATGTAGCGGAAAAGAAATACCAAGTATAAAGAGAATACTAAACAGGTATCTCATAAGTAAAGATCATACTATGACATCTGAGAATAATTGTCAAGGCGAGGGAGTTGGAGTTGGGTGAGAGCAGGTAACACAATATCTATTATTGAGAGGATCAGTGACAATCAAATGTTCTCTTTCTTCAACATTATCTGTTTGCCCTGGCTTAGCAAGGTCTTGTGTAGTTTTATCGATAAAGACTTTTTGTAGACCAGGATCAACTTTTTTAGGTTCAGTTCCTTTGATAAAGTACTCAAAGCGAGTAGGGCATGACCCCTGCTGGGGAGGGATAAGGCCAGATGTTGCACAGACTGTTTTTCCTATCACATTGTCAGGCTTTGCTAGTTTGGGGACTGGGGCATTCCCAATAAGGTGAGTTGTTAGAGTGTTCCAGATAGGAGCAGCTCCCGTGACTCCTGATGCAATATTATTCATAGGAGTATTGTCGTTATTTCCTACCCACACGACGACAACGAAATTGGGCGTGTATCCAATAGTCCAATTGTCACGTAAATCATTTGTTGTCCCTGTTTTGACAGCCACAGGAAGGTTTTTGCCAATACGAAGCAGTGAGTTTGGTCCAAATGCAAGAGTGCGAGCTCCGTTATCGGAGAGAATGTCTGAGATGATAAATGAGATTCCACTGGGGAGAACTCTTTCACCAAAAATTGGACTCGTTGGTGGTGTATATCGTTCAAGGGTTCGTCCATGACTATCTATTACGCTCAGGATAGGATGAAGATCCATGCGGTAGCCGTTATTGGCAAACACGCCATATGCCGTTGCCATCTCAAGCATAGTAACCTCACCACCACCAAGTGTGAGTGACAAGCCGTAGCGAGAAGGGTCGCTGTTATAGGAGGTAATTCCCATTGCTGATGCGGTGGCTATCATACTTTCGATAGTGTTGAGTTTTAGCATCTGTACAGCCGAGGTGTTGATAGAATTACCAAGCGCATAGCGCAGCTGTATGACACCGTGATACTTGCCGTCGTAGTTTTTTGGACAATAGGCAGGCCCAGTAATATTTGGATAGCAGGTAGCCTGGTCTACAAAAGGTGTTGCAGCAGTGTAGCCTTTTATGAGGCCAACAGCATAATTGATCGGCTTTATCGATGAGCCAGGTTGTCTATGGGCAAGGGTAACATTGACATTTCCATCAGATGCAGTGTCGAAATAATCTTTACTCCCAACCATCGCTAGTATTTCCCCTGTTCCAGGCTTGGTGATAAGAGAAGCTGCATTGCCAACATGGTAATTTTTTAACTTCGCTACTTCTGTCGCAATAGTATCTTGAGCAAAATTTTGAAGAGAAATATCAAGGCTGGTTTTGACACTGAGGCCTCCTTGTTCTACTGTTTTTGAACCATATTTCTTAACGAGTAGGTCTTTGATGTAGAGAACAAAATGTGGTGCAAGAATAGGATTGCTTATTTTTCGATATGTGAGGGGTTGTTTTTTTGCCTGCGCATAATCGTTGTCTGATATGAGATGTTGATCTTTCATTGCTGTTAGAATTTCAAGTTGTCTTTTTTTAGCAAGCTCCGGACGAGATCCAAAAGGTGAATAGGTTGTGGGTGATTCTGGTAAACCTGCTAATAGAGCTGATTCAGCAAGAGTGAGGTCTTTGGCTTTTTTCCCAAAATATGTTTGGGCAGCTGCTTCAACACCATAGGCTGTTCCTCCATAAGGAACTTGATTAAGATACATTTCAAGAATTTTTTCTTTTGAGTAAAACATTTCTGTAATGACAGAAAGGAGGACCTCTTTCACTTTTCGCTTGATGGTTCTTTCAGGACTTAGAAGGCTTGTTTTTACCAGTTGCTGCGTAAGTGTTGAGCCTCCCTGGAGATCCTTTTTGAAAATAGTTGCGTATGAAGCTCTTAAAATGCCTCGCATGTCAATAGCACCATGCTTATAAAATTCTTTATCTTCAATGGCAATAGTAGCATTTTGAAGCGACAATGGAATTTGGGACAAAGGGATAAATGTCTGATTCTTATCAGCGTATATGGTGTAAAGAAGGTTTCCAGATCTATCATAAATCTTTGTTGATTGAGGAAGGGCTTTACTTGTGAGGGCAGTAGGCGAGGGAAGGTCTTTGATGATAAAAAAGTAAAAAATAAAAGCAAGAACGAAAATAGGAAGAGCAATATAGAGCATTCTCTTTCGTTTTTTTAGTGTAACTTTTTTGAAAATAATTTTTTTTGACATGCTTGTATGATACCATTCACTGGTTTTTCTGCCAAACAAAGAGTGATGGCGCGTGTTTATATTGCTATAATAATTTTATGGAGATTCTGTTCTCTATAAATGATAGTATTGCTCAGATTTTTTCTGTTTTATCCTTTAGACAGTATGGTATCAACATGCTTGATATCGTTATTATTTTTGTTGTACTTTTTTATGTTTATGAGGGGTATACAAATGGCTTTATTCTTTCTGCTCTAGACCTATGTAGCTTTATAGTATCATTTCTTCTCGGGCTTTTATTTTTTGATAAATTTGGTGGGGTGGTCACTCAGCTTTTTTCAGTCCCAACGGGATTTGCAAATGCTCTTGGGTTTTTGTGTATTGCAGGCATCACTGAGTTTGCCTTGTCAATCTTTCTTCGGAGATTTTCTCTTCCAGCATTCTTTCATAAAAAAACGGAAGACACTTTTATTGGAGGGTTAAATCGTTTTTTTGGCGTTCTTCCTGGGTTGGCATGCTCATACATATTGTTATCTTTTCTTTTGACTGTTATTGTTGCTCTCCCATCCTCACCTGTTTTAAAAAATTTAGTAGCTACGTCGCGTTTTGGTAGCGCTCTTGTGTCTCATGCCGCAAAAATCCAGCATGATCTTAATGGTTTTTTTGGAGAGTCCACGAAAGATAACCTCAATGTTTTAACTATAAAACCGCAAAGCGAGGAGTCTGTTAAGCTTCATTTTACCGTTGATTCACCATCTGTTGATAAAAGCGCCGAAAAGGAAATGTTTGATCTTGTAAATGAAGAAAGGAAAAAGGCAGGACTCCCTCTTTTATCAGTTGACGATGAACTCACTAAGTTAGCTAGGTCATATGCAACCGATATGCTTAAGATGGGCTTTTTTTCTCATTATGATCTTGAGAATAGATCACCTTTTGATCGGATGAATAATGCAGGAATCGGTTTTGTTCGGGCAGGGGAGAACCTAGCTCTTTCACCAGGAGTATCTCTTGCTCATCAAGGACTTATGAATAGTCCAGGGCATAAAGCAAACATCCTTTCGCCTCATTACCATAAGGTAGGAATTGGCGTTATGGATGGAGGAATATACGGCCAAATGTTTGTGCAGGAATTTACCGATTAATCTAGAGAGCGAAAAGGAAAAGCGCTCCTATAATCGTAAGAAGAATACCCCCCACAATAGTAATTGTTTGAGCAATACTTCCAGGACTCTCAATGGTTGGCGTTGGAGTTATCGTTGTGCCACTTGTTGGAGTGCTAGTTGCTACTGTTGCAGTTGGAGTATTCGATATAGTTGTTGGTGAAGGAGTTGTAGCTGTTGGGGTGACAGTAGTACCAGGAGTGGTTGTTACAGTCACAGTAGGTGAGGCTGATGGTGTTAAGGAGATAGTTGGACTTACGGTTGGGACCGTAGGTGATGGTGAGGGAGACGTGCTTGGACTAGGTGAGGGGCTAGCGCTTGGACTTGGGCTGGGGGATGGCGAGGGAGATGTCGATGGAAGTGGGCATGAAGCCTGAGCAGAGGCCGAAGGTCCTGTGCTGCAGCTATTGGTGGCGCTGACTGAGCAGGTATATGTCTTGCCGGGTTGGGCTGTGAAGACGACTTTAGTCTGTGGTGCATCAACACTTGAAGGGCCAAAGATGGTTTTACTATCTTCACTGTCAGCAGCTGATTCTTTGACCTCAACGGTATAGCTTATTGCACCTGTAACTGGATCCCACTGACATGAGCCTTGCGTTACGGCGCAGGCATTTGGTGTCGATTCTTGGCTATTGCCAAAATTAACATCTGTTTGGTTTTGGGCATTAGCGATCGTAACGACTTGTTCTGTTTGGTTGTCGGTTGCTACCCAATCAGTGACAGAGTCTTCCTTAACAATATATGATCCATCGCAAAGTCCAGTGAAGATATAATTTCCTTCTGCATCAGTCTTGGTCGTTTGGATAGGAGTATCTCCCGTGTCTGAATAAAGATTAAGCTGCCAGTTGTTTATCTTTACCTCATCCTCATCAAAGACACCATTTTGATTAACGTCATAGTATTTAGAGCCACTAATAGATCCTTTCCCGATAATTTGAGCAATTTTGGTATAAATAGCATCAAGAGTAGCTGCGTCTGGGGCAAAGAAGTAAAGGCCGCCAGAGTACGTTGCAATATTTGTGAGTAGTTGATCTTTAGCATCAGTACCAAATCCAATAGTATAAAAGGTAACGTCATAGGTATTGTGGATAGAAATTGCCTTGTCTAATGCTCTTTGTTGCGCTTCAGCTTGATTTGCTACATCGCTACTTGGCTTGCCTCCGATAAATTGAGTAGCGCCTCCATCAGTGAGCATAACAGCCACGTTTTTAATGCCGTCTCGTTGATTGGGCGCAAAATCTTTTATAGCAGCATCAAGTCCGCATTCGATGCATGTTCCTCCCTCGTAGTTAATTGCAGAGAGAGCCGTTTTAATTTTTGTAAGATCGGACGTGAGAGCTTGTTCGACTTTGACGAGCGTGTCGGTACTAATGGTGCTAAGGCTTACCTCGTGGAGGGGAGTTTGTGTCCGTTTTGCAAGGATATCAATAAATTTAGAAGCGGCGTTTCGCGCACTCTCAAGCCTTGTTGTTGTATCAGTTGTGCTCGTTGGTGATCTCATGCTTCCTGATTTATCAAAAATAAGCATGGTGTCTGTTGGTTGATCGGCAACACAGACTGTTGGCGATGGTTCTGCAGCTCTTTGTCGTACATCCTGTTGCTGTTGACTTAGATATACTGCTACCCCAACCCCAACAAGAAGAACAACAACTAGTATTAGAGCTAATATTTTTTTAGAAATTCTCATGATTAATTTTCTCCTTCTTTACAGTATGGACATGTCACTTTAATGTTTTTAACAGCAGGAGGCGTTGGGCATGTTGAAGGTGAAGGGGAGGGTATTTCCTCTGTTGGCGTTGGAATGCTTGGGGATGGTGACACTGAAGGAGACGGCGAAGGCGAAGGGGAAGGTGAAGGAGACACGGAAGGAGATATAGATGGGGACGGCGTTGGTGGAGTAGGTGTTGGAACGACGGGTTTGCAGACACTAAGATTGGTATTGTAGTAGCCATCAAGATAGGTTTTTTTCCCTGTATACCAATTGTCAGGAAGATGGTATGAAGGAATAATAGCATTTTTAAAAACATCTATTTGCCATGCGCAGTTTGGTACGCTTACCGTGAGATAAATAGTTTTTTTTGGCTCTAGTCTATAGGTAAGTGCACTGTAGGGAGTTTGAGTCCAGATCCAGTCAAATTTATCGGGACATTCCTGGGGAGTGCAATCAGGATAAGGAACAGGATACTTGATATATGCTTGATACGAGGCAAGACCAACAGTATATGGTTGCGTAGACGACGTGTTGGTTATTTTTGCAAAGGCTTTACCATTTGATGACCCTTCAGTAACGCATGCTGTAAGATCTGGCTCAAAATTATTTTCATCTGCAACGCAGGTAAGAGAAGAAAAACCAGATGGTACAGTTGTAGAGGTGGTACCTGCCACATAGCGGTTGCTACTAACTCTATAGGTGAAGGAAATTTGGTTATTATCATAATTACTTTCAGTTACGTGTTTGTTATAGTTAATAAAAGCTTTTGCTGTATATTGTCCAGATGATGATTTGCTCCAGAATTTATTTGTTATAAAATGACCTTTTTGTGCGCTCGTATAAATAGAGTCATAGAGTTCGGATTGCTGGCTGGCAAATTGACCATTTTTCATCTCAACCCCGACATCAGATTTGGTGTTGGGGGCAATGACTGTTCCCTCTGCAACATTGCTATAAATTTGTGTATAGGTGCCATCAGCTGATACTCCTTTTGCCCCCCCTTGATTTTTGAGAGTGATGCGCACATAAATATCCTCATTGGGAGCAAAAACATCTCTCACATTTCCTCCAGCATCAGTAAGCTGGAGAGATTCCACAATCAGGTCTGCCTCAGTTGCTGCATTGGGAGTAAGGTTTTGTTGTCTTTGAGAAAGGAATACGACAAGAGGAATGCTTAGGAGAATAAAAAGAATTACAATAAGAGTAATCAATCTTTTTTTAGAACCTTGCGTGGTGTTCATAGCAAAAAACCTCTGAAAAAATCAGATTAATTCCATCATAGTTAGTATGAAGTGTCTTCGTCAACCAGAGTCTCATGTTGTGTTTATGACTACTGGTTTCCTATACTGAGTATATGGTTCGTGTTGCTATTAATGGGTATGGAAGAATAGGAAGAATAGCTCATAGGGTTATCCTTCAAAAATACAAAGAAGAGATTCAGGTAGTTGCTGTTAACGCAGGATCATCAACAGATCTTGCTGGATGGAAGTATCTCCTTAAGTATGACTCCGTGTATGGGGCGCTACCAATCCCCATTGAGGTAGAAGAAAAAACATCTGATGACCCTGAGAATTTTCTAGGAAAATTTCTTATAAACAATGAGGTTATTGCCGTCTATTCACAAAAAGATCCTCAGCTTTTGCCCTGGAAAGATCTTCAGATAGATGTTGTTATCGAGTCAACTGGCGCTTTTGAAACCAGGGAAGGTCTTGAAAAACATATTCAGGCTGGAGCTAGAAAAGTAGTTTTGTCAGCTCCTGCAAAGGACGACGTGGAGACGATAGTCCTGGGAGTTAATGAGCTTCTCTATAAAGGAGAGAGAGTATTGAGTAACGCCTCATGCACTACCAACTGCATCGCGCCTGTTGCCAAGGTGATGCACGAACAATTCGGTATCGAAAAAGCAATGTTGACAACTGTCCATGGATATACTTCAGATCAAAGACTGCAAGACGGAGGCCATAAAGACTATCGAAGGGCACGAGCTGCAGGGCTAAATATTGTTCCTACCTCAACAGGAGCAACAAAGACCCTTGAAAAAACAATCCCTGAGCTTGGTGGTCGATTTAGTGGTGTGGCGCTTCGTGTTCCTGTTCCTGTTGGTTCGCTATCAGATTTCACCTTTCTCCTTTCACGATCGACGACAAAAGAGGAAGTAAACGATACTTTTAAGCGACTGGCTGCATCGCCTGAATTTTCTCATATCTTGGAAGTAACTGAGGACCCTCTTGTCTCCAGCGACATTATCGGTAACCCGCATTCTGCAATTGTTGATCTTTCACTCACGCAAGTTGTTGGGGGAAATATGGTAAAAGTCGTCGCGTGGTATGACAACGAATATGGATACGCAAACCGTCTTGTTGAAGAAGTTCTTCTTGCTGCATCCTGAGTATAATTTGCTATACTACCTCAATGGATAACGCTATAAAAGTTCGCAACATAACGATTTCTGGAAGAATTGGTAGCGGTGCATCAACTCTAGCTAAAAAATTGGCTGAAGAATTAGGCTGGCAAATGCTTGATGGCGGGAAGTTGTTTAGGAAAATTAATGAGGAGTTAGGGTTTAGTATTACGCAGACTGAAAAAAGGCCTGATCATTTCGACTTGGAATATGAAGAGCGAATTAAAAAAATGCTGCGTGAAGAAGAGCATCGTATCATCCAAAGTCACCTTGCTGGTTTTGATGCGCAGGGAATCCCGGGTGTTTTTAAAATTCTTTTAGTGTGTGAGGATGAAGGTGAAGATGTCCCGGCGGTTAGGATTGATAGGCTTGTTAATCGTGATGGGGTAGCAGTTGAGGAGGCAAAGTATGAAGTTATTGAAAGAGAACGTCAACATCTCAATAAATTTCGAAGGCTTTATGTCAATAATGATACCTCTTGGGTGTATTGGGATAAAAAATATTACGACTGTGTTATTAATACGTTTACTCATAATCAAAAATCAGTATTTGAAATAGCACTTGAATCTCTTAAAAATGCGTAACTCTTGCATTGCAGGTAGCCATCAATTATGATGTCGCTACTTGTATGCGAGTTCTCCTGATCCTTTTTGTTTTCCTTTTTGTTCCCCAAAAAATATTTGCTCAAGTGAGTACGACTCCAGGAAACCTCGTGCCACTTGTTGCGCCCCATGATGAATATGTTCTTCCATACCCTGGTATGTTGCCGGATAACCCTTTTTATTTTATTAAGACAATCAGAGATACGGTGGTCCTTTTTTTGATTACCGATCCTAGTAAAAAGGCGGATTTTAATCTTCTTCAGGCAAGTAAGCGATTTCAAGCAGGTGTTTTTCTCATGAAGAAAAATCACGCAAAAGCCCCTTTGGCTTTTTCTACTCTTAGTAAGGGGATTCAATATTTCTCACATGCAATTGCCATCACTTTGGAACTTAAAAAAGAACGAGCGGATGTATCGTATCTAACAACGCAGCTCTCTCAGTCACTTGTACAATACAAAAGTATGCTTGCTGATCTTTCAACTTCTTTTCCTCAGGACAAAATACAGATCAAAGAATTACAAGACACATTGCTGCCATTTGATCATCAGCTCTTTTTACTATCAAAATAGAGTTTTCACAACAGTATTGTAAGAATTTCACAAGATCTGAGGCTATGGTTTCCCGAAAAATTGCCGTGATATAGATAGATATATTTTTCAGTATTGACATTGATACTGGTAGAGCCATATAGTTTTTTAGGACACTACATATAAATTATTTCATAATGAAATGTAGTTCTATAGGAGCCTGAGGAGAATAATATGCATTGTCCCTATTGCGGGAGTAGAGAATCAGAAGTTGTTGAGACAAGGGACAGTGAAGATATGGACGCCATTAGGCGTCGCCGAGCATGTCACATATGCGAGAGGAGATTTACTACCTATGAGCGAATCGAGACGGTAAATCTGCTGGTTATAAAAAAAGACGGAAGACGAGAGCAGTTCAATAGAGATAAGTTAAAAGCGGGATTGATCAGGGCGTGTGAGAAAACAACGATTTCTGTTGATGAGATAGATAGAATTATTACCGAGGTAATTCATGAATTACGAGGAGGAGATTCGGTTGAAGTGCGAAGCGAGCTGATTGGGCAATTGGTTGCAGACGAGTTGAAGAAACTTAACAAAATTGCCTATATTCGATTTTCAAGTGTTTTCAAAAGATTTGTAGATGTTGAGGATTTTGAAAACGAAGTTAAAAAATTAATACACTAAACTATATATGGCTGTACAATTAGACGGGATTAGACAAAAAGTATTCTTAGATCGTTATGCCTTAAAAGATAAGGAAGGTTCTCTTATTGAGAAAACTCCTGAGGAGATGTGGAAAAGAGTGGCAAAGGGAATTGCTGCAAATGAAAAAAAAGCCGACCAAAAGAAGTGGGAGAGAGAGTTTTATAAGGCTATGGAAGGGTTCAAATTTGTCCCTGCTGGCAGAATCCTTTCTGGTGCTGGCACAGAATATCAGGTAACGTATTTTAATTGTTTTGTCATACCAAGCCCCAAAGACTCACGACATGGTATCTTAGAAGCATTAGGTCAGCTTGTTGAAATCCAGGCAAGATCTGGTGGAGTCGGACTCAATCTTTCATCGCTTCGTCCAAAAGGAGCAAGGGTTAAAAAAGTCAACGGAACCTCAAGTGGACCTGTTAACTGGGCAACTCTTTTTTCTGTTGCGACACATGATATTGTTCAACAGGGTGGGTCTCGCAGGGGAGCAACAATGCTTATGCTTTGGGATTGGCACCCAGACGTTGAGGAGTTTATTACCGTTAAAGAGGATCTCAGTAAGATCAACGGAGCAAATCTTTCTGTTTGTGTCTCAGATGCCTTTATGGAAGCTGTCAAAAAAGACGCTGATTGGGATCTTGTTTATCCTGATATCACCGATCCTGAATATGATGAAAAATGGGATGGTGAGATCGATAAATGGAGAGCGTTGGGAAAAAATGTTATTGTCTACAAAACGATCAAGGCTCGTTATCTTTGGGATCTCATCTGCACTGCTGCATGGAGAAGCGCTGAGCCAGGGCTTCATTTTATGGAGCGTTCCAACAAAAGAAGTAACACCTATTACTTTGAGCGCTTGATTGCAACCAATCCTTGTGGAGAGCAGCCGCTTGGCGCATGGGCTGTTTGTAACTTGGGGGCAATGAATCTTGCAGCGTATGTTAATGACGAAAAATTTGATTTTGAGTCATTTGGAAATGACGTTCGTGTAGCAATGCGCATGCTTGACAATGTTATCGATCAGACTTACTACTTCTTTAAAGAAAATGAGGTATGCGCAAAAGATATTCGTCGAACTGGACTTGGCATTATGGGACTTGGGGATGCGCTTATTAAAATGATGCTTCCCTATGGCTCTGAAAAATCTATTCCTGTTATCGAAAAAATCTTTCAGACGCTTCGAGATAATGCATATGATGCATCAGCAGATCTGGCAAAAGAAAAAGGAGCGTTCCCTCATTTTGAGAAAGATAAGTATCTTGACGCCCATTTTGTTAAGCAACTTCCTCGTGCAATTAGGAAAAAAATTAGCGAGCAGGGTATACGAAACGCGGTACTTTTGACGATCGCTCCTACAGGAACAACATCTCTTGTCTCAGGTGTTTCAAGCGGCATTGAGCCAGTCTACGAATTTAGTTTTCGTCGAAAATGGAGAGGTGGAGAAGAGATTATGTACCATCCATTATTTGATGAATGGAGAAAGACACATGAAGGAGAAGATAGACCTGATTATTTCGTCTCAGCAAATGACTTAACCCCCATGGAACATGTCAGAGTCCAGGCTGTTGCACAGGAATATATTGATTCCTCAATATCAAAAACAGTTAATGCTCCTAATGCACACACTGTGCAAGATGTAAAAGATCTTTATATGTTTGCTTATGATTATGGTCTTAAAGGCATTACGTATATGCGCGATGGTTCTCGTATGGGGGTACTGGAGAGACTTCCTGAGAAAAAAGAGGAAGTTAAGGAAGAAAAGCCAGTTGTTCCTGTCACGCCACGCGTTCCTCGTCCGATGGTTCTTGCGGGAACAACCTATAAAGCAGACAGTCCAATTGGACGCATGTATGTTACGATCAACCACGACGAAACCAATCAGCCATTTGAAGTCTTTATCAACAACGGCAAATCAGGTTCAGATGTTATGGCTATGGCTGATGCTTTAGGACGAATGATATCTTTTGTCCTTCGTATCCACAGTACTGTTCCTCGTCGTGAAAGGATGCGTGAGATTGTTTCAGAGTTAACAGGTATTGGTGGGGCTCGAAGCGTGGGATTTGGAGAGAACAGAGTCAGATCCCTTCCCGATGCTGTTGCTAAAGTGCTTGCGCGACATAGCAATTTTAGAGTGAATGGAAAAGTTGAAGATAAACCCGTCGAGCCGGTAGCAGCGGATGTTTCTCCAGAGGCAAGTGGTGATGCTTTAGCAAATGGCAACGGAAATGGTCACGCAACAAAAGGACAGGTATCATTCTTGACAAAAGTTGATCAAGTAGAGACTCAAGGAGAGCAGCTTGGATTTGCAGCAGCAACAGTGCCTGCTGAGGCAATGCATACCAATACTAATCTTTTTGATATTTGTCCTGAGTGTGGCGCTGCGAGTTTTGCTTATGAAGAAGGTTGCAAAAAATGCTATGGCTGTGGCTATAGCGAATGTTAGTTGCTTTTTGCAATTAAAAGATTTATAAGATAAAACAAAACAACAACTATATCGGAAATCATGGTGACTCGATCAAGTCAAGCGGGAATTCCATGGCTATGCCGTAACTGTACAGTCAGAAAACGATATATTTGTAATATTCTCCCGAGCAGGAATTCTTGTTAGATCCTTCTTGGGAAAGAAGGATTTTTTTATGGTAAATAAAGACAAAAAACGAGTGGATTTAACGCCAATAAGGCGGTTAAAACTTTCTCTTCTGAGCGGATTTCTTTTTGTGATTATTATTGGTGTGATGTTTACTTTTTCACACAAGGTTTATGAGTCCGGTACTCACACAAATCAAAAAATATCTGAATATAGTCAAAAAGTGTCTGAAAGAGACTATTTTTCCTACCAGGGGACAAATGGGAAAGATGCTTTGGAAATGCTGCAAAAATTAACCAATGTCCAACAAGACAGTTCAGGTCTTGTCATTTCAATTAATGGACGAAGAGCCCTATCTGATAAAAGAGAATATTGGTCATTTTTTGTTAATGTAAAAATGGCTGAAGTTGGTACTGCTGAATACCAGACAAGCGATAAAGATTTTATTGAGTGGAGAATTCAAAAATATTAATGCGAGATTCAATTCTTTTCCCAATTTTTATTATTTTTCTTGGCGGTCTCATGCGACTTGTGCCTCATGTTCCTAATTTCGCACCAATTACTGCAATAGCTCTTTTTGGAGGGATGTATATGAATAGGAAGTATGCTCTCATCTTGCCATTTATTATTATGGTTATCTCAGATTTTTTTCTTGGTTTTCATGACACGCTAGTGTTTGTTTATGGAAGCTTTTTAATTTCTGGCTTACTAGGTCTTGGAGTAAGAGAGTATAAAACAGCGGGCCGAATTTTATTGATCACCATAGCAGCTTCAATACAATTTTTTATTATCACAAATCTTGGTGTTTTTCTTGCAGGACATATCTACCCAAAAACAATACAAGGATTTATCGACTGCTATGTCATGGCCTTGCCATTTTTTCGCAATACTATTGTTGGTGATGTTTTGTTTACAACTTCGTTTATTCTCGCTTTTGAACTTCTAAAACAACTTGCTCACAAAGTAAAGCCTGCCTTAGTAAAGGAAAAATAATGCCGATATATACACGACGAGGAGACAAAGGACAAACATCGCTTTTTGGAGGAACACGCGTTCTTAAATCAGACGAAAGGGTTGATACCTACGGGACTATCGATGAGCTCAATAGTCTTGTGGGGGTTGTTGTTGCACATATTGAAAATAGGCATAAAAAATTGGCGTCTTTTTTAGAGAGTATTCAGCATGATCTTTTTGATATCGGATCGTATCTTGCCAACCCCAAGGCGCTTCCCGTCAAAAGGCTTGAAGATAGAGTAGAGTTATTTGAAAAAGAGATTGATCACATGACAGAAAGAATGCCAGAGTTGCATAATTTTATTCTTCCAGGAGGAGGAAGGGTGGGGGCGAGCCTTCATCAGGCTAGGACTGTTTGTCGACGAACAGAAAGAAGGCTTGTTGCTCTTATCCAAAAAGAAGAAGTTGATGAGACTGTTGTGAAATATGTTAATAGACTTTCGGATTTACTTTTTACGATGGCTCGTTTTGTCAATCACAAAGAAAAGAAAAAAGAAACAAAGTGGACTCGCCTCGATTCAATCGAGCCGAAGCTGGTTAAACAATAATATCGGGTGAATCCTGTGCCCCGCATCGACTCAAATCGAGGCGAGAATTCAGGGCTGTGCCGCAACTGTCCTTCGACAAGCTCAGGATAAATTTTTCTGAATTGTTTAGAGGGAAAAGTCAGATCCCCGTTGCCATCTTCCGAGCAGAAGGACATTTTTTGTACTCCTCGGAAAGGAGTTTTTTTATGGAACGATTATCAACACTTAGTCATGTAATTAAAAAAGAAGCAGCAGCTCGCGTTGCTGGATCAGTACTGTCTTTGTCGGGGGGGTATAGTGATATGGCTTCAGATATTGCTTCACCTGCTCCTATTATCCGACTAGAGCAGGATGGAGGATTGCAGCGTTATCAGCAGGAGTTTGCAAATATCTATGAGATCAGGCGTGATTTTGATAGTGCCCTCAATATAGATACGAGCTACAGACTTTTATCCTGGGATGCTGTTAAATCTCGTAATCGATTTGAACAGTGTAGAGACAAAAGAGAGCAGTATGGCTGGCTAAAAAATGAATACAAAGATATCGCAAGCACTCTTCGTGAGCGCTATAACTGTCTTGAGAGCCCAATGGATTTTTTTCTGGGTGAAGATGGCAATCTTTACAACAGTGAATTTCCAGCAGAGCCAATACTTACCATTATTGAGCGAGGAGTTTTGTATCAGGAGGCGCAGGGATCTCAAGAGATTGAGAGAGAGCGAAGCGAACTTATAGGCATTAGCAAAGTCCAGGAATATTTTGCCGACAAAGCAACAGAGATTGGCTCAACCATGCTTCTTTTTTCACCACCAGGAACAGTCACAGGAAGTCCTTATGTTAAAAAATTTGTTGATAAATATGTACTAAGCGAAGATCCTGTGACAGGAAAAAGAATTGTGACGGGAAAGCGATACTCGACCATTATGTCATATCAAGAGTATCAAGATGCGGTTCTCTCGCTTGATCCTGTCTATTTTGACGATGAAGAAGGGACAATAGATGCTATTCTGCTTCGGAAGCCAATAAAGCTTGAAGGATTTGAGAATCACGAGAGGTTATTGGAGCAAATATTATCTTTTGATCCTGATGCATTAACAGGATATGAGTTTGCGATTGTGGATATGATATGTGAACCGATAAAGCCACTTTTAATTGATGCGATAGTCAATTGGAATCCTAAAACAATCGCGCATATATTTAATACACTTTTGCATATTGGTGATGAGGCAAATGCTTTAGTAAGACAAGGTGATGTTGAAGGTATTAAAGCGATGTTGGTATGGAGTAGGAGTCTTGACCAAGAAAAGGCGGAGAAAGAGGTTGGGAGAAGAGGAAATCTTCCAATTGAGGTATTAGCTGTTGGTTGTGGTGATTCTGGTGGATTTTTTGATAATAGTGTTGGACAGTTTGGTATAGCACCAGAAAATGACCCCAATTTGTGTAGATGTCAGGGAGCAAAGCCTCATTTTCATTGTGGAGGAAGCATCGAACAGGCTGTAAAAGATGAAGATGGAAATGTTATCTATGATGAAACAGGAAAAGAAAAGATAGAAGAAATAACGTGCCAATTTAAAGTAATTGTCGGACATGGAGTAAAAAAATGTCCTGAGTGTGGTCGAGGCGCAGTCTGCGCCTAATTACTAAAGCTGGAGAACCGAAGCTAATTTCATTGTCTGATTTTGGTATTCGTGTTAAGATAGTCATACTATGGATAATTCCCAAAATACAACACCACCTCCTGTTCCTGTCTCAAATCAGACTTTGACCATGGATCCAAATCAGATGTCGCTTCCTCAAGCTCAAAAGCCTTTACCTCAGGCGCCTCAGGGAATTCAGGCTCCTCCTCAGTACAGAGGTGGAGGTCCTCATAAGGAAGTGGCTCCAGTACCCCAGGCGCCCGTTGCTGAATATATTCGTCCAACTGAAGTAACACCGCAACTCCACCCAGAACTCCAGGAGGCAGGCGTAGAGACGGTGGAGAATAAAGAGCAGCCGATTCTGACGCAAGATCACAAGCAAGCAGGCATAGAATATGCAAGAGAAGCAACACCAGTTGTTATTCCACAACCCACAACAATCACATTGCCTTATGCTTTAGATGAGGCAAAGCAAATTACCAAAAAAGTTTCTACCTCTGAATCAAAACATTGGCTCGCAGCCCTTACTGAGTATATTGTTCGAAAATTGCAGGCTGTTTCTGCCTAATATATGGAAATACAGTCATTACTTATTACGTTTTTTGGAGGTATTTTTCTTATCGCTTTAATAGTACTTGTTCTTCTTGCGATAGGGTATATGGTGTTGTTGTGGATGAGGAACAAAGGGCGTGAGGCTGAGTCGCTTAGTTCGGTATTAATGCAGGTATCATTGCCTCGAGATAATGAGATTAAAATTGATGCAGCAGAGCAATTATTTGCGAGCCTTGCATCGCTTCGAAAATCAAAGAGATTAGATTATTTTAGTAGACAGCCACACGTTTCATTTGAAATTGTAGGCACCCCAGGCGATGTAAGGTTTTATATCAATGTCCCCATAAAGTTAAAAGATTTTATTGAGAAACAGATTAATGGATCATATCCAGACGCAGAAATTGTTCAAGTAAATGATCCTGCTGCTAAGCAAAAAGAAAATGCGACAATTGCAGGTGAATACAATATTTTTTCCGATGCAGGAAAGGTTGCTTTTGCTTCCTTATCCCTTAAGCACGATGATTTTAAGCCGATCAAAGTCTTCAAAGACTTAGCCGTTGATTCGATGGCATCGGTTACATCTGTTCTTGCCAAAATGGGTGAAGGAGAAGGCGCTGCAATTCAGATACTTATTCAACCTGCAAATCCAAGATGGAAAGAGTCGGGGAAAGCATATCTTTCTAAGACAAAAAAGAATGAGTCAAATCCTGAGACCGCAAAGTACTCCTCTGATGCAAAAGAGCTTGAGGCGATCGAGAATAAACTGAGTAAACCTGGGTTTAACACAATAGTTCGACTTGTGGTTTCTTCAAGCTCCAAAGAAGCAGCAGATGCACATTTGAGCAATCTTATCGGTTCGTTTTCTCAGTACTCAGGAGTAAACATGTTTGGGAAAAATAAACACTGGCTTAAAGGTCTTTTTGTTACTGATTTCATCTATCGCTATTTCCCTATGAGAGGACACACATCTGTCTTGACAAGTGATGAGCTAGCTACCATTTTTCATTTTCCTAATAAAAGTGTTCAAACGCCAGGAATTCATTGGGTGACCTCAAAAAGAGCTCCAGCTCCGGCAAGTATCCCAACTGAAGGGCTCTACCTTGGCAAGAGCACATTTCGAGGCATTAGTCGGCCTGTCTTTATTCAGGAATCAGATAGACAACGACATATGTATATCATTGGGAAAACTGGTACCGGAAAGTCAGAATTTCTCAAGCAATCTATCATGCAGGATATCAAAAATGGGGAAGGACTAGCAGTTATCGATCCTCATGGTGATTTAATTGAAGATATTCTTCAGCTTATGCCCCCTGAGAGGTCTGAGGATGTTATTCTTTTTGATCCATCTGATCTTGAACAACCGCTTGGTTTTAATATGCTTGAGGCTCAAAACGAGCAGCAGAGACATTTGGTTGTGACATCAGTTATTGGACTTATGTACAAACTATTTGATCCTAACAAAACGGGAATTATTGGACCTCGATTTGAACACGCTGTTAGGAATGCGATGCTTACGTGTATGTATCAGCCTGGAGCTACTTTTATGGAGGTAGTTCGCGCCCTCACTGACCCCGCTTTCGTCCAGGAGCTTTTGCCACGAGTTGAAGACCCTGTTATCAGAAGATATTGGACAGATCAGATTGCTCAGACGAGTGATTTTCACAAATCTGAAGTGCTTGATTATATCGTTTCAAAATTTGGTCGTTTTGTTACCAATAAAATGATTAGAAACATCATAGGTCAGTCAGAAAGTGCTTTTAATTTTAGAGAGGCGATGGATACCAAAAAGATTCTTCTTATCAATCTTTCAAAAGGAAAAATTGGCGAAGAGAACTCAAGCTTTTTGGGGCTCATTCTTGTGCCAAAGATTTTGGTTGCTGCAATGTCGCGACAGGATATGCCTATGGAAGATCGCAAGAACTTCTTCCTTTATGTTGACGAGTTTCAGAATTTTGCTACACCTGATTTTGCCCAAATTCTTTCAGAGGCTCGAAAATATCGCCTTAATTTGATCGTTGCCAATCAGTTTGTTGGACAGATGGAGGAGGAGGTCAAGAATGCTATTTTTGGAAACGTAGGAACAATTGCCGCTTTTCGAGTAGGTGTTACTGATGCCAATTATCTTCAGCACGAGTTTCAGCCTGTTTTTACGGAGGCCGATTTGATAAATATAGATAGATTTAATTGTTATATGAGGACTATTGTTGGTGGCGAGCCTGTCCCTCCTTTTTCACTCGACACGACAAAGGATGTCGAGGCTGAAAAAAGGATGCGTGATCCTCGAGTTGCAGAGCTTGTCAAAGAATTGTCTCGTCTTAAGTATGGTCGTAATGCACAGATTGTCGAGGCTGAGATTGCTCAACGGTCGCGACTTTAACCTTCATTTCAGAAGTTCTTTCTGCTACAATCGTGCTATTCGTTTTGTGCTTTGTGGAGTTTTGGGTGTGTAGCTCAGTGGTAGAGCGCTATCCTTATAAGATAGATGTCCTTGGTTCGATCCCAAGCACACCCACAAAGATTAGAGCTCAGAGAGAGAAGAAGTGTCTTTTGCGCGGTCTTTTACGTACTCCAAATATCTTTCAGTTGTTGAAATTCTCTTGTGACCAAGAATCTTTGAAAGAAGGACAAGCGACACACCGTGTTTGAGGTGGTGTGCTACAAAGGTGTGGCGAAGATCATTTACTTTAGCATTCTCAATCTCAGCGATTCTGAAATATCTCTCAATTGCTGTTCTAATATTACGTACAAGAAATGGTTTTCCTGATTTGGTAATAAAGACGTGGTCGTCTGTGACTTGTGGCCGGATCTTAAGATATGCATTTAAAGCCTCTTTACTTGGATGATTAAGCGGAACAACTCTCTCTTCATGTTTTTCGTAAGGCCTAATTGAGAGATTGCCATCTTTAATATCAGAAAGGCGAAGCTCAGCGAGTTCACCAATACGGATGCCTGTCTGGAGAAGAAGTTCAATAATAGCAAACATGCGTGCGTCGTGACGAGCTGCATCGCGAAGAGCTCGATATTCAGTAGGTTTAAGAATTCGAGGTGGTGCAAGTTCATAGCGTGGATGTGAGACAAGTAGGGATGGATCATCAGTAATCATCTCATTTACCTTAAGAAACCTATAAAACGTTCGTGTTGAGTTAAGCTTTCGAGAAAGAGATTTTGGCGTATAGCCTTTTTCTGACATTTTAGCCAAAAAAGCCTGAATATCATCTGAGCTCACGTCATGAACATGATGCTTGTCCATCTCCTCAAGAAATGAAGCTAACTGATCAATGTCTTTTCCGTATGCTAGAATAGTGCTACTGGAGTGCTTCTTCCCTTTAAGAAAATCAATAAATTTTTGGTGGGCATTTCGTATCGTTGTTGGTTGCATAAGCTAGAATTATCCCATAATATCAACTAAATTGCAACTAGTCAATAAGAGATTTGCTCAAAGCAGGGTTGAAAGGGAAGACATGGCTAATCAATGAAAAGAATTCTTTACGTAATTATATTTATTTTCTCTCTCTTTATTATTAATAATTTGCTTCGTTCAATTTACAACCTTTGGCAGAAAAATGATCTTATTTCTGATGCTGTATCGCAACTTAATAAAGAAAAAAGAGAGTACGAAAAGCTGAGTGATCAGCTTGATAGAGTCAAAAAGATAGATTTTGTTGAGGAAGAGGCTCGAAATAAGCTTTTTTTGGTAAAACCAGGAGAGCGAATGGTGATACTAGGTGATGTCAAAAAAGAAGGGAATAGGACAGGGTCTGAGAGTAAGCAGTACTCTTTTCATCCGTGGGGAGAGTGGATACAATTTTTGTTTGGGAAATAAATAGGTGCCCGCCTTGCGGCGGGCACCACGTGATCGTGAATCTCTCTAGGGAGCAGCTGTAGGCACCGTAAGTGGATCAAGCGTTCCTGACTCGTAAGCCTCTTGGGCTTTGGAGGTCAAAACGATCTGATACATCTTATCAAGTGCCTGTGGTCCGGTCCACGTTTGGTCACCGACTGTTGCCTTGAGGCGCGAGCTCGGGAAGCCAAACATGTTGACAATAGTCGACTTGAGAAAGCCGGTTTCTCGCCACGTATCATAGCTTTGTAGCATGTCCAGAAGCTTGTTCTGGATATTTTTGTACGCCTCTCGACCTGCGCTGATGTAGTCCTGGATCTTTCCCCACAACTCAGTGAGGCCGGTCAGATCAGGATACGCCTCGGAGATGGCTGTGAAAAGAGGAGATCCTGATCCAAAGCCATCTTCGTCATAGCGACCCTTGACCGCGTCCTCGAGGACTTGATCGAGCGCATCGGTACCCGCCTGGGCAACGCCGACCAGCTCGTAGAAGCCGCTGATGTAGGTGGAAAGCTCGTTTTGATTGCTCAGATATTGAGCAGTGAGCTGATTCTCCCGTTTGATCCCCTCATTTCTGATGCCGTTGATGTAGCTGTAGATGCTGCCACCAATGACACAGAGAAGCAGGAGAACGACGAGGAATCCAATGCCCACTTTTTTTCCTAAACCCATGGAGTCTTCCTTTCTGTTTGCAAAGCGAAAAAAAATCTAGAAACTAGTAGAGGTTGTAACCCCTCCTTCCATTGGTAATGGCGGCCATAGCTATCCAGATAAAGCAACTGAGGATAAAGGCTGTGATCAAGATCCCAATCTTCTGTCCTTTTGTTGGCTCAACGTCAAGATAGTCAAAGCCACCTCCATCGCCGCTTCCTCCATGCATAGAAACGCGTTTGAACGCAGTACCAGGGTCATCAAGACCCCAGAGTAAGCGTTCAAGCTCTCCATTGCCATGGATACTGCGAACATCGAGTTTGGTAGTGCCATCCTTTTTCGTTTTCTGGTAGAACTCGCTTTGCACCTGTCCGATAATGGTATCAGGCGTAAGTTGAGCTCCAGGAAAGCGATCTTTGATGGCTGTGAGGAGTGTCTCATTGCCAAGCGGCATGCCAGTTGTGGCACGAGCCCACGAGACGGTTTGGCCGTCAAGTGTCCCGATGACTACAATGACGCTGTTTTTACTGATTGCGTCATCACCCCATATTTTGGGGTCTTGCCAGTATGCCTTGATAGCAAAAAGGTATCTGTCGGGATTTCCACTGATCGTATCGTTTTGAACGATGACGAGGTGGACATCTCCTTGGAGCTCTCCTCCAAATCCGGCATTGAGGTAGTTAAGTGACCTCTGCCAGCCTTGGGGATCTGCAGGAGCAAATCCGACGAATGATACTTTGTCTGCAAAGTAGGTGTTCGTGATGTTGTGGACGATTTTTGGCAGCAAATTTTGCGATTTGTACTCATCAATTGAGTCGCTGTACTGCCGCAAGATCGTCTGTTCGCTTGCTAGGATATAGTTGTCATACTGCATCCTTGCTGTCACTGGACCTGGGTGGCCACTATTTATCCGATCTCTGGCATCAAGCCAAAGCTGCGGAGTTTTGTAGTCACTTTCACCAAATCCCCATGGAAGCCCAGACGTTTTTTTGTGGGCTTTGTAGTTTTCTGGAGCGAGAGGTCCAAATGAATAGGTCTTGATCGTAGTTTCGATATAGAGCCTGCGCTCAAAGTCGAAATACGGGCATTCATCGCAACGTTTTTCTTGGTGAGATGCAGTACACATCCCGTTTTTGTCGTAAGCGTCACAAACCGTGACCCAGTAGCAGTTGCATTCATAGGTGAAACGGCATGAGCCATTTGTATGGCATGTGGTTGGTACTTCTGAAGTAGCAACCTCCCAGCCGTTCCAGTACTCATTGAATGAAAGCTTCTCAGCCTTGGCTAGGTTCCATCCCGCAAGTCCGGTCAGAGGGGCAATGACGATCACAATGATCGCTGATCCGAGGATTAGTTCGTTTACCGTGATCTGTGATTCGCCTCTTGTCCAGTTGAGGATTGCCTTCAGAAGGCATCCTGCCAAAATTGCAAGAAAAGCTGCAAGAAATACGATTGGCCACATGGGAAACTCCTTTGCATTGTAGGGCAAAAGTCTGCCGTTCAAGTCGCATGCCCTACGGCCTCAACGACAGACTTTTGCAAATAGAGATTCACTGTTAATGTGCAAAAAAATTGGCGAGAGCAATTTCCAAAAGATATTACTATCGCATGCGGTATTGTAGCAGAGGAGAGGGTAAAATGTCAATGCTATAGGACATACTATACATAATGAGATTTAGAAGTGGTAGGAATATGCATGTCTCCCACTACTACAAAGAGTAGTGGGAGAGATAGTTAGCTTTAGCTAAAAAATAAGAAAAGAGATGAGCACATTGATAACGCTCAGGAACAGGAAGATAGTGAGAGCGTTTGAGTATTCTACTATCTTGTCAGATGTACCGCGGAGATACTTCAAGGCCATAGGCTTGGATGCTTCAAGCTCGATATTACATTCAGTATCTCCCTTGAAAAGCCAATTACCTGATGAAAGCTCATCATCAAGGTGGTAATACGTAATAGGGACTATTGGGTGTGGGGAGGCAAGTCCTTTTAACTCAGTTACCCCATTAGTAAAAGAAAATTCATATTTACTCCATGCTGTAATGTGTACTGGAATGTTAATGATAAAGCCTTTTTTTAAATGCATGTGAGGCTCAATCATGGTGCCGTATTGATCGTTTATGACAATGTGTTTAATGTAGAGATATGTCACAAAGAGGATAGCGATTTCAAGAATGCAAAAGACAATCCAGTTCGTGGCCATTTTTCCTTCCTTTTCTTTTTTAAAGTTCGCTTAGAAGTCTAAGCAATAGTGGGAATTATAACATAGGAGGGGAGAGGGGTACTAAAAAAACCGGCAGAAAGCCGGTTTTTTTAGTTTGTGTTGCGGGGCCGGGGTTTCGAACCTGGACTGTTAGATTATGAGCCTAACGTGCACCTTACACTACCCCGCGCGTTATAAATTTCGTGGGAAATTTGGTCTGACCATTATAACAATTGATTTGATCGAGGTCAAACTGGTATACTTGTGAAGCTAAAAGAGTGGGGCAGGATGGCTCAGTCGGTTAGAGCACGGCATTCATAACGCCGAGGTCGTGGGTTCGATCCCCACTCCTGCTACTTATAGTTATGAGCTTCAATGAAGCTGGGGAAGAGGGGATAGGCTGGTCTATCAATCTAAATTGATTTTTAAAAACATAAATCTTCACAAAATAATACTCCAAAAATAATTAAAACTTTTTTAAAAAGTCCTTTCTTATCGAGGCAAAAAAAGATAAAAGAAGGGGATTAGTCTCAAAAAATAGTCAGAAGGATGTCAGGGAAGAGGAGAGGCCTATAACGAAAAAAATACGAATGATACACTATGATATAGTTATTTCACGGATTTTGTAAGATTTTTCACGGGAACAGCAATAACACTATAAGACTGCTAAGTGTGGATAACTAGCTGTTGACGATAGATAAAATTGTATATATCATAGAGTATGGACGCCAAAAATTTTCCTCAGGCTCTTACATTTGATGACGTTCTTCTCCTCCCAGGATTTAGTGAATTTTCAAGGAATGAGATTTCGCTTTCAACTTCACTCACCCGGTCAATTGTTCTTGACTCCCCTTTTGTCTCCTCCCCTATGGATACCGTTACTGAGTCCCGTTTAGCCATAGCTTTGGGGCGTCTTGGAGGAATAGGTATTATTCATCGAAATCTTACCATTGAAGATCAGGCCGAGGAGACAGCCAAAGTAAAGAGACAGAAGCTTTTCGTGGGCGCAGCAGTGGGAGTTGGAAAAGGGTTTGAGCTTCGCGTTGAAGCTTTGGTCAAAGCTGGTGTTGATGTAGTCGTTATTGACTCTGCTCATGGCTTTGCAGCACCTGTTATAGCTGCTTTGAAATATATCAAATCTCGCTTCCCTTCCCTTGAGGTTATTGCGGGAAGTATTGCAACATTTGATGGGGCCAAAGCTCTTATTAAGGCAGGAGCAGATGGACTAAGGGTTGGCATGGGACCTGGGGCAATCTGTACGACTCGAGTGATTTCAGGGATGGGTGTTCCACAAGTTACAGCACTTCTGGAGACTGTACGAGCGGCAAAGCCACACAATATTCCCGTTATTGCTGATGGAGGCATTAAATACTCAGGAGATATGGTTAAGGCTTTAGCATCTGGTGCGAGTACTGTTATGATGGGGAGTTTTTTTGCATCAACCCTTGAGTCTCCTGGCAAAGTTCACACACTCACCCGCTCTTCTGTCCCCCATCGTTTTCAAAGTATTTTAACTGCCAAAAAAACGTATAAATTCAAAGAATATCGTGGGATGGGATCAATCGCTGCAATGAAAAAAGGTGCCAAGATCAAGTCAGAAGACGAATTTCATGGTAAAAGCTATTATAAAGACAGGGTACTTGTGGCAGAGGGCGTTGAGGGGTTGGTGCCTGTTAAAGGAACTGTGGAGAATCTTGTCGAACAATCCATTGGTGGGATTAGATCTGGAATGTATTATGTTGGAGCAAAAACAATCCCAGAACTTTGGGAAAAAGCGCAGTTTATCCAAATAACACAAGCATCATTGACAGAGTCTCATCCTCATGACATCCTCATCACAAATGCTGGGGAGAATTATTAGCTTAGGATAAATTTTTCAATAACATCTGCAACGCCGTCCTCGTCAACGCTTGGAGCAATGTAATCGGCAATTTCCTTGAGGTCATCAACTGCGTTTCCCATCGCAACTTTAAAACCACAAGCCATCAGGAGCGGAAAATCATTATAGCCATCCCCTACTCCAATAATCTCCTCAGTTGAGATTCCAAGTGCTCTTGCCGCCTCAAGTATGCCGTGTTGCTTGGTTGCTTCACTGTGAGAGACAAGTACGCCTGTTAGGCCATTGTGCCAAGAGACATATTTGTTAACATGGAGTGTTGGAATCTTGTTTAATTCTTCATAAGCATTATGGGCACGGTCTAATTCGACACCATCGGTAAAAATATTGACTGGTTTATTCATGTGGTATGAGTCTGTGTAAAAAATATCCTTATTTTCATCATGAATAGAAAAAGGGATTCTGTATTCCTGTAAAATACGAATAGCTTCAAAAAGTTCATTTTCAGGAATTAATTTTTCATAGAGAATTGCTCTCGTATTAAGATCTATGACCATGGCCCCGTCATTGATGATACTTGGGCCTGAGAGGTCTAAATGTTTGACAATGTCCTCAATCAAAAAAAGAGGTCTGCCTGTTGCGATACCGATATGGATGAGATCTTTAGCCTTTAAAATAGCCTTTCTAACTTTTTTACTGGGAAGGGTTTTTTCCTTACTTTTCGCGAGCGTTCCATCAACATCAACAATAAGCGCTTTATATCTCATGAAGTTTTGCTATTGTACAGGGTTTATTGTGCCCAGACAAGCATCAGTGAAAGATGTAAAACGTGCTACAATGTGAGCGATTATGGATCAGGTAGCGCAGATTCGAGAAAAAATAGACATCGTGTCTTTTTTGGCAGAATATATGACGGTGTCCAAAGCAGGACGTAATTTTCGTGCTCTTTGCCCTTTTCACAATGAAAAATCACCGTCATTTATGATTTCTCCTGAAAGACAAGTTTGGCATTGTTTTGGGTGTGGGAAAGGCGGAGATATCTATACTTTTCTGATGGACTATGAACATATCGAGTTTCCTGAAGCACTTCGAGTGTTGGCAAAGAGAGCTGGAGTAGAGCTTATTGAGTCAAAAGCTCAAGCGGGTATGTCATCCAAAAAAGAGCGCCTTTATTCCCTTAATGCTCTTGCGGCTGAGTATTATCATTATATTTTAACCAAACACAAGGTGGGGGGAAAAGCAAGGGAGTATCTTTTGGAAAGAGGGCTTTCTGAAAAGATTATTAACACATTTCAGCTTGGGTTTGCTCCCAATACAAAAACCTCTCTCACTACTTATCTTATAAGAAAGAAAAAATATACCATTGAGGATCTTGCAGAGGCAGGGCTCATTTTTCAAAGAGGAAGAGACGCTATCGATTTTTTCAGAGGAAGACTCATGTTTCCCCTTGTTGATCATCGCGATAATGTCGTTGGCTTTTCAGGAAGAGTGCTTGATAAAGACGTAAAAACGTCAAAATATATCAATACCCGCGAGACACTTATTTACCATAAGGGAGAGGGGTTTTATGGTCTCAATATCACCAAAGATGCTATTCGAAAAGCAGGCCAAGCGATACTGATGGAGGGTGAATTTGACGTAATTTCCTCTTTTCAGGAAGGAGTCTCAAATGTTATTGCAGTAAAAGGCACGGCTTTGACTCCAGAGCAGGTTAACTTGATTGGTAGGTATGCTCAGAAGATTTCTTTCTGTTTTGACGGTGACAAAGCAGGTCAGGATGCTATTAAAAGAAGTCTTCCCCTTGTTGAAAAAAAGAATCTTAAGGCAACAATTATCCTCTTGCCCAATGGGAAAGATCCAGATGACGCGATTAAGCAGAACCCTACAGGCTATAAGTTGGCGGTAAAAAAAGATATAGGAGTCTATGACTACCTTTTTGATCAAGCGCTTTTATCTGGCGATATTGCCTCAGCAGAAGGGAAAAAGGCAGTCGCAGATGCCTTTTTGCCTGTTATTGCTTCCATGACCAACGAGATCATCAAGGAACATTATCTGAGAAAACTTAGTTTGTCTCTTGAGACGACCTATGAGAGTATCAGTAAAGAGCTTGAGAGGCAGCAAAAAGCAGTCCTCAAAGAAAAAGTGCCAACACCTCCCCCTCCAATACGAAAGCAGTCAAGAGAAGAGATGCTTGAGGATTATTTAATCTCACTTATTATGCAGTTTCAGGCTCCAAATGCGGCTCTTGAAAAAATTTTTTCAATACTCTCCCCCACCAACGAGTCAGAAAAAGCATACCAAAAAATTCTCATTCATATGGTAGAGTATTTTAAAAAACACGAAGCATTTGATCAAAAACTATTTAGCGGCAGTCTTCCTCCAGAGCTTGTTTTTAGCTATAACAAAAGTCTTTTATTTCCCCTCCCGCCCCTTTTGACAAGTGAGGCATATCTTCGTGAGATAGAAAAAGTTGCAAGACAGATTCGGGAATTGTATCTTCGGGAAAGATTAAAAATAGTAGGCGCAGACTTAGCAAAAAAAGAAAAAGAAGAGGACAATGAGGCGGTTGAAGCTTTGACCAAAGAATACGGTTTGTTAATGGGGCTTCTGAAAAAGGGCAATCAGTAGCAATTTCACCTCATTTGTGGTACTATAGTCTCATGCATAAGCCCGAAAAAGTGTGGGCTTTTCTACGTTGGAAAATATGACTAAAGCAAAATCCACCAATATTTTAGACGACGTCGTCAACTCAGCCAAAAAGAGAGGATATATTACCCAAGAAGAGATCTTGGGAATTTATTCAAAGCCTGAGGATCATATAGAAGAACTTGACTCCCTTTATGACAGACTAATAAAACTTGATATCGATGTTTTTGAAAGCGTTTCTCAGGAGCAGGACGCGCAAAAGCCTATTGAGGACTTAGAAAAGGAGCTTGAAGCGCTAACTGTTTTGACTGAGGGGACTGTTTCAGATCCTGTCAGGATGTATCTTAAAGAGATTGGTCGAATTCCTCTTCTTACCTTCAATCAGGAAATTGAGCTTGCCAAAAAAGTAGAAAAAGGTGATGATCAGGCAAAGCAAATGCTTATCAACTCCAATCTTCGATTGGTTGTATCTATTGCAAAAAAATATATCGGTCGAGGGCTTTCGCTATTGGATCTTATTCAAGAGGGCAATCAAGGACTTATTCGTGCCGTTGAAAAATACGATTGGCAGAGAGGCTTCAAATTTTCTACCTATGCGACCTGGTGGATTCGCCAGTCCGTAACTCGTGCTATTGCAGATCAGGCACGAACCATTCGTATTCCAGTCCATATGGTTGAGAATATCAATAGGTTTTTACGTGCTTCCCGAAAGCTCATGCAGGAATTGGGTCGTGAGCCAACGCCTGAGGAAGTAGCAGCGGTACTGGGTATTGAGCCTGAAAAAGCACTTGAGATCATCAAAATCTCTCAAAACCCAGCCTCTCTTGAGGCACCAGTTGGAGATGAGGAAGATAGTCGTCTTGGAGACTTTATTCATGATACTTCAGCCCCAACTCTTTTTGACTCAGCTTCTCGTGAACTCTTAAAAGAGCAGGTAGATCAAGTTTTGGGAACATTGTCAGACAGAGAGAGAAGAGTACTTGAGGAAAGATTTGGCCTTAAGGATGGACGTCCCAAGACCCTTGAGGAAGTGGGGCGGATGTTTGCTGTTACTCGTGAACGTATTCGACAAATTGAAGCCAAAGCTCTTCGCAAACTCCGCCATCCTTCCCGTGGTAATAAACTCAAAGATTATCTTGGATAATCTTTTACTTCTTTCCACCACAAACTTTGCAATCACCCTTGTGAGTAACCAAAAGATAGACTGCTGATGCGCCAACGAGAACGTAAACAAACATTTCAAGAGCTGGCATTGATCCGAAAAGTGTTGTTACCAGATTAAAATTAAAGAGGCCAACAAGACCCCAGTTAACTCCTCCGATAACTAGGAGTAGAAAAGCTACCATGTGGACAGTTTTCATAGTATTCACCTCCCTTCTCTTCTTAGTCTACAGGTAGGAGTGAATACATTGTCAAGGGGATGCTAGGCATGTTTTTTCTGCCAAACAAAAAGTGCGTAAGGAATAGTAGCAACAGCATTAACAATGGCTGAGAGGATAAAAAGAAGGCGAAAGCCATAGATTTCAGCGATAAATCCGCCAAGGGCTGCAGCAAGAGCAATTGCGATAAATGCCGTCGCATCAGCTAGTCCCCACTCAACTGTTGCTTTTTCTTTATCTAAGTGTTCTGCAAAAAGAGTGCCTTTGGCAGGTGATGAGATGCCAAAGCCTATGCCAGCGATCGCATAAAATACAAAAAGGTGAACGAGTGTTGAAGCCATGGCAAAACCTATATAGGCAACTGAGGTGAGTGCAATGCCTGAAATGGCATACATGAGTAATTTTCGATCTGATCCTTTAGAGACTATTCGTGAAATAACAAGCTCAACAATAACGCGAACAATGAGGTGAACACTGTAGGCCGAGGCTGCGATCTGGATTTGTCCCCCTGCAATATGTTGTGTGGCAAAAATGGCAAAGATCGGTGTCACAAAGTTCCAAGCAGCCCACAAAAAACTTTCGGAGATGATAAATGCTTTGACAATAGGGTTGATCTGAAAATGAGAAGGAGACTTACCAAGAAAAACTTCTTTAAGCATAGTTCCAGTCTAGCACAGAGGGGAAAAAAGAGGAGGGGTTAACTCTTAAGACTAGGCAGTTTCTTCTTCAGAAGAAGTTTCAATCTCGAATCCAGGATCTCCCCGGTGAAGGTATCGGACGGTTCCTTCTTGGTGATTATAAACTATAGTCATAAAATGCTCTCCTTTTGTACTTACAGAAGACTGTGGGGCTTCGTATAGCCCCTCGTAGGTATCGCTGGTGCCATGCTGATCGGGTCTGGGTTGGTCATCTATATTTACTCCACCAAAGAGCCATCGCTCTAATTCTCTATTTGCTCTATAGGGATCAACGGTGGAATGAGTTGGGGCTACGTCTGCAGTTGGGTTGACATCGTCAGTTAAAACCTCTGACTGGAGTCTTTCTGCCATAGTCATTTTATAGCACGTCATAACAAGGAAAACAAGAGCTTATCTCTTCGGACGTAGCTATAGATTTTTGTACGTACTGATGCTAGAATATGCAGACAATTTATATTCCCCTGTAGCTCAATGGTAGAGCGCTTCGCTGTTAACGAAGATGTTCGGGGTTCGAGTCCCTGCGGGGGAGCAAAATAAAGCTTTTGTCTAGCCATATTAATCTGCTATTATTACTGCATGAGTACGCTAAATCCTTGGATCAACTTCAACGGCAATGCAGAGGAAGCATTTGAATTTTATAAATCTGTCTTTGGTGGAGAGTTTTCAAAAGTGGTGCGTTTTAAAGATATCGCAAGTGATGAATTCCCTGTAGCAGAAAAAGAAGAAAATAAAATAATGTATATTGCATTACCTATTGGTAGCAATACAATGCTTATAGCCAATGATGTCCCTGAAATTTTGGGACGAGTAAATGAGAACGAAAACAGGAGTAAAATTTTAGTACATACAGAGAGCAAAGAAGAAGCAGACAGATTATTTCATGGCCTCTCAAATGGAGGAGAGGTAGAGGGACCTATGGGAGATAGTCCATGGGGTTCATATGCGGGAATGTTCCGAGATAAGTACGGTATTGAGTGGATTATTGAATGTTCTCTTGATAAATAAAATGAGTAAATTAATTACATGCATTTGGTTTGCTAATAACGACGGAGAAGAGGCAGCAAACTATTACATAGATACTTTCAATTCGGCTCCTGGCGATCACAGTGCGAGAATGGGAGATATCACAAAAAATCCTAAAGCAGTAGAGGAAGTTTCCGGAAGACCTGCAGGATCTGTTATGACAGCTGAATGCGAGCTTGATGGCATGAGCTTTATGTTTCTTAACGGTGGTCCTGTTGAGCAATTCAAGCTTAATGGGGCAACGTCTTACATTATTGAATGTGAAACACAAGAAGAAATTGACTACTTCTGGGAGAAGCTCTCTGCTGTTCCTGAAGCAGAGCAGTGTGGGTGGTGTACGGACAAATTCGGTGTCACATGGCAGATAGCACCAAGAATTTTGGATGAATTGATGCGCGACCCTGAGAAAGCTGAAGCAGTAACCGCCGTATTCATGTCAATGAAAAAGCTTGACCTTGAAGCAATCAGAAAAGCTGGCGAACAAAGCTAGCAATATAACCTCACTGATATAATCGATTCATGGCGAGTATAAAATTCAAAAGTGATAAATATAAAAAATCTCGTGGTGGGTATTCTCGTTTGTTAGATATTCAGTGTGGGAAATGCGGTAGGCATTTGCTTCTCTATCAAAAGGATGGCCCTGGAATATTAAAAAGAATGTATCTTGACCGAATTTTTGAATCAGATAAGTACTCCGGTCTTGAAAATAGTTCTCTTAAATCAATTCCCCAGTTAATTTGTTCAGAGTGTAAAACTATAATTGGCATTCCCTTCATATACGAGAAGGAAAATAGATTAGCCTTCCGTCTTTTTGTTGGAGGAATAGTCAAGAGAATTGTTAAGTCAAGATAAAATAGTTTTAGTTTTATTAGACATAGCAAGATTTTACAACTTGTAAAAATACGGGTGAGGGTATAACATAGCAATAATTATGGATGAACATCAACACCACCAAGATCTAATGCAATCTCTCTCTCAAGAATATTCAGATATTTTATCTAACTCCGAGCAGGGAGTGTATATCTACCTTGATGATGCTCATAAAATTTGCAACGCAAATTTTGCATCACTTTTAGGTTATTCATCAGAAAAAGAGTGGACAATGATTGACAGCCCATTTCCAGATGCTTTTGTAGCAGAAGAGAGCCAAGAAGCGCTTATTTCATCATTTCAGGACGCAATGGAAAAAAATGTCGGCTCAACGCAAAGTGTTGTCTGGAAGAAAAAAGATGGTAGCACTATCGAATCAACAGTCATTCTCGTTCCTATTGCTCATCAAGGACACACTTTTGCTCTTCATTTTGTATCAGGTAAGGTTTAGTAGATGGCTACAGAGAACGCTTACTATGCAAAAATTGTTTAACAACTCCCCTTTTCTTTTGGCAGGTATTAATTTTATTCTCTCCTAATACTGTTTTAGATATGTTGTATGTTACAGTAGAGTTAATGCAAAAAGGATTTGTCTTTATGCGATACATCCTTGTAGTTATTCTGATAGCGGCCGTTGTCGTTTTTGTATTATTCAAAAATCATAAAGGGACTCAACCGGTTATCACGGCAAATTTTATTGATCTAGAAAAGGTTGAGAAAATCTCCAAATTTCGAAGTTGCCAGGGACATATAGTGGTTCCTCAGGATGAGAGTGAGACAAGGCGCAATATGAAGCATTATGTTGTTTTAAAACCAGAATTTTTTGGTGGTGGCAAAGCAGAGATCTACTCTCCAATTGACGGTGTTATAAAAAGTATTGGGGAGAGGCCTGAGAAAGGACTGGAGGGTGAGATTTGGCTAGGAAATGCCAATAACGACTGGGATATCAGTATTCAACATCTATTTATCTTACCTAATTTGACAGAGGGTCAGAAAGTTAAGGCAGGTCAGAAAGTCGGTATGGCTGCTGATAAGGGGATAGATGTGGTTTATGGAATTGGAGCAAAGGAAGTAAAAATGATTGAGGGATATCAGTCGCCTTATTCAGCGCTAGACTCAATTTTTAATCATGCAAGCGCGGCAGTTTTGACAGAATATGAGGCAAAAGGTGTCTTGCTTGCGGATTTAATGTATAGCAAGGAGTTCCGTGATCAAAATCCCTGCATGCTTGAGGGGAATGGAAGTCAATTAAACGATCACGATCATCCTGAAGACTGGGCAATGCTACATGAATAAAGGACTTACTAGCTTGTTAATTTCAATTATCATTTTCGTGGTTGTTGTCGGATTTATTTTTTTAAAAAATTTTAATATATTGCCCACTCAACTAAGCATTGTTAACAATCAAAAAAGTGCAGAGGTAAGTTGGCAATTTGGAGATGGAAAGTGGAGTGCTAGCGGCAACCCGCCTGAATGTCCTAGTCCACTAACTTTTCCAGCACCTGTAGATATCAGTTTGGTAAGCGGAATTTTATATCCCGGACAAGAACGAGGGAGTGACTACAAGCCACATGGTGGATTCCGATTTGACAATCGTGACAACAACATTCAAGTGAGAGCGATTATGGATGGGTATATATTAAAAGCCTCACGGTACGAAGATTTTGGTGGCGAAATACAAAACTTTTTGTTTTATGTAAATGATTGTGGGATTATGGTCATGCACGATCATTTATTGATACTCTCACCTAAGCTTCAAGCAGTGTTTGACAAGCTGCCTCTTAATAAAAATGGGGACTCAAGAACCACATATATATCACCAAAGGTGTATATCAAAAAAGGTGAAGTACTCGCTTTAAAAATAGGCTATGAAAAATTCCCTGGTGGGTACAAAAACAAAAATGTTTTTGTCGATTTTGGATTATACGATCTAAGAAAAACAAATGGGATTGATTATAATTCTTTATTTCTCGCAAAACATCCAAATATCAATGAGTATGGAAAATACGCAGTTTGTTGGTTTGATTATCTTTCTATTGAAGATGAGGCTACTGTCCGAAACCTCCCAGCTAGCGGAAATGAAGGGAAAATGAGCGATTACTGTAAATAGCTTAGTTTTTATCCATCCAATCTCCTCTTTGCTATCAAGCTTGAACCCTTTGATATAATCATTCTTATGAATATGTTCAAGTCTGTTAAGGCAAAGTCGAGTCAGCAATATTTCAATGCTTTACCTCAAGAACGAAGAGAAATAATGACATTTTTAGATACTTTTATTAAAGAAAATGCTCCCAGTCTCAAGCCAAACTTTCTCTATAATATGCCAGGTTATGGTAGTTTTAAATACAAAAACTACAAAAAAGAAATCATTGATTGGCCAACAATCGCAGTAGCGAGTCAAAAAAATTATGTCAGTTTGTACATTTGTGCAGTCGATGAGAAAGGGTATATAGCAGAGCAGTACAAAGAAGATTTAGGGAAAGTCAGTGTTGGAAAAAGCTGTATTCGCTTTAAAAAACTTGAGGACATAAATTTGGATACATTAAAAAGAATACTAAAATTGGCAGAAAAATCTCCAGGCCTAGTTCTTTAGGCAATAATTGAATATACGTATCGTTTTTGCTATGATCCACCCGACAGGAAGGTTTTCTGTCACGATCTTTTACACAGGAGTTATCTAATGGATGGCCAAAATCAGCCCTCACAGGCAGATCTTATTCGGCAATGGATGGAGATTGCCACGAAGTACATTCGAGGTAGTTTGCCACGAGATATGACCGATAGTCAGGCGCATGATATGCGCATCATGGATGCGATTGTTCAGGCGATGCCTGGTGTGCAGGCTCGAATAGATGTTTCTTATCGTTACCACTGCAACAACTGCGGTAAAGACTTTGAGAATCTCAAAGAGGTATACATCGGCGACCTTCACAAATCAGATTGGGCAGAGGTATGTCCAAAATGTGGCAATGGAACACATGTGATAGTTGAGAATGTTTCAACAGACGCTTTGCCTTCAAGTTGAAAGGAAAGTTCATGTCACAGGGCAATCTGAAACCTAATGTGGATGTCACAGAAGTTGAGGCAGAAGGAGGGCAAATTCTCAAAATTTCCTCAAAGTGGGGAATTGGATCTGATGGCAGACTTGCCAAACCATCTGAAGGAGGATTTGGTGTCGTGACAGAAAATGGTCGTCGTATCGGCATGTGGGACGCACAGCGATACTTTAAGGAAGAGGGAGACAGCAATGGCTGATGAAAATCTGATCAAAGCTGTTGAGCAAGTCTTTGATGCGACACAGCAAGGCGTGATCAGAGATGCTTGCAGGAAAGCTCTTACTGTTCGTACAGACGAATCGATGCGAGCAGCACTCATCACAACTCGTGAGAGCGCTGCCACATGGGTAGCTAAGGGTATTGCCAACCGAGCGCTTGGATTTGAGCAGTAGCATACTGTCGTTGAGGGCAACCTCTCATTCACCGGAACGTTAAGCCGGTGATTTTTCTTACTTGTGGCATACCGTTAAGCATCACAATAGAGTATATGCATTTGGTATAATAGATAAGAAATGACAAAGAAGCCATTTATTAATGCTTTCGCAGCAACGCTCTATATAGTAGCAGTTGCTTCATTTATGTTTTATGGAAGCAAGTTGTTTGGCCCTGAAGACTCTGTGCTTGCTCCAGTTGCGATGCTTTCTCTTTTTACGTTATCTGCTGCTATCATGGGATATCTTTTTCTTTATCAACCTCTCCTGCTTTTTCTGGATGGGAAAAAGAAAAACGCAGTTAACTTTTTTCTTCAAACCGTTGCTGTTTTTGCGGGAACTACGGTACTAATCTTTATTTTGCTCCTCTCAGGCATCTTCAAATAGTTGATACTATGTTCTAGTGCCTCTTTTCTATAGCCTATCGAGCTAAGGAGGTATTTGTCATTATTGATTCATATCACAGAAATCCTACTAGAACTTGTTTAAAATTATCTTATGAAAATTAATGCTGACTGGCATGAGAAAAACAAAATGCCAAAAAATTCAACGCTAGACCAAAGAGTGGCTTGGCATATGGCTCATGCAAAACATTGTAAGTGTCGTCCTCTTGGTGGAAAAATTTTAGAAGAAATAAAAAAGAGGGAATTGCTATGACAAGAACATTTTTTAAAGACGCGATTTTATGGGGTTTTTTCCTCTGGTTTGTCGGCTATATTCTTGGAATATTTCTATTTATGGTTGTTCCAAAAGATCTGCTTGGGTGGATTATTATGCCAATGGGAATACTGATAACATTGTGGGTGCTTGTAAAGAAAGTAAAAGGAATATCATTTCAGTATTATTTTTTACTTGCTTTGTTTTGGGTTTTGTTAGCAATTGTATGCGACTATTTTTTTCTCGTTAAAGTATTCAAACCAACGGATGGATATTATAAAGTTGATGTCTATATCTATTATCTTTTGACATGCATCCTTCCCCTTTTTATTGGTTGGAGAAAAACTCTGATGAAAGAGAAAAAGCATCTATGAATTTTTTATCTGAAAACAATCTTTGGAATTTTCTTAGACTCTCGATTGCAAGTATTATGCTTTGGGCATTTTTTGACAAATTATTAGGTCTTGGATTTGCAACCATGCCTGATAAGTCATGGATTGTTGGGGTCTCTCCAACTGCAGGATTTCTCGCTTTTGCACCTGATGGTGTCTTTGCTTCATTTTTTCATAGCCTTTCAGGAAATGGGATAGTTGATATTCTTTTTATGTCAGGGTTGTTGTTGGTCGGCTTGTGTTTGGCACTAGGAATTGGAATAAGGGTAGCATGTATGAGCGGTTCTCTGATGATGTTTTTTATCTACCTATCTCTTTTTCCACCGGAAAATAATCCTCTTATTGATGAACATATCGTGTATATTATTGCCTTTTTACTTTTGGCGCATAGAAGTACAAAACAGAATTTTTTCCTGCATAACAAATGGAAAAAAGTAGCTATTGTTAAGCAACACCCCATACTGGCCTGAGTTCGTGTGTAAAGGTGGCCTATAATATTGATTTTAAGATTTGTTTAGTATATACTGCTTGCTACAAAGCACCTGTATTTTGATGCAACGCGCATCAGGATATTTTGCATACAAAGGAGGTTTTTTTTGAAAAAGCTCTGGGACAACCTTGAATTTCTCGTTCTTGCATTCGTCTTGCTCATAATCGGCTATGGGATAGCAACTCACGACAATGATAAATCATTTCGTCTTTCGTGTGTTCCCATCGAGACTACCGTAACGCCGGTTTCAGGCGTAGAGCTTGACTGCACGAAGGTCAAGTAGAAGGAGAAATCAGTGGAAGAAAAGTGTCCGAGTTGTAATAGGCCGATTGTCCCTAACAACAGCAACTGTCGGAAGTGTGAGCAGGTCTATACGCACTGCCAACACTGCGGAAGTAACTTCCGACAAATCGCGCCTGTCCCATTGGTTGGGCTAAAAGGCGAAATGCTTTTTGGCCCTGTCACATTTTGTACAGGATGTTTAGCTCTCTATTAGTCATTTTTGCCGCCAGCGATTACATCAAGGCGGCTTTTTCATGGGAAGAACCTTCTGCTATACTCAGAATATGAAAAAAGCTACGAGTGTTGATGAATATATTTCTACAGCACCCAAAGATATTCAAGAAAAATTACAGCAAATACGACAACTTATCAAAGAAGTAGCACCAGATGCAATAGAAAAAATCAGTTACGGTATGCCCTATTATGGCTACAAAGGGCGTCTCGTCTATTTTGCTTATGCTAAAAATCACATCGGACTTTATGCGATGCCAAGTTATTTAGAGGGGTATGCATCAGAGATACAAAAATATCGTACTGGTAAAGCAACGCTCAGTTTTCCCCTTGATAAAGAATTACCTCTTAAGCTTATTAGAGAGCTTATCAAAGAAGGCGTCAAACACAATGAAAAGAAAAAATAAGCGATTGTATGCTACAATGCATGTATGGCAAAACGACCAAGAGCACTCGGCAATAGAAAAAAATCTCATCCTCACAAAACAAAAAAGCGTTTGGAAGCAAAGCGTGTGATGCTAGAAGCAAAGAAAAATAAGAGAAAAAGCAAATAGAGCCAACCTCAAAGGGTGTCAGTTTTCGTCGTGGGCCTTCTGAAGATCTTCAACAATAATTTTTTTCATCTTAAGCATTGCCTGCATAACAGCATTTGATTTTTTAGGATCTGGATCACTCATCAGTTCATTTAGTTGTCTTGGAACAACTTGCCATGAGACGCCAAATTTGTCCTTGAGCCATCCACACTGACTTTCTATTCCCCCATCAGCAGTGAGCGCATTCCAATAATAATCTACCTCTTCTTGATCCTTGCAGTCGATAACAAAAGAAATTGCTTCATTAAATTTGAATTCTGGTCCAGCACTCATGAGTGTAAAATCCTGACCAAAAAGTTCGATAGTGACGATGTCTACTTGTCCAGATGGGGTGTCATCAAATGTTTGAATAGGGGTTTTGATTGTTGCTTCTTTAAAGATCTCCGTATAAAATTTCGCAGCTTGTTTCGCCTGCTTATCAAACCATAAAAAGGGGGTGATTTTCTGCGTAAGAGATTTGCTTCTTAAGCTGTTCGTATGTTATAACAACCCAAATGGTAACCGCAGAAAGAAAAACAATTGAAGAGCGCGGACAGGAAATGGCTGCTGTAAAAAGAGCAAGAATGCAGACAGGGGGAGAGAGGGTTTATCCTTTTGTCCGATTGAAGCATAAAGACATCTTGCATCTTCCCCGTCTAGCAACTGGCGAATCAGGATTTCCTAGAAATCGATTTGAGGAAGATCTTCGTTTTCATCCTACGAATGGGGAAATTTATTCAACGAGGTGGGCTCATTTGCATACAGATGTTGATGAATATGGTGTTCGATCAATCGACGATCCTTATGACTATACATACATCAATGGGCCTAGCCCATATTATGCGCCAGAAGATTTGCCAAAAAGTGGTGATCCTATCGGGCTTGTTGTTAATCAAGTGTGGGACGGTCTTGAGACAGCAATTCGACAGCAGCAGCATATTCTTGGTCGATATAATCCTGCTGATCTTAATGGGGAGCCGCAGAGTTTGCGAAGAATCGCTCATTGGGTTGATGAGTCAGCAGTTCGACTTCGCGAAGGACCTGTTTCTGAAAAAGATCTTGAGAGTATGTCGTATCAGGCAGCCAGCCTCATTGAGGAAGCAGGACTTGGGTCATCGCTTGATCAGACAAGGTTTAAAATCGCAACAATGCTTCGCAATGCCTGTAGGAAAGATAGTCTGTCTCGGGTAAATCCGCTTGTTTCTCGAACAAGACTTCGATCAGGGCTTTTGGCAGCAACACAACGAATTGTCGTTGGAGAATTAGTTACACGAAAATTCTCAGCAAATTTGGGCGTATTGGTTGCTGAACGAGAATTTACGCGTGATGATCTTGAGCAAGCAAGAGATAAATTGAGTCAATTATCTGATGAGCTTTCGACAGATCCATCTTTTGCAATTGGCCAGGCAAGACAAATTGCCTATGACCACCTTTCCTTCCCTCGTGTTGCTCCCTATCTTATTCCAGCTCGCCTCTCTGGCATTCTACTTGTTGGATGTAAAGAGGAGAAGAAGGATCTCAACAGGCAAGTTTTGGGAGATGGGGTTGCAAATGATATTTATGGACTTCCATCACTTGTTCAATCAATTGGTGAAGGAGAGGTTGCAGAGGCAAAAAGGACTATTGAGTGGGTTGATGACGTTTTGGGGGAAGCACTCACTTCAAATCCAATTGTTAAAGAAAATATTTTTGATGAGTCTGCTATAGTAGCTGCATGAGATATGTAGCACTTCTTCGAGGAATTAATGTCGGTGGAAAATCTAAAGTCAGCATGGAGGATTTGAAAAAGATATTTTTATCGCTTGGTTTCTCAGAGATCAAAACACTTCTTAATAGTGGCAATGTAATTTTTTCCTCTGATAAAAACGAAATTGAGTCAAAAGATATCATAGAAAAAGCACTGAGTGATCATTACTTAAAAGTTATTCCTGTGTTGGTGAGAAGTATTGATGCGATACATGCATTTGTTAAAAAAGATCCTTTTAAGGGAATTGAAGTTACTAAAGATACCAGACTCTACATAACTTTTTTATCAGAACCAAAAAAATCTTCTTTTTCACTCCCATTTATTTCATCAGATAAAGCTATTACGATACTAAGCGTATCAGATAGTGAGGTATGTACACTCGTCACGCTTCTTCCACAGAAGAGCACAACAGACCTGATGGTATTTTTAGAAAAGGAGTTTGGTAAACAAATTACTACAAGAAATTGGAACACCGTCGTAAAAATTGACAAGAGCTGACCCCTTGTTAAAAACTTCGTTTCGATGTACTATAATGTACATATGCTTACTCTTAGTTCAGTCATGATAGGAACTTCTCAAATTGACACACTTGCTTCTTTCTATGAAAAAGTTTTTGAAAGAAAAGCAGACATGATGGAGGAGGGATGGCACGGTTGGAGAATTGGCTCATCCTTTTTCTCAATTGGTCAGCATTCAGAGGTGCATGGCATGGCAAAAGATCCTTCTCGAATAATCTTTAACTTTGAGACAAAAGAAGTAAAAAGTGAGTTTGACCGCATTAAAGACCTTGGAGCAACAGTAATAAAAGAGCCATACGAAATGGGTGGAGGCATGATCGCTACCTTTGCTGATCCAGACGGAAATTATTTTCAGCTTATGACTCCTTGGGAGTAGTATTCTTCATATTTATCCCTGTTTTTTTATAGAGGCCCAAAAGAGAAACCCCAAAAGGAATTGGTATTTTATCTAGTAAATATTTTTCTGATGAAAAAATGTTGGAAAGAAAATTGTTAAGATAATTTATTTTATGAATATCAAAGTTTAAGCCTGCATCAAAATCTGCAAGTCTGGAAAAAAGCTTAAGTCTTGATAGAAGACGTATGCCAATAATTGGAGAGGATAAGAGAAAATTAAAATAAGAAAGGTGTACTTTTGTAAAACCAGTTTTTTTAAAAAGAATTTTTAGATCGCTTTTTTTATATCGTCTTACATGTCCTTGCGCTTTATCGTGTTTTGAGTAAATAAATGGCAGTGCTGGAACAGTAATCAGCAATTGTCCTTGAGGTTTGAGAACACGAAAAATTTCCCTTATTACCTTTTTATCATCCTTGATATGCTCCAAAACATCCATAAGACATACAAGATCAAATGAGTTATCGTTGTAGGGAAGATTTGAAACGTCTGCTGTCTTGATATTTTTAAGGCCTCTCATTTGGCAGAATTTAGTGGCAGATAAAGAAGTATCCACACCATACACGTCGCCAAATTTTTTGAGAAATAATATATTAGAACCAGTGCCACATCCAGCATCAAGGATAAGATTTTTTTTATTTGTTAAATGCTTTTTCAGCAGAAAAGAAATTATTTCTTTTCTGCCAACCCACCACCAATGAGTGGTTTCAACTTTATAAAAAATATCCAAGAGCTTTGGGCTCATGGACGATTCTTGATGACCTAGATGTATATCCATTATTTTTCTAAAAAGGCGGAGAGAGCGTTCTTTTTTGTGATATAAATTACAGCAGATAGTCCAAGGCAAAGAACAATAAGTTTTGGGTGATATGAAAGATAATTGAGAGCAACAGCAGCGTTAGCGGTAGCAATAAGCGCAACCTCTTTTTCTACGTGATATCTTTTTCCCAGAAGAAATATAATTAGCGTAAAAGGAATAATGAGCTGAAAAAGATATCTCATGTTACTTGCTTCAAATGTTGGTTTAAATGATAGAACAAGGGATGATAGTAGCACAAGAAAGCTAAGCAAAAGAAGTCTAACTAACTCAGCCATGTTTTTTTGTTTTCTTTTTTTATAGTTCATCACGATAAATAAGATTGCCAGCGGTATAGAAAATGCCCAGATCAGGAACTCTGAGATAAATGCTTCAAGAAAAGAAAAGAGATTGGTCGTTGGGATTATTTTCCAAAGCATGTAGTTGGGTAGGTCGAGTCCTGGTATTCCCTTCATGAACAATAGTGAACCCGGGTATATAGGAGTTCCCCATGAGAGATAATTGCGTATATACCAAAAGATACCAAGTAAGATTATAGGGATCATAAAAGCAAGCATATTTTTAGGAGATATGAGTGGTTTAAATTTTTTTAAATATATAATTCCAAGAACAATTGCATAGAGTGGACCTGAATATTTGCTGCCAATGAGTATACCAAAAAGAATACCTAGGAAAAGAAAATATTTTATCGTTGTTTTTGGTCTTTCAAGCAAAAGTATTAGTCCAACAAACCATACTGCCATCCAGATATCAATACTTTGCGTTGGAATTTGTCGAAGAACAGAATAGGTTAGTGAAAAAGTGGTTGCAAAAATTATTGATAAAGCATTGCTTAATCCGAAATGTCTCCCCAGCTTAATAAGCAAAAACACAAGAATACCCCATCCTAAAAGGCAAAACCAATTAAGAGGTAGATGAAAGACTATAAAGGGTACAAGAAATATTTCTGACATACCAGGGTAATTAATGTAGGAATTAATATTTTTTGGAAGAGACAAGAATTGTCCTGATAGATAGCTTTCTGCAATAGGAACATGATAATCATGACTATCGCCTAGTCCTGGCGGGGTAATGGTTCCATAATAGAGAAAAGAACAAAATACATAGAGAAGAAAGAAAAGTGAAAGAAATCCACATGCCTTAACAATGTACTGATTGGAGTGAGGATCGTTCGCAATTTTTTGCATGTGCTTTATTTTATCAAATAAATCATCATAAAGATTATTAGATTTACAAATGATTAATCTCTAACACTTGCTCTTTTTAAGAGATTTGCTACAATCATATTTCCTTATGCTTAAAAAGCTTTTACTTTTTGGTATCCCGCTTGCACTCATTGTCATTGGAATTTTTTTCTTCATGGATAATGAGCAAACGAAGCAAAGCTCCCCACAGGTTTCCAAAGAAGTTACACCAGAGCCAACCGTTGACATTTCACCAACTACTTCATCTAAGACTTATTCAGCAGATGATGTCAAAGAGCATGGAGTAAAGACGGATTGTTGGATGATTATCGATGGGAAAGTTTATGACGTTACTGATTTCATTCCTCAACATCCTGGAGGAGCAATTATTGCCAAAGGCTGTGGAATTGATGCCACAACGCTTTTTAATGAACGTCCTGATACCCAATTAGGTGAACATCCGCAGAGCGCGAGAGACCAGCTTGAGAAATTTTATATTGGCGATCTTAAGGAATAATCTTTAGCTTCATACTACTTTTTTCCCCTTACCCTATGTATAATCGGTTCATAATGATGTCAGCGTCAGAAAAAGTGGCAATCTTTTTTAAGCAATGTAAGCCACAAGTTTGCAAGAAAGGAGCTACAATAATTCGAGCACAGGAGACTCCTTCAGGAATATTTTACATTGAGAAAGGGAGGGTTAAAAAATATCTTATTTCTCATAAGGGAGATGAATTAATTGTAAATATGTTCAACCAAGGATCTTTTTTTCCTATGTCATGGGCAATTAACGATACTGAAAATGAATATTATTATGAAACAGTAGATGAATCAATACTTTATAAAGCTCCAAAAAAGGAGGTTTTAGATTTTTTGAAAAAAGAGCCTGATGTGCTTTATGACCTCCTGGCTCGTGTGTTTAGAGGGGCAGATGGTATGACGACGAGGATGACTTATCTTATGGCAGGTAGTGCGCGGACCCGCCTTATTTCAGAGTTGATCATTGAGGCTAGGAGGTTTGGAAAAATAACGAGCACAGGGGATATCGAAATAGTAACTTCTGAAACTGAACTTGCAGCCCAATCAGGGATGACAAGAGAAACAGTGAGTCGCGAGATGAAGAGTCTAAAACA
>JACROF010000009.1 GCA_016214555.1 Candidatus Levyibacteriota bacterium
ACATTACAACTTATTGGAAGATTGATTTAACAGAGGACGGACACGAATGACGGAACACGGTAGTTCATTTGAACCCAAAATAGTCGCCTTTGTCTGCAACTGGTGCACATATGCGGGCGCTGATTTGGCGGGCACGAGCAGGATGGAATATAAGCCAAATGTGAGGATTATAAAACTCCCTTGCACAGGCAGGATTGACCCGCTCTTTATCATCAAGGCATTTGAAAAAGGGGCTGACGGAGTTCTGGTTTCAGGCTGTCATCCCGGAGACTGCCATTACACAACAGGCAACTATCATGCGCGGCGCAGGTGGATTGCATTTAAAAATCTTATAGATTTTGTAGGCATAGACAGCAAGCGGCTACACTTCTCATGGGTCTCGGCATCAGAGGCAATCAAGTGGGTGGATTTGATAAACAATATTACAGATGAAGTTAAGAAACTTGGGCCGTTTGTGGAGTATAAAATATTAGGCGATAGGCAATAGGTGATAGGTGTTAGGAAAAACCTAAACCTTTTTTGTAGCCGTAGGCTTTAGCCTGCGTAAAGAGGTGTGATATGACATTTGAAGATTGCCGTAAATTTGCGAATGAAAATCCAAGTTGTTTTCTGGCGACTATTGATGGAGACCAACCAAGGGTAAGGGGAATGCAGTTACTTTTTTGTAATGAAAAGGGGTTTTATTTTACAACAGGCAGTATGAAGAATATGTGTGAACAGTTAAAGAAGAACCCCAAAACAGAGGTGTGTTTCTTTTCTTCAAAAGAATTTAAGTCTATGAGAGTGGAGGGAGAGGTTGAATTTATAACTGATATGAAAGAGAAAGAGAATATATTTGGAAAAGTAAGTTGGCTTAAATCTATTGTTGGAACTCCAGATAACACAATGTGGACACCGTTTAGAATTTCAAAGGGCAGGGCGTATTTTTGGACAATGCAAACAAATCTTGAAGGGCCGATATTTATAGAGTTTGATTTAAGATAAAAGAAACAGGAGGTAATTTTATGTCAAAAACACTTTTTTATAAGGCAATATTTGAACCGGCAGAAGAGGGCGGTTATACAGTTTACTGCCCTTCTCTTCCCGGCTGTATCTCTGAAGGTGATACCTATGATGAGGCATTAAGAAATATCCGGGAGGCGATTGACCTGTATCTTGAGACTTTAAAAGATATGGGCAAATCAGTCCCGCGTGAAAAGAGCCATGTGGTTGAGGTTGAGTGCGTAGTATGAGCAAACTGCCTGCGATTAAACCCAAAAAGGTAATTTCAATTCTGGAGAGGCTTGGGTTTGTATATTGCAGGCAGAAAGGAAGCCACAAAATCTTTAAGTAAAGATGCTTTGCTGGTTGTAGTTCCATATCACAATAAGGATTTGAAGAAAGGGACTCTCAGGAAAATAATTGAGGATGCAGGTCTAACAGAAGAAGAATTTAAAGAGTTATTATAAATTATGGAAAACCAATTACGACAAAAGGCAAAAGAACTCCTTGAAAAAGGGGATGTGAAGGTTGTTATCGGATACGGGTGGAATAAGCGGAAGACGAGGACTACGCCTGTTTTTATTACAAAGCCGGAGGATGCGGATAAACTTGTTTTTAATCCGCTCTGCGTGAACAATCTTTCGCTCTATCTGACAAGGAAGTTTGCTGATATCAAGGCGCTCGGCAAGCCTGCGATTGTTGCAAAGGGGTGCGATATAAAAACCATTGCTGTGCTGATTTCTGAGAGCCAGATAAAAAGAGAAGATGTGGTAATTCTTGGTATGGTCTGCAATGGCGTTGTGTATAAGCAGGAACTTTGGAAAGGCGAATTAAAGCCTGAAATTATGCCGACAAAGTGTCATAACTGTGATGTGAGGAATCCGCAAGCCCCCCCTCCTATCCTCCCCCCGCAAGTGGGGGAGGGAAAAGGTGGGGGGCGTTCTTTGCCAGCAGATTTTATAATCGGCGATAAGATAAGTTTTAAAGCGCCTGAAACGCCGACCGGTATGGTGTTTGATAAAATCAGGGATTTGGATAAAAAGTCAAACTCAGAGCGTTGGGATTTTTGGATTGAGCATTTTAACCGGTGCATCAAGTGTTATGCGTGCCGTCAGGTATGCCCGCTCTGCTATTGCGACCGGTGCATTGCGGAAAAGAATATGCCGCAGTGGATTGAGACATCAAGCCATCCAAGGGGTAACCTTGCATGGAATTTGAAAAGGGCAATGGATTTATCAGGCAGGTGTACATTCTGCGGAGAGTGCGAAAGGGCATGTCCTGTGAATATCCCGCTCAATCTTGTGAACCAGAAACTTGCGCTTGTTGTTAAAGATGCCTTTGGGCATAAGGCAGGATATGATGAAAAAGTTCATCCGCCGATGATTGTGTTTAATTTGGAGGATCAGGAGGATTTTATAAAATAGTTCACGCTGAAAAACGCCCATCTGCTTTGTCAGGACTGCGGGCTTAAATCCTCACATGGATTGGTAGCCGCAACCTTTAGGTTGCGTTATTTCGCAGGCTAAAGCCTGCGGCTACCAGCATCTGTGCGATTTTTGAGCGTGAAGTAAGTTCTTATCCGCCATCAGGCAAGAATAAGGAGGGTAATGATTAATGTTTAGGAAAAATTCTCATAAGCATAACCGTCACGATGATACGCATAGTCATACTCACGGCGCTATAGACCCATCTATTTTTACCACTCAGCGAGGCATTTGGGCTGTCAAGTGGTCATTTCTTGGACTATTTGCAACGGCCTTGTTTCAGGTTGTTATCGTCTTATTTACGGGAAGTGTGGCGCTTCTTGCCGATACGATTCATAACATTGGAGATGCCGCTACTGCCATCCCGCTGTGGATTGCTTTTACGCTTGCCCGATGGAAACCCAGCAAACGGTTCACTTATGGCTTCGGTCGCGTGGAAGACCTTGCCGGTGTGGCTGTTGTATTGACCATCTTGTTCAGCGCTATTATTGCCGGCTATGAATCTATTGATCGCCTATTTCACCCGCAGACGGTAGGGTATCTGTGGTGGGTGATTATTGCATCGGTGATTGGCTTCCTTGGTAATGAGGTGGTGGCAATCTTTCGCATTAAGGTTGGCAAAGAAATCGGCAGCGCTGCCCTCATCGCCGATGGCTATCATGCACGTGTAGACGGCTTGACCAGCTTGGCCGTCCTTTTCGGTGCGGTTGGAGTCTGGCTGGGCTATCCATTGGCGGACCCTATCGTAGGTCTTCTTATTACCGTTGCTATCCTCCGCATCGTGTGGGAATCTGGCAAGGCTGTTTTCACCCGCTTACTTGACGGTGTAGACCCGGAGGTGATTGATGAGATTAAGCACGCAGTGAATCACACCCAAGGAGTACAAGATGTCACTGAAGTGCGGGTAAGATGGTTAGGCCACAGGCTTCATGCAGAGGTGAATATAGCCGTGAGTCCAGAACTCTCTGTTGAAAAAGGCCACGAGATTGCTAATGAGGCGCGGCACCAGATTTTACATCATTTGCGCTATCTTTCTAATGCCACAATCCATATTGACTCTGTGAATGCATCGGGAGAGGAACATCATCACATCGTTGAACATATACACGACGATTTACCTGTTCATTCGCATTAACGGTCTTGAAGATTAGATGAAAGATGGTTTGCCCGACGGCAGATAACAGCAACAAACCTGTAGTTGCTCAATTTATTGAGCGCATCCCTGCTTAAAGATTGCAGAGCCTGCCCCGTACTTGATACGGGGGACAAGTTTAAAGACGCCGATAAATCGGCGAACTACAATGTCTTGCATTTTGCTGCGCTGTCTGAATAAAGGTGATTTAAAAATGGCGAATAAACTTTTTAAAAAAGAAAACTTAAGCAAGTTGATTGAAGCCTTGAACAAAGAAGGTAGCATTTTCGTTGCACCGAGGATGGATGCGCGGCAGGTCATTTATGCGCCTGTGGCAAAGGTTGAGGAGATAGTGTTTGATTACATTATTCCGAGAAATTCATTCAAGGAATTTCTCTTTCCGCAAACAGAGCCGATTGCGAGTTTTAGCATAAACAAGGAAGGCGTAGATTTGCAGAGCGCTGCTGTAGAGGCAAAGGAAACCGTGATATTCGGCACAAGGCCGTGCGATGCGGCGAGTGTTGCGTCTTTGTGGGCGGTGTTCAACTGGGATTTCAAAGATGAGTTTTACAACCGGAGGGAAGACAAGGCAGTAGTTATGACCGTTGCCTGCACAAAGGCTGATGATTCATGTTTCTGCACAACCGTTAATCTAACTCCT
>JACROF010000010.1 GCA_016214555.1 Candidatus Levyibacteriota bacterium
GCTATCGCTACTCATACCGGCATTCTCACTTCTATGTACTCCACCAAACCTTACAGTTCAGCTTCGCTGCGCATAGAACGCTCCCCTACCAATCTTTCAATTCTCTGTCTTCGGCAAAAGGCTTAATCCTCGGTACATTTTCGGCGCCAAGAACCAATCCGCCAGTGAGCTGTTACGCTTTCTTTAAAGGGTGGCTGCTTCTAAGCCAACCTCCTGGGTGTCTACGGATCTTGACTTCCTTCAAAACTTAGCTTTGATTTAGAGGCCTTAAATGGGAGTCTGGGCTGTTTCCCTTTTGACTGATCAGCTTAGCCCGACCAGCCTGACTACTAGGCTCAATTCTGCGTATTCGGAGTTTGATTGGTTGCAAGAGATTGCTCCCTCACGAACCATTCAGTGCTCTACCCCGCAGGTTATACCTAGCGCTATACCATAATATATTTCGGGGAGAACCAGCTATCTCTGGGTTCGATTGGCATATTGCCCCTAACCACAAGTCATCTCAAAACATTGCTACGTTTACGAGTGCGGGCCTTCCCCTCTCTTTCGAAAAGGTTCACCCTGCTCATGGTTAGCTCACCCAGTTTCGGGTCTATTGCATGCAACTAACGGCCGATTTAGGCCACGCTTTCACTATGTCTTCGTCACGTTCGTGACTTAAACTAACGCTGCAAACAATAACTCACCGGTTCATTCTTCAATAGGCACGACATCATACCCTTGCGGGCACTTTGTCTGCTTGTTAGCCACTAATTTCAGTTCTATTTCATCCCCCTTCCGGGGTACTTTTCACCTTTCCCTCGCGGTACTAGTTCACTATCGGTCGATTATGATATTTAGTCTTGGATCGTGGTCGACCCAGATTCCCACAGAGTTTATCGTGCTCCATGGTACTTAGGTACAAACTATCGGAGATATAGATTTCACATACGCGCCTTTCACGCTCTATGGTGGACTATTCCGAGTCCTTCTGCTATCTATAGCTCTCAAATATCGTCTGCCCTGCAACCCTCCGATAAATCGGAGTTTAGACTGTTCCGCTTTCGCTCACCGCTACTGACGGAATCTCATATGATTTATATTCCTGGCCTTACTAAGATGTTTCAGTTCAAGCCGTTCCCAGCACAACAGCTATTATCCCGATAAATCGGAATTGTTTACTGCAGGCTACCTCAAAAGAGGTGGGTTGCCCCATTCGGAAACCGCCGGATCAAAGGTCTTTGGCACCTCCCCGACGAGTATCGCCGCCGTATGCGTCCTTCCTCGGTCACAATCGCCTAGGCATCCATTAATGGCATTATGAGTAGATTTTGTATTTGTCCCAAATTTCATGGGACTAGACAAAACAATTATTTTACCTCATCGGCTGATGAGATAAAATTCTCTTCACTTGTTAAAGAGCTCTCGTCTAGTACTTAATAACGGCTCTTCTCCTTAGGAGAAGTTAGCGCTAACAAGCCTACTATTTTGGAAAAACCCTCCCTAACTGGAGGGCTTGTCCAAAAGAACAAGCACGTTGGCTAATAGTGAATAGCTTATGGCCAATGGTTCTTAGAGTATTTATTTAAAAAATTCCTTATGACCACTTGCTCTTTGCCATACGCCATTTGCCGCAAAAGCAAAGCTTTTGCTCGGTGGACCGGAAGAGATTCGAACTCTCGACCTTCGCTGTGCAAAAGCGACGCTCTACCAACTAAGCTACCGGCCCAAATTCATCATTACTGGCTTCAGGCTTTTACTAGTGCTGGAAAAGCAACGCTCGTCCGCGCCTGTCAAGCAGGCGGACTCGCTTTGGCTCCGTCCCAACTAAGCTACCGGCCCGATTAGTGTACATGGCCATTACCTTTCAGCTTGCACGACCAAAAACTAACAGCTAAATCGGCCAGTAAGAAAAATATCTAAAGTGCGAAGCAAAACGAAGAAAACGTTATTTTGAGGCCAATATGTCCCCTAATTGGGGGTTGAAAATCTGTATGAAAATCTCGGCATAAAAAACGACTTTTCGCTTTACTGTGAAAGCTATAGTAGCATAGCCACTCTGAGGCTGTCAAGAGGACATTAGTTAACTTTAAATTCTACTGCTGCGCCATCAATTGAGAGCCAGCGCTCAGCCTCAAGGGCTGCTGCTGCGCCAAAACCCGCTGCAGTTATTGCTTGACGATATGACCTATCATGAACATCGCCTGCAGTGAAAACACCTGAAATATTTGTATGGTAATGATCTCGAACTGCCACATATCCTTCCTTATCTAGGTCAATTCCTTTAAATAGTGACGTATTAGGAATATGACCAATGGCAACAAATATTCCGTCGACTGGCAATTCCTTTGTCTCTCCCGTTTGGCTATTTTTAATAACGGCTGACTGCACTCTTCCCTCTCCTTTAATTTCGGCTATAACAGAATTAAACATAAAAGTGATTTTAGGATCATCTTTTGCTCTCTGCTGCATAATCTCACTTGCGCGAAATGAGTCTCGCCTATGAATAAGTGTTACCTTTTGAGCAACTTTTGCCAAAACAAGTGCCTCCTCCATTGCGCTATCCCCTCCACCCACTATAAAAACATTTTTGTTACGGAAAAACATCGAATCACACGTCGCACACGATGAGACTCCTTTGCCGATTCGCTCTTTTTCCCCAGGAACATCCAACCAACGTGCATCTGCGCCTGAGGCAATGATTACTGCTTTTGCTTTATAGGTATCTTGCCCTGCAACAATACTAAAAGGACGTTTCGTAAAGTCACCTGATGTAAAATTAATATCTTTTATCTCAGCTCCATGATGTTCGGCTTGCTTTCTCATATTAAGCATGAGATCAGGGCCTTGAATGCCCTCAGGAAAACCTGGAAAATTCTCAACAAGTGAGGTAAGCTGAAGCTGCCCTCCCCATTTTTCCCCTGCTAAAACAAGCGTCTTTAAAGCAGATCGCGTAGTATAGATTGAAGCAGTCAAACCCGCAGGACCTGAGCCAATAATAATAACGTCATATAGATTTTCCATATTCTATAAGTATATAGGGAATAAGAGCAGAAAAACTAGGCAGAGAGGAGTTTTTCCATTTTCTGTTTGATAATTTCCTTACTCTGCGCTCCGACAACTGAGTCAACTGGCTGACCATTTTTGAAAAAAAGAATTGTTGGAATAGACATAACATTGAATTGACCTGAAACTTGTTGATTTTCATCAACATTAAGCTTTCCAACTTTTACTTTTCCTTCAAATTCTTTTGCTAATTCATCTACAACAGGACCAACAATACGGCATGGAGTACACCAAGGAGCCCAAAAATCAACTACCACTGGCTCTTTACTCTTGAGGACTTCCTCGGAAAAATTATGATCGGTGAAAATAAGATCTGCCATAGGAAATTAATACTAACAAATAGAAAAGAGACGTGTCAACACTATCAAAGAGATATCTACTCTATTTTAATTTATCATCTATAATCTTTTTGAATTCCTCATAAGAAAGGACCTCTGCATACATTTCGCCATTGATAAAAAATGTTGGCGTTGATTTAACACCTAATTGATATCCATCATTTTGATCTTTTTGAATCTTTGGATTGCCTGCACTATCATTTACTGATGCTAGATAGTCAGTCATATTGAGTCCAAGACCTGATGCGAACGTTGAGATTATATCTTTAGCGTTTGGCTTTTCAGCCCACGCAGCCTGCTCGCCATAAAGCTGATCATACATCTCCCAAAACTTACCTTGCTTGCCTGCTGCATAAGCTGCTTGGGCTGACAAAGGCGCGTTAGCATGTTGGGTGAGAGGAAAATTTCGAAAAACAACATAGATTTTGTCCTTGTATTCTTCTTTTATTTTCTTAACTATTGGAGCAGCTACGCCGCAGGCTGGACACTGAAAATCACCGAATTCTACTATAGCAACTTTTGCTGACTCACTCCCCGCACTATTTCGATCTTCTAGTGGTCCGTAAAGCAAAGCCTTATCAGTAACAATAGTCGATGTTGATTGCGAAGACTTAGGACCACTCAAAAGCAGCGCTGCTCCAACCACAATAAGAAGCGTAATAAGTCCTATCCCCCCCAGTATCATGCCCTCTTTATTCATATTATTTTTTCTTTTCTAAAAAAGAATTTCTGTACATTATCATAAAAAGAAGGATCAATGCAAATGACAGTCCGGACAAAAATGGGATGGTGACAAAACCAAACCATTCAATAAACTTTGTCGTGCATGATACTCCAAGAATACATGGCGCTGCGGACTCAGGTAAAATTTTGTAATAAAGAAGATTGTGATAAAAAGAAATAGCAAGCCCGATACTTCCCAATAAAAATACGTAACGGTATACTGCTCTATCCCTGAAATAAATTCCTACTCCTAAAATACCAACAATTGGATACATGCAAATCCTTTGATACCAACAAAGTACGCAAGGAGGAAAATGAAGAACTTCACTAAAAAAAAGGCTTCCTAGCATTGCAGCAACAGCTACAATAAAAGCAAAATAATGACTATGCTTAAATAGGTTTTTCATGATACAAAGTATAGCATAAGATTATCCTAAATCCTCAGTCTTTTCATGAAGGAATTTAAACCACTGCTCAATTGCAGCGAAAACGACTTTAAAAGGTGTTTCTATAAGAAAGTCAAAAAGAAATAGGAAAAAATTAATTTGTGAAATGCTTTGAGTAAGACGTCTTCCAACACGAATTACAGGCATAAAAAGAAAATCTATTAATGGAGTAAGAATCCCCTGCTTCTCTCCTACGGAAAAAACATGAGCAACCATACTTATTCGGTAAGCAAGAAATGACACAATGGTCACAAAAAAGATAAATATACCTTGACTCACCAGATTGAAATGAAGCTGTGAGAGTACAGAGATGATACTTCCAAATGAAATCAAAAATGCAGAAAGCCATAGAAGAGAAAATACGAGATGAGGTTTGTCCGTTTGTTTTTTAATAACTAGCTGGCTACCAAGTCTTGGCGATTCATCATAGAGCAGTTTGGTGACATAAGAATAAATAACTCTTGTATTCTCTTCGTTTGGCGTACGAATGAAAACACTAACTAAAATCATCAAAAGAGGAGGTATACTTGTATTAAGGAGGATTGACGTCCACTGGATACTTCCATAAAAAATTTGTTCATACGTCCCCTCTACACCAAAAGCAAAAAGTACTTTTGTAAGGAGAATAAACACAAAACTTCTCATAATCGCCGTTCTTACTTTTCGCGATATGCTCTTGTATCTTTTCTCACAAGCTTCCCATACGGCAACTTTTAGCTTTTCCTCATCTTCTAACACCTCTTGAAGAGAATCTCCATGCTTGATGAGTATATCTTCAAGAATAAAAAATACTGCTGCTCTATGCTTTATATAGGAATATATCCTATCTTTTCGAGGATAGTGCAACTGAGCACTTATCTCTTTGAAGCCTTCTGGAAATGAAGTTACAACATGATCAAGACTTGACCACGAAAGGCCTCCAAAATAAAGCTGAAATAAATGAAATCGCAAAAAAGCTATATCGTCACGGGCGAATGCCTTTCGAACCGCAATATATACTTGTGCATCACGCGTCTGTTCGTCATCATCAACAATTGATATATCATCTTTCATAACCTGATACATAAAATTTGCAAGCGTTTGTTTTTCATTGTTTGGGTTAAGAACATGCTCTACTGCTGAGGACATAAGATGATACGTCCATTCATTCATCTGACTTACTTTCACGGCGTACTTCTCAAGAACACGGAGCCTTAGCTGGAGATAGAGATCAATGGTGTCTTCAACCTCTTTTATTGCGCTGGCAGGAACTGCGTTATCAGGAAGATATCGAGCCCAAATAAGCTCTCGTATTAATGGTTCTGCAGTTGACTTTGCAGTCCCACCTAGAAGAAGTCTCCTTCGTAAAATGCGTTCAATTGTAGCTCGAAGAATTACTTCATCCTCTCTATACTCCATCGCATTTCGTAACTTTTCGTAAGCGCTTGCAACCTTTGACACAAAAGGGTTTACCGTAATTTTATGCTCATGATTAGGCTCTGACTGTTTACCAAATTGCTCGACAACCATCAAAGCAAGCGAGGAAAGATGATGCTTGGAAGTCTCACTCTGCACAGCAGGTATTGGATGCTGATCTGATTCTTCTGGTTTTGTCTCCATGAGTTATTATTATACTGCAGATTTTCCCCAACCACTAGAGATGATGTGACATAGATCAATTACTTCATATTCACTTTTTGTTACAGTAACTTCATATTGTAGGCATCAAACTGAATTTATTTGTATCTTAATACAACCAGATGCCTATGAACAATAAAATAAAATCTCGACTATCGAAAGAAATATTATCATTTCTTTCACTGCCCAATGAAAAGCTTCTCTTCGTCGGCAAGCCTCATGTGGTCACACTTCTCCCTCCTTTACTTGGGATTAGTATCGTTTTTCTATTCCTCATAGGAGGCATAGGATACTTTTTTCTTATCATCTTCCCAAATCTTTCTCTTTTTACGCTCTCACTGATAACAATTCTCCTCTTAAGCGTCATTGCCTTTGCAGCAAAACTTTTTGAGTGGCTTGTTCACTTTTATGTTGTCACCGATAGAAAAATTATCGAGATGCGTTATGCTCCTCCTATTTCTCATTCTCTTTCAACAATTCTTCTTGATCAGGTAAGATGCACTGAGATAGATACACAGAAAAATGGACTTGTTCATGAAATCCTTGACGTGGGAGATGTCACAATTACATTTGATCGACCCACCCAGCAGGAATCATTCGTCCTTAAAGACATTAAGCTTCCAGATAGAATAAGCATTTATCTTGGCGACGTTCTTACCTCAAAAGCAGGGGATGGCTTAAAGAAGCCATTTTGGTATAAAACAATAAAAATTCCAAGCCATCTTCAGATAGGAGAAGATATTGATATTGATTTTGATTCATCAACAACTCAAATGACATATCCCAGATTGGATTGACAATCTTTTTTAAAAAAGATTACAATAATCTCATGCCACTAAAAAAATTTCCCTCTAGAGAAGCTACATCAACAAACAATGACTATGTTGAAATAAAACTTCCAAAAGTCAATAAAGAGACAAAGTCAAAAATATTCCTCCTGCTTCTTCTTGTTTTCGTTTTTTTTAGCGGATACCAAACAGCAAAGGTAACCTACTGGGAACAAAAAGAGAAATCATTAAGTATCAACACTCAAGGCGAGCAGCCAACTCCTACTCCTGCTTTCTACAAGGTTGGCGTAGGACACCTTCCCCTCATTGGTAAATCAAATGCAAAAGTTACCATCGTTGAATTTAGCGATCTTCAGTGTCTCTTCTGTAGAAGATTTTGGAAAGATACACTCCCTCAAATTAAAAAAGACTACATTGATAAGGGGCTCGTGAAATTCGCATATCGCCAATTCCCTCTTCCTGAAAGTCTACACCCTGCTGCAAGACCACTTGCTGAGGCATCAGAATGTGCGCAGGAGCAAGGGAAATTTTGGGAGTTTCACGATCTTGCCTTTCAAAAACAACAAGAGCAAGGCGAGGGCACTATCCCTGTATCAGACTCAGACATAACAAGTTGGTCGCTTGAGCTTGGTCTGGATCAGGGAAAATTCACTGAATGTTATACCTCTAAAAAATACACAAAACGAATTGATCAAGATATGCAGGATGGACAAGCAGTTAATGTTAACTCAACTCCCACATTTTATATTAATGGTCAAATTGTTGTTGGAGCAGTTCCCTATGCTACCATCAAAACCATTATCGACCAGCAGCTTAAAAAATAATTCCCTATGAAATCCTTCCTGTCCCCGCTTAAAAAAAGATCATTTATTTTTTTCGGAAGCCTTTTTACTATTTCTTATTTTCTTCTGCAAGCCTCTATCTTTAACTACCAATCCCTAAACCAGGTCCTCACCCATCCCTACCCCCTCACCTACAAAACAACGCTTATTGCTCAATTGATATTAGGTTTTCCATTTATTTTCCCTTTGTGGTACCGAATCTTTTTTTTCATAACTACTTTTCTTGTAGGAGTAAATGTGTGGCTCACCCTCCTAGTATATAAAGAAATAAAACGTTCTGGGTCACGTAAATGGTCTTTTGGAGGAGTAAATCTGGTAGCTGTTGCAAGCACTGGCTGCTCGAGCTGTGGACTAACTCTTTTCTCATTTCTTGGCCCAACATCTGGGATTATTAGTATTGCATTCAATAGTCTGCAGGCGCATATTGTAATTATGCTTTTACTTCTTTTTTCAATTATCTATAGCCTCAAAAAAATACAGCGGGGCACTCAATGTGCTCGATGATCCTTTTTGCCTGTAAGAAGAGTAATGACAAAAATAAATACTGTTAAAAGCACAATGGTCCCTCCAGTTGAAAGATTTAAATAAAATGATACTACAATTCCTACAATAACAGAAAAAAGAGATATTGCCTCTGCAAAAAAAATAGTCTTTACAAAACTTTGCCCATATTGGAGTGCAGTAACAACAGGAATAACAATAAGTGCAGCAATAAGAAGTACTCCAACAATCGGAATTGCTAATGCCACAGTGAGTGACGCTAAAATAATAAGTAACATATTAATAAATTTAGTGGGAATTCCAGCTACTCTAGCAGCCTCTTCGTCAATTGTTACAAAAACCAATTCCTTAAAAAAAAGAAGAACCGCCGCAACCACAAAAAATCCAAGTATTCCAACAATGTATACATCGACCTGCTTAACGGTTGTAATGCTCCCAAAGAGATAACTAAAAAGGTCAACGCCAAATCCATGCGTCAAACTAATAAGAACGACGGCTAAGGCAAGGCTTCCAGAAAGAAATATAGAAAGCGCAGATTCACCAAAGATTCTTTTACTGAGACGAAGGCGCTCAATTACTATTGAAGAGATTACTGAAGCTATAATAGCTGCAACAAGTGGATTGATCTTTAATAAGAGACCAAGTGCTACTCCTGCTAACGATACATGTGATAGAGTATCAGCGATGAGTGAGTAACGCCTCAAAACGAGGAAGATTCCAATTAATGGCGCGATAGCAGCAATAATTATACCAACCTCAAATCCACGAATCATAAAACCATATTGAAATAATCCTATCATCAGTGGCGTATTCCTCCTTTTCCAATAAGCTCATGGAAATAGTCTCCTTTAAGAAACTCTTTTGGCTCCCCATAATATTCAAGTGTTCTATTAATATAGCCAAGCTCAGTTGCCTCATGTGCGGCTATATCTAGTTCGTGAGTTACGAGAACAAGCGTTAAGTCTAACTTTTGATTGAGAGAGCGCAGGAGCTCATAAAATTGCTTTTGCGTCTTTACATCGACTCCAACTGTAGGCTCATCCAAAAAAATTGCTTCAGGCTCACTCGCTAAAGCCCTAGCGATAAATACGCGCTGCTGCTGTCCGCCAGAAAGTTCACTGATTTGTCGATTTTTATACTCATACATCTCTACTTGCCTGAGCGACTTATTAACCCTCTCCCTATCATCTTGTTTGGGAAAATGAAAAAGCCCCAACCGACTGTAACGCCCCATCATGACAAACTCCTCCACCGTTACAGGAAAATTTGCATCAACGGTTGTTCGCTGCGGAACATAGCCAATCTTTGACCAATCTTTAAATTGTGAGATATCTACCCCAAATAACTTAACTGTTCCTGATGCCGGCCTTAATATGCCAAGCATTAACTTTAGAAATGTTGATTTCCCACCACCATTTGGCCCAACAATGCCAACGTAATCTCCTTTGTGGATTTGAAGCGAGACGTTTTTCACAACATCTTCTGACGTGTAGGAAAAACAGACATCTTTGAGTTCAATAATTGTCTGTGAATGGTCTACTGTGTGCATTCCTGACCAATCTGCAAATTTTTTAAGTTTTCTTTCATAACTGAAAAATAATCTGCACCTTTCTTTAGATTATCATCGCTTATCCCCTCAATTGGGTCAAGTACTAGAGTCTTAGCTCCCACCTCATGTGCGATTGCTTCAGAAAGTTTTGGACTAACCAGACTTTCAAAATATATATATCTTACACTGTGCGCTTGAGCAAATGCAGCAACTGATGCCAACCGCTGAGCTGATGGCTCTTCGTCAGGCGATAGCCCAGCAATTGCAATTTGCTGAAAACTATACCTTTCTGCAAGATAAGCAAAAGCAGCATGCGAGGTAATGATATTACGGTTTTTACAGATCAAAAGCCCATTTTTAAATTCAGAATCCAGGCTTTCAAGTTTGGAATAAAGATTTTGTGCATTTTTTTCATAATATGCTTTATTCGTTGGGTCAATCGAAATATAACCAGATAAAATTTTTTTTGCCTCTTTTTTAGCATCGATAGGATTAAGCCATATATGAGGATCTTGATTTTTTTCTCCATCTTCAATCAACTCTTTTAAAAAAAGGCCCTCTCCTGCAGTAATTATTTTAACGTGAGTATCTTTCAAGTTCTCCTTAACCTCATCTGCCCATGGCTCCACGCCACCATTAAGTATCAACATATCTCCCTTTTCTATCGTTGCAATATCCCTCGGGGAGGGGTCGTAGTCATGAGGCTCAGATCCTGCTGGAGTAATATTTACTACATTTGCCTTATCTCCTCCAATTTGAGAAGCAATGAAATATACTGGATAAAACGAAGTTGCCACATCAAGTTTATTTGATAATTCTTTCTGGGGTTGACGAGAAATCAAAAAAAGGGCTCCAAGGAAGACTATTATTGTTGCTAAAATGATAAAAAGTCTTTTCATATTATGATCGGCAATCCCTGCATTGTCCATAGAATTCAAGACTATGACGTTTGACTAAAAATTTCTTTTTATTTTTAATATCCTTTTCAAGGTAAGCGATATTACAATCAGAAATATCTTCGATTGCACCACAGCTTTCACAAATCAAATGGTGGTGATCGTCGCCTGAAAGTTCGTATCTATATTTCCCCTCACCAAACTCAAGTCTTTTTACTAATCCTTTTTGAGAAAATGCTTCAAGAATACGATATACAGTAGCTCTATCAGCTGCCTCATGTTCCAACTTTAAATGGTCAAAAATACTATCTGCATCCATTGGAATAGTAGCGTTATGAAGATATGACAATACAGCCATGCGAGCTGGCGTCTTTTTTAGTTGAGTTTGATGTAATTGTTGATTTATGTTCATATTGCTACCAAGAAAACCCAACGCTGGGTCTTCCTGGCTTCCAAGATAATCTACTGTCTAAATGTCGAGTAAAGACACTGGTTCGATGATCTACTACTAAGGTACAAAAAGAGAAATTATAAAGACAGACTGTCGTAATCTGTTTTACTAATAAATTTTGTTAAATTACGACCATCAGAAGTTTTGCCCTTGATGGCGTATCGCACAGTACCATTTGTCTGATACTCTTTTTTGTCAGTAATATTTGTCTCAACGCTTTGTCGCGTTTTCACATCGTAAAATGTTGCTTTCATTACCCTCCTTTCGTTATTAATGCGAACCAGTTGCATGTAGTATATGCGACTTACTTGCGTTTGTCAAGAGCTTTTTAACAGTTGCTATAATATATCTATGAAAAAAACTCTTATAGCCTTCCTTTTCCTGTTCCTCTTTACCTCTCAAGCATTTGCTCAATCCCCAACTTCCTCATATGTAAAAGCTAAAGTTGAATCAGTCATCGAAGAGGGCACAAAAAATATTTCTGGCAAACAAAATATCTATCAAAAAATCTCTGTTAGTATTCTTGATGGAGCTGACAAAGGGAAAAAGCTCACACTTGATTATGGCGGAGGAACACTTATCACCGCACAACAAAAACTGCACCCAGGAGAAACAGTAGTCATTACAAAGCTTTCTCAGGATAAAAAAACAGTTTATGTCGTCTCTGATCGCTATCGCCTCCCAGGGATCGCTCTTTTTACTATCATTTTTGTTGCTTGCGTTTTAGTACTTACTGGCAAAAAAGGACTTGGCTCACTTGCTGGACTTGCGATAAGTCTTTTTATCATCGTTGGATTTATCGTCCCACAGATTCTCTCTGGATCTGACCCTCTCTTTACTAGCATTCTTGGCTCACTTATCATCATGATTACGACACTCTATCTTGCTCACGGATTCAATTCCAAAACAACAATCGCTCTTGTCTCTACCTTTATTAGTCTTGTTTTAACAGGAATCCTTGCAATTATCTCTGTTCATATTTCAAAACTCTATGGGCTTGGGTCTGAGGATGCCTATAATCTTCTTCTTGGATCGCCAACTACCATAAATCTTCAAGGTCTTTTGTTGGGTGGAATTATTATTGGAGCTTTAGGAGTTCTTGATGACACCACGACAACGCAGTCAACAACCGTTGCCGAGCTGGCAGAGGCAAATCCAAACTATACTATGTCTATGCTCTTTCAAAAAGGAATGATTATTGGCAAAGAACATATTGCATCTCTTGTGAACACGCTTGTTCTTGCCTATGCTGGAGCCGGTATTGGTATTTTTATTGTTATAATTCTTAGTTTGCAAAATCATTCACAACCCTTATGGATGATTTTCAATAGCGAACTTCTCTCTGAAGAGATAGTAAGGACGCTTGTTGGAAGTCTGGGACTGGTACTTGCTGTTCCAATCACAACCCTTCTTGCCTCTTTTTTTGCCAAGCATGAGATAAAAATTTCATAAAAAAAGCGCCGTAGGAATTACTCCATACGGCGCTTGAATTACGCTTGTCTATGTGTCTTGTTCTAGGCTGGGAAATCTCTTCCCGAAATAACATTGTGACCAACATGGTCTTTGTTTTTCAAAGGACAAAAATTTCCATGTCCATCTCCAAACATGACTCCACAGGTTACACAGTAACTGTCATAGGTCCTAAACCCACAACATTCATCTGTGCAAAATCCCGAACTCCTCCTTCTCTCCCACTCATCTTTTGTCATGGAAAATTGGGGGGGCGTCTGGTACGGCCTGGAATATGTCGGATCACCAAGACGCTGTAATGAGTCCTGATGAAGAACATGCATGCCCATATTGCTATGGTATCGAGGACATGTGTCCTTATGCCCTTCATAGAAAAATTCAGAGCCCATGCAGTTATCATATCTACAGTAGACTCTTTGAAGAGGCATTTGACAGAAGTCGCAGGGATCACGGGGACCCAAATGCTCTACGGCCTCCTCTTGTGATATTTTGTTCACTTGCCTTCACCTTCCTTCTGTGCCTGCTGTTTGAGAAAAAGCGAGAGTGAGTAAACTAAATTTGGACGAATACCTTCAAGGATAACAGTCTGAACATAGGAGATTTGTTCTCCTTCTGGATATGGGTAAGATTGCTTTTTCCCCTCCTCAAGCCTAGCCTCGAGATGATGACCAGGCGCATCAAGCACCAATGTTCCTCTCGAAAATGGGTTTTTGTGACTGATAAAAAAGATGACGTCAAATACATCACCCTTCTGGGTGACATCCCAAACAAGTGATCCGGAATTATCCAAAATATAGCGGAAAATATCGTTTGGAGTAAATCGAATCCCTGGATGACTCTTAATCACCTCAGGTGGATTGGAGGCTGCGAGAGCTCTTGGGCTTATCCCAAGTTGCTTTCGAGAATTGCGAGCGTGATCTTTCCAGGACATGCTGTCCTCCTTTTTCCTAAAACTACGACATTTTAACGTTCCCTACCAGATGTCTGATAGATGACAGGGATTATAGCAAGGAAAAAAAGGAAAAACAAACTATAAGACAAAAATATCGAATTAAAGCCTATATTTTGTAATTAAGAAATCGACATATTCTTTTCCTAGCTGAAATTTTTTAAGTTCATCTATACTTGGACGATATCGATATACCGACATGGGTAACAAAAAATCCTCTGAGACTTTTACTCCCTCACTCACAAGCAGTTTTCTCTGGAGCTTTTTATCATGATATTTTGTCCCACGAATGCTCAAATATCCAACATTATTCACCACTCTCCACCAAGGCAGAAGCCCTGGAGAATTCTCAGTGGCATTTAAAATCCATCCCACCTGGCGAGCACCTCTTGGCATGCCAAGATACGCTGCGACCTGACCATAGCTCACTACTTTTCCATAAGGAGCAGATTGAACAATAGCAATAACCTTTTCTTTAAAAGAGGTCATAGATCTAATTTTTTCTGAAGACCAGAGACGTTTTTCTTCTCAAGATCACGAAGCTCTTTTAACTTCCACATAAAAAGTGCTCCTTTGTTTTTAGCATTACTGTCTATCGCAAAGGAGAGTGCTTTCTCAAGAATAGATCTATGGACTGTTTTTGCTAGCTTGATGTAAAGACTCTTATGCTTGTAGTCATCTAAGCTCTCAGAAAGGTGGATGCCAAAAGTTTGGAATTCACGAGAAACGTATTTGTCAGTTGCTGGATTGAATTTGTCCAAAACGGACTTGATCGACTGCATGAAATTATTATACCAACAATTACTTCGTATTGAATCTATTCATCGCAGCCGTAAGATCTTTCTCAAGCGCCAGCTCAAAAGCTTTTGAGCACGTCTTAATAACTTCACGGACTTTATTCCTATCCTTAGTACCAAATGTCCCCAAGACATAGTCTTCTATATTTCCAACAGTCCTTCTACTTTGATGATGCGCTACTCCATCACCATCGACTTTATGACCATGAGGAAGACCTATGCCCATTCGAAATCTCCAAAACTTATCTGTTTTAAGATGCAACATTATTGACTCCACACCATGATGTCCAGCAGCTGCTCCACCAAAACGGATCTTAAGACTCCCAACGGGAAGATCTAAATCATCATAAGTAATCCATATGTTCTCAGAGGAAATTTTATAATAGTCTGCGATCAATGACACTGCCAGACCGGAATTGTTCATATAGGTTTTTGGCTTTGCGAGAAGGACTCTCTGCAGCTTACCGCGTATCGGTTTCCAATCAAGAAAAGCTATATCGCTTTTGAATTTTTTTTCGTCTTTCCAGGTTGTTTTATCAACTGGAGCAAAGTCTTTTAAGAAGTGTTCAAGAGCAATAAAGCCTAAATTATGTCGAGTGCCTTCATACTTCTCTCCTGGATTTCCAAGTCCTACGATTAGCTTCATATCACAATATAATTGTACTGTTAATCATAGCATATGTCAGTGACTTAAGTCACAATAAAATAAGAGGCATGACCGCCACAAGCAAGCCTGCCTCTTATTAAATAAATTCATGTGGACTTACTTGTAATAAGATTTAATTTGGAATAAAAGATAAAACTCAACAAGTCCCCAAATAATTGCACTCACAAGTCCTCCTGCAACGATTGATGAAACAAGACTTACTACCGTTGACCAAAAAAGGAGATTCCATCCTTGTTTTTTATGAGCTTTTGTTTTTGGATATGCAGCAAGAAGCATAGCGCTTGATGCAATAGTCAAAAGACCGCTGACCAAGACGAGCATTGAGCTTCGGATGCCACCAAAAAGAACAACAGGCGAAACACCTACTGCTCCCAATCCTGCAAGAATACCAAGAACTCCAAAAACGAGCGCTATCCAAGGAGTAATCCGCACAATTACTTCTCTGATGTTTGTAGGAAGAGGTGGTAATTTACCAAACCAATCATCCATCATAACAATAATGTCATTTTTATTTGATAATTCTGCCATATATATTCACCCCCTCTCAATTATAAACTGAGTATATTATATACCTGATTCTTACAAATTCGCTACTAGAAGTTCATTGCAAGCTGTGGAGATCTTGATAGAACACTTTCCTGGTCTGTCTTGTTCCAAATTTTGACAATGCCATATTCACCATCATACCCTGGCTCAATGGTGATTTCTCCTGCTCTTACTCTCATAATGCTCTGTGCAACTTTTTCTCCAACTACCTTGGCCTCTATGTCCTGAAAAATGATACTTTCCTTCCTCTGGGTAAAACTCAACGGTAAAAATTATCTTGTTGCTACTACTTTTATTTTTCTGAATAGCCATCTTCAGATGGGGAAAGTCTATATTCTCCATCTCAATTACAGTAGCCTCCCTCCCCATCTTCGCAGGGCTATGAGCATCTGAGAAAGAAAGGATTGATCTTGAAGAAAGCTCTGGTATCTGCCAATTCATCTGTGGGTCCGATGATAACCCTGTTTCAACTCCATAAATATATGTTGAAAGATCTCCAAAAGCCTCAACAATCGAATCAAAACCCGATGCTGAGCCGTATAAGCCAAAATGAGGCGTCCATACGTGGCATGGAATTAAAAACCCTTTCTCATCAATCTCCAAAAGAAGCTCCAGTACTTGTTTTGAGGTAAGGCCAACAATTGGCCTTCCATCGCTTGCAATATTGCATCCTTTTGCAACAAGGGCTTTACTAAATTCTTCAGCCTTACTTAGTGATGAGATGAAAACAAGATTATGAATACGACGTAACTTATTTCCTTGCTTGTAAATACAAGAAATCTCAGTTGAGAGTACGAACCGAACTGACTTAGTCAAGCCAATTCCTGATGCTAGCTGATATACTCCTTCTCCCGCCTCTTCAAGAAGGTTTGATATTTCTTTAAACCACACTGGATGCGTCCAATCTGAGGCGGACAAAAGCCTTACTCCTTTTTCTAGAGCAACTTTTGCCATTGTTGGAAGGATCATATTTTGAGACACCGCTCGAGAGTATTTAGAATGAAGATGTAAATCTGCAACAATGTGCATAACAAAAAACTTTCACAAGTAATCCCCGCTGCAACAAGCAATATCATAAGACAAACAACAAGGATTTACTAACGTGCAATTATTCTATCATTGTAAGAATACCTCGCAAAGGGTTGCTCTCACATCCTCAGCACTTTATACTAAAGATATCCCCAAAGGTCCTTACCTTTTTGAGATTCACCGCGTCAGTGGTATTTTTTTCTATGGAAAAGTTGCGCTCTATTTTTCATCGTCGAGAGAACACTTTAGAAACAAAGCATATTGTTGTGCAAAATCTTGATGACGCCATTGATTTGATGCGAAAAAGAAATTACTCAGACCCTGTAGAAGTATATATTGAAGAGGAGGAAGTAATTCCTAAAAATCTCGACCGCGATACATCATCCTAGCTCAACTTTTTCTTCCTTGTGATTCATACATTCGCACAAGCTCTTTGATAGTTGTCGCGTCTTCTGGTTTCTTGTCTTTATCTCTAAATTTAATAAGGCGCGGAAAACGAAGCGCATATCCAGGTTCAACCACTTTACCATCCTCTGAAGACACCATTCCCGCTGTATGATTCGGGCTCCGAGTAATTTCATCAGCTAACACTTCAATAACGATCTCAGGCTTTACCCAAATTGATGGCTCAATCTTTGAGTTAACTCGAGCTGGTTTATGAGAAAGTTCAAGTCCATGCGTCTTATCCTTAATACTTCGCCATTCATCATCAGAAAGCCCTGTTCCAATTTTGCTTACTGAAACAAATTCGTCCTTTTCGTGATCATATACACCAACCAAAAGTGCTCCTGCACCAAATTCAGCTCTTTTCCCTCTCCC
>JACROF010000017.1 GCA_016214555.1 Candidatus Levyibacteriota bacterium
AAATATAACCCAAAATTACACAATATATCGTATCTTCCAGCTCTCCATTTGAATGGCGTTTTAGCTTAACCCAGTTAAAATTTCTCCCTCCTGCTTCATACAAAGACTCTGGTCTTTTTACAACAACACCTTCAAGCCCTTTTGATATCGCATCCTCAAGCATAATTTGAAGATCTTCAACCTTATAAAGCATCACTCCAGGCGACGGGATCAATACCTCATCGTCTTTAATAATCTTTTGCATAATCTCCCGCCTTTCTGTAAGAGGCGTATCAATAAGAGATTTTCCGTCAACATATAAAATGTCAAAAACAAAAGCTTTGAGCGGAAGTGTCTTTGCAACCTCTTGGATATTGTGCTTTCTGCGTCTTTTTGTCGTCTCCTGAAAAGGAAGAAATTCTTCTGACTCCGGCTGATATGCTAAAGCCTCTGTGTCTAAAATCGCCGTCTTTGCCTGAATTTGTCTTTGAGCAGCCTCAATAAGCTCAGGAAACATGTGGGTCATATTCTCTAAATTTCGAGAGAACATGGTTATGTCGTCGCCATTTTTATGAATTTGAACACGAAATCCATCGTACTTATAGGTCGCATGAATAACTTCACCCAATTTTTCAAAGACCTTTACAGGGTTTGGTAAACGCTCGCATAACTCTGATCGAATTGGTCTTCCAACAGTAACGCCTAACTTCTTAACACCCTCCAATCCATCACCAATAAGCGTTCTTCCAATAAGTCCAAGATCTGACGTTTCGCTATACGCTTTTTCTAAAAGTTTTCGTTGAGATTTATCACCTAGTATTGCCGTTGCAAGGCCGTCAAGCACTGTTGGGTCACCAATCCCAAGACGAGCATTCCCCAACGCTATCCTGACAATATGCTTTACTGCTGTTGAATCAAATTGCGAAAGGAGCTTTGACAAAAGTGAAACTTTTCTCTCAACCGATCCCTCTCCGCTAGTCTGAGCTACCTCAAGAAGACTTTCAAAAACATCGCTGACGGTTATATTCCTTGTAGAATTTTTCCCATCACTGACCAACTCTTGAGCGACCAAACCAAGGTCTCCTTTTTGTCCTGATTTTTTTAGAACCTCATCTTTGTCTATGTCAAATGCTAAAGCGATCGCCGATGCTACCGTTTTTTCAGCCATTCCCATCTCAATGGGAGCAAAAAAAGGCGCAACTCTTCCCTGCATAAGATAAATCACCTTATCAATTTCACTCTTATCAATTTTTTTAAACAACTCCCCAAGAATATCAATTAATGCCAGGCGTGATGACGTCTCTTCAAGTAAAGTAAGATAATGTGCAAATTCAGAAAACTTCATATTACATCATGATATATTTTGCCGCCTTGGTTTTTCCCACCTTCTTAACAATACCTGAGTCTATCAAACTTTTTAACTCATTTAAAACAGTGTCCTCAGATACAAAAGGGAAAAGCTGTTTAAAAGCATTATTTTGTAAATAGCCAGTTGCTTGAATATATTCAATAATCTTTAACTGCCTCTCGCTTAATAAAAGAGGAGAACCTCCCAATTTTTGCTTTAATTTACCATCAACAGAAATTCTTTCTACCTTTTCTTTAATCTTTTGTAGCTCAACAGCCAACGCCTCAAGAAAAAAAAGGAGCCACTCTGTAAGATCCCCATCATTTTTGGCAACGCTCTGAAGTGAAGCGTAGTACTCTGAAGCATGTTTATCAAAATATTCTTCAAGTGAAAAAAACTGTCTAATATCATATTCTTCCTGATAAAGAATAAGCGTTGATAGACACCTCCCAACTCGTCCATTACCATCAACAAAAGGATGAATTCTGACAAATTCATAGTGAACGACTCCTGCCTTTAGCAATGGATGAATAGATTGATCTGTAGATTCATTAATAAATGATATAAGCTCTTCAATCTGCGCTGGCACATCTTTTGCTTCAGGAGGCCGAAATGATACCTCTCCAGTAAAGCTATTCCTAATAACTACTTGGGTGCCTCTTAGTACGCCAGCCTTTGACTCATCAAGCGTTTTCTCAACTGTCATTTTATGGAGTGTACATATGAGATTGACATCCACCCTCTCTCTTTCTGTTCCTTTATGAAAACTTGTAATATACTCCATCACCTTTCGATAGTTGATAACCTCCTGCACATCTCTTTGACGAGCTGTAACGCTCTCTCCTTGTAAAACCTTTTCTGCCTGCAGGAGATTAAGTTCATTTCCTTCGATATGAGTTCCATAATGAGCAGCTCTTACCATTGCGTCATCACGAAATTTCTTCTCGTAATAAGGCAAGAGAGGAGCGTGATCAATAAACTGCTTTGCTGCTTCAATTCGTCCGATGAGGGTTATCATGGGTGTGGTAATCGTATACTTTGGAGAGTACATAATCAAAGATTCTTGCATAATTCCCGAATGGTTGCAATACCAAAAATGCTGTAATCCCATATTGCTTAATAAGATGGTCTTTCCTATAATTGGCTCGTGAGATACCCTTGGGTTTGTTTATCAATTTGTGGCGTATGGATCGCAACGCTTGCAGTTCTTCTCTTCAATATCGTCGATCCGACGATTATTTATATCTATGCATCTGTAACTGTGCTTATTTTATTTTTCTTAGGGTTTGCCCGCAATTAGCTTTCACTGCACAAACTGTCGATTGATTGAACGATGCTACGCTTTTTATACATAGGTAGTTTACTCCTTAAATATGGGTTTTTGTATCTCCTCAAAAGAATGCATCTCTACCGCTTCCCTCCTGATAAAACGATAAAAGGATTTTTTGAGGAAGCGGGAGGATCATTTATCAAATTTGGCCAACTTCTCGCTCTTCGCGTAGATGTGCTCCCCAGAGAATACTCATTTGAAATGTTTGATCTTTTAGATAATGTTAAGCCTTTTTCCTATGCTGATGTGAAAGAAATTTTTCTTGAGGATCTCGGTGCTGCTCCTGAAAAGATTTTCAAAGATTTTCAAAAAGAACCATTTGCTTCAGGATCTTTTGGGCAGGTTCATGCTGCAAAGCTAGATGATGATACCATTGTAGCCGTCAAAATTATGCGGCCTGGCATTGATGAGACTGTGCAGGCAGATTTTATTGTCGTAGACTTTGTCGTATTTCTTGCAGATATGTTTTTTAAAATTTCAGGGCTTAACTGGAAGGACTTCGCGGAAGAATTTAAAAGATGGACACTTCAGGAGCTTGACTACCAAACTGAGGCTGAAAACGCAGAGAAGCTGCGCTCCACCCTGGCCCCTAACAGCCTTATCGTCATACCTAAAATGTATCCACGCATCTCGACAAAACGAATACTAGTACAGGAATATATAGATGGCTACCCATTAACAAGAGTATTACGCGGGATGAAGGAGGGCAAGATAGATCATGAAGGACTAACTAAGCTTGGTATTAACCTTAAGAAAGTCCCCCACACTCTTACTTATGAGCTACTTCATCAATATTTCTTTAGTGGATTTTTCCATGCAGATCTCCATCCTGGCAATATTATTTTATTGCAGAATGACAAAGTAGGTCTTATCGATTTTGGCATCATGGGGTCAACTTTACCTGTAAATCAACTCTCATTTATAAGATTTCTAGAGGCGATTGGTGACTTTAACTTTAAAGAATCTACTTTCTATTTTGCCGATGTAGTATCTGATGATCTAAAGCAAATGATCCAAAGTGCCTTCCCTGCCAGCATTGATCAAAAACAGGTTGATGAATTTATAAGAATACTAAGTGATCATCTAGCCCAGACCGTTGAAACAACTGTTCGCAATTCTTTGAAAGATCTTAAGGAAATGAAAACTGACTATACTGTAGTATTTATGCGCATCATGGGTATCGCTGAGAGCTATAAAATCAAATTGCCCAAGGAAATGGCTATCTTTATTAAGGCCCTTAGCACTTTGGGACTTGTCTCCAAGGAGATGGACTATGACTTCCATCTACAAAAAGACTTCAAGCTTTTCTTTGAGATTCACCCTGAAGAGACAATTCCTGACAGTCTAACAGTTAGAAATTTAAAAAGGATTAGTCGAGACCGTGCCCTTGAGAGACTAAACAACTGGCTTTCTTATCTCATGGAGACACGACCTGATATTTACAAACTTGTGAACTCGTATGTTAGTCAGTATAATCGGGTAGATCAATAAAAATTTAAAACGTAAATATCAAATTTAAAAATATATGGTACTTTGTTTTGAGTTTTTAGTTTTACATTTTTAGTTGTATTATGGATAAATTTCTTAATTTCTATAGTAAATACCCCTGGGTAGCCCTCGTTCTCATCATGCAGTGGGCTGCAACAGCCTTCACCGTCATCTACGCAGACAACGTGAACGTTACTAATATTATGGGAATAGCTTTTTTTACCACTATTATTTTTGCGTATTTTGGCTTTAAAGTTCCAAAAGGTTAGATCTTGCCAAGATTAATTACATCCGCCTTTATTTTCTTGTCAAAAAATTCTTCATGTGTTGTCGTAAGAATCGTTTGCTGTTTTGTAATCAGATCCAAAACATCCTTAATATGCTTTTCATCAAGCTCTGAGAAAATATCATCAAGTAATAGTAGTGGCCGCTCACCTGTTATTTTTTCAATATAGGAAAGCTGAAGAAGCTTTAGTTGCAAAACAACAAGACGTTGTTGTCCACGTGAGCCAAAAAACTTTACATTCTTATCCTCTCCATCCTCCTCTTTTATACAAACAGTAAAATCATCTCTGTGTGGTCCAACAAGCGTTACTCCTGCTCCAATTTCAGGCCCTCTATACTGATCCAGCCTTTCTCTAGAAATAGCACTCTCTTCATAGCTCACAGAACAGAAAAGAATTGGTTTATCTCCCTGATTAAAGTACTCAATAAGCTCACGACGTTTTTTTGAAATATACGATCCGTGCTCTATTAAAAGATTGTCCCAATAGGCAAATTGTTCATCATTCCTGATACCAGTTTCCTGAGCGACCCCTAAGAGTGCATTTCGTTGCCGCAATGCCTTTTCATAAGAGAGCATCGCAATTCGGTACTGTCTGTCAGTTAATTCCAAAACCGTATTAAGAAACTCTCTTCTTTGGGATGGAGAACTCACGATAACATCAAGATCTGATGGGACAAAAAGAAGAGCAGGTAATTTTCCAACAAAATCTACTCTGCGTCTAGCAACACCATTATGAAGAAATTTCTTTGAGTAGGAACGAGTGGAATTTTCCTCTTGAGAGACAATAACCTCAAGAGTTTCTTTGGCATCCTTTTCCTCAATAAGACATTTCACGCGGGCAAAATTTTTTCCAAAGGAAATCATCTGTGTATCTTTCTCTGCCTTAAAGCTTTTTCCTGTAGAAATCAAAAAGATCGCTTCGATCAAATTACTTTTACCTATCGCATTGGGGCCAAGGATGATTGTTGTTTTGGGTGAAAAAGAAAAAACCTGATGGGAATAGCTTCGAAAATCAGAAAATGCGATGGAGCGAAGAATCATTCAATGACTGTACCAACAAACTTGTCTCCCGTAAAGTACTTTTCAAGATTATCTATATCCTCACCATTAAGTACCACTACTTTTGCGCCCAACTCCTGAGCTTTTTTGGCAGCAATTGGGTCAAAAGGAGCATTAAGTCCAGGTGTCCAGTCATCGCCAACAATTTTTCGAAACTCCACCCAGTTGATCTTCTCAATGGGGTTAGCATCGGGAAACTTCTTAGGGTCTTTATCAAAAACCTGCTTAATATTACTCAAATTAATCACAGTATTGACGTCATAATCCTCACAAACTAAAAGAGCACAGTAGTCAGTTGACCATCCTGGCTTCCAGCCAGCAGCAATAACAACTGGCTCTGCGACTTTTCTGATAATTTCATAGTGTTTGAGGATGTAAGGGTGGGCAATGTCTCGAAAAATAGTTCTAATAAGGTGTGCATTAAGCTTAGTTGCATGAATTCCTAGGTAGTCCAGGTCATCACGAGTCAACTCATGACCAAGCACTTCTCTACCCGCATCGCGATAATGTCTCGCAACTGCTCCCCCTCCCGAAACCAAAAAAAATTGCCGATGTGGATGTTCGGCAATCTGTTTTCGTATAAAGCTGTTAAGCTTCCCAAGGAATTCGGTATTAATTCCCTTATCGGTAACAATGAGGGAACCTCCTACTGAAATTACGATTTTTTCGCGGTAATTACTCGTCATAGCGGAAAAAAAAGCACTCCCCAAAAATAGATTCGTGCTTCTTCGTATCCTAACACAAAGGATTCTGTCAGGCAATAGTCTGTTTGTCTATTATTAACTAACATTTATAATGAGTCGTTAGAGAACCTAGACTGCGGCATTTTTTGGAGCAAAATCAACAATGCGAAGACGATCCTCTGAAAGCGGTTGGCCAGAATTGTGTGTCCAATAATCCCACATTACCTGCGCACTTGCACCATTTCTCCTTGTATCATCAACAAAAACAAACTCCTCAGGTCTTTCAAAATTTTTAGGAAGCTCTGAGACCCTCTCCCCCGTCGGCGCATCAAAATCAATTGCATAGCCAGCATTTGAAGATTCTAAACTCTTAACCCAATCAGGGATAAGAAACATCATGTCTCTTCCTGTTTTAGAAAACTCCTCTATTGCTTGTCTTAGACCTAGTGCACCGGCATATCCAATATATACTGGCACCACCCCTTGGGGCATCTGGTTAATTCTCTGAGCCAACTCAGTAAATTTCCCATCCCACAACGAAATGCCTTGTCTAATAATTTGGGCCGCCTTTGCTCCTTTTATCTCTGGTAACACTGCTGTTGCAGGAGAATCTAAAATATCCTCATGGAGAGCATGGATACGATCCCTCGCATGCGTTGGATCATCGACAACACTATCCACTATCCCTTCCATAAGAGCCTGCTGCTGATCAGGAATCCCATTGAGAGATTTTAACAATGAATAAGTTGTGAGGTCGAGGAAACCGTTCCTCGAAAGAGATACTATTTCCTTTCTACCAAAGTTTGCTCCCTTATACTCAAGAGCATACCGAATAGCCTCCGGAGCAACAGGGTCAGTCGTATATGAACTAGCTGACGCGTGCTGCTCACTACCACCCCGGGAAAATGCTGCCCTTAAACGAGCAAAAGGATTTGGCTTGCTATCACCATGAGACAAATGAAGGGCTTCTTGCATATCCTGTACGGGCATAAATGTATAGATAATTATAATTATCCATACATGACTAACGCAAGTAAACAACTTAACGATTTTTATTTAGCAACGATAGCTTTGATTTTTTTGAGAAATAATGCCTTGTCAAATTCTTTTGCTCTTTTTTGACACCCTTTTTCATCAATTTTTATCCTTTGCAGACGATTAATCGCTTTCTTAAGCGACTCAACGTTTAACTCATCAAAGAAAAGTCCTGTTTTACCATCTACCACTGTCTCTTTTACCCCGCCTGAGTTATAAGCAATAACAGGAGCCCCCTGTCCCATTGCCTCAACAGGTGTTATGCCAAAATCCTCATCTTCTGAGGCGAATAAAAATGCTTTTGCACCGCTCATAAGAGACAACTTCTCCTCATCAGTTACCTCTCCTACAAATTCTATCCTCTCCTGTCCTTTTGCTATTTCTTGTAATTCCTCTCCATATCCTGCGAATGCTTTCCCAAACACTTTAAGAGGGAGTTTTAGTTCTTTACATGCCTTAACAATAAGATCAATGTGTTTTGCCCTTGCCAGCCTTCCCCCCGTTAAGAAAAATGCTCGTTTTTCCCCATGTGCCATTTGCGATTTACGATTTGCGATTTGTACGGGTGGATAGATAACAACAGCCTCTTTTCGATAAAACTTTTGTATTCTTCCTTTTACTTCTTCAGAATTTGCTATATATACATCAACGTTTTTTGAAGCATTAAAGTCAACAATGCGAAGAATATGATTGGCAAATTCACCAAGAATTTTTAAAAAGCTATTTTTCTTCCATTCCCGAGCAGTCGCATATCCATAAAGATATCGAGGAGGCGTATGGCAATAGCAAAAAAGCTTTGCTTTGCCTTTTTTAAGCGTATTGGGAAAGTATGCACCTGTTGCTGAGGTAATGATGACATCGTAGGAGGAAAAATCAAATGAAGAAAAGACAATAGGAGACAAAAGACGAAATGGACTGATCAATTTTGCTTTGAAAGGAATATATTGTAAAAAAGATGTTTTGATGTTCCAAGAAGCAAACCGCTCTCTATGAGGACCAAGATAGGATGGTAAATAAACAGACGTGTAGACATCTGCCTTTGGGAATGCATCGTGGAGCGCCTCAAGCACTCTCTCTGCTCCACCGTATTCCTTAATATAATCGTGAACAAGTGCTATTTTCATCTAGAGTAAATCAAGTTGATCCTGAGAGACTGACTTTTTTGACGCTTCTTTTATTTTCAATGGAATTTTTGCGTCTAATCTTGCAAGTAGACTTTTAAAGCTATGCCTCTCAAAACCCTTTCTGAGATTCTGGAAGTCAAGCTGTGAGACTGAAGCGGCAGCTAGGTCAAGATGAATAGGAGCATCAACCATAATAGTTGCCAATTTTTTAGCAAGAGCACCTTGCTCTGCATCAGTTGCCAATTTGAGTCCGACTTTCTCTGGAACTTCGTTTATCCTCTTATAGAGAGACTCAAACGTACCAAACTTTTGGAGAAGATTTGATGCGGTCTTAGGTCCAATACCAGAAATACCTGGATAACCATCTGATGGATCGCCTATGAGCGCTTTATAATCAACGAATTGTGAAGGCCTTACACCATATTTTTCCTCAACCATACCCTTATCAAAAAGAGCGGTTTTAGTCATACCTGTTATTGTCATTAACACTTTTGTTCTGTCATCAACCAACTGGAGCATGTCTCGATCTCCCGTAACAATAACGACTTCAATGGTAGGATCTTCCTCTTTAGCCTCACGAGCAAATGTTCCTATGACATCATCACCTTCATACCCTTCTAAATGAGCAACGAACACATTAAGGTCCTCAAGTAGTTCATCAATAAGAATCACTTGATCTGAAAGGTCGCTTGCCATAGGAGGCCTATGCTGGTGGTATCCTGCAAACATACTCTGTCTGATGGTTGGCTTGGATTTGTCAAAACAGACGACAATATAGTCTGGGTTTTGCTCCTGGAGTACGCCTAAAAACATAGAGAAGAATCCGTAGACTGCATTAACCACCTGACCGTGACTGTTTGTTAATCCAGGCATCGCATGATAGGCCCTGTGGAGTAAAGCGCTACCATCTATAAGTACTAACTTTCTCATATAAGCAAACCACTTGCCCCTCGAAGCCTTAGCGAAGTGGGGTCAATCAAAACGAGCTTACTCATCTTTCCAATTGTAGCATAGGAGGCAAAAAAGAGAACAAAGTTATTTTTTCTTAGAAATAACTTTAGGGCCAACAAGCTTACTAAAATCTTCTGCGTCCAATGTTTCTTTCTTTAATAGCTCTTCAGCAATGACATCAAGCTTCTCTCTTTTTTGCGTAAGGACACGAACAGCTTTTTTATAACACGAGTCAACAATCTTTGAAACTTCTTGATCTATTTTCGCTGCCATTTCGTCTGAGATATCAGACTGTTCATATGGAACCCTCTGCTCGCTATCAAATGTGAGAGGACCTATCTCACTCATACCAAATTTTGTGACCATTGCCCGTGCTACTTGGGTTGCTTTTTCAATATCATTTGATGCACCGGTTGTAATCTCTCCAAAAATAAGCTCTTCTGCTGCCCTTCCACCCATCATGACGCAGATTTGCTCCAAAAGTCTTGTTTTTGTCTCATGGACTCGATCGATATTTTCCATCATGGTATGTCCAAGGCTCATACCTCGTGAGACAATCGATATACGATGAACAGGATCCATTTGTGGCATTTCCCATGATACAAGAGCGTGACCTGCCTCATGATAAGCAGTCATCTTGCGATCCGCGTCTGATTGAAGTCGCTTTTTCTCAGGCCCTAATTTTACTTTTGTTGCTGCTTCTTCAAGATCGCTCATATCAATTGCTTTTTTGCCAAGACGGGCTGCAAGGATTGCTGCCTCATTAAGCATGTTTTCAAGATCTGCTCCTGAGAATCCAACGGTTCTTTTAGCCACTCTTCCCCAATCAACTTCCTTAGTAAATGGTTTTCCTTTTGCATGAATCGCTAAAATCTCTTTACGACCTTCAACATCTGGCAACTCAAGGCTAACTCTTCGATCAAACCTTCCAGGCCGAACTAAAGCTGGATCCAACACGTCTGGCCTGTTGGTTGCCGCCATAACAATAATCTGCTCATTTGGGGTAAACCCATCCATCTCAACAAGAATCTGATTGAGAGTCTGTTCACGCTCATCATGACCCCCCATAAAACCGTTTCCTCTTTGCCTTCCGATTGCATCAATTTCATCAATAAAAATAATCGCAGGCTGCTGCTTTTTAGCAGTATTAAACAAATCTCTTACGCGTGATGCACCAACGCCAACAAGCATCTCCATAAATTCAGACCCTGCCATACTGAAAAATGCCACATGTGCCTCACCAGCTGTTGCGCGCGCAAGAAGCGTCTTCCCTGTCCCGGCAGGCCCGATCATCAAAACCCCCTTTGGAGTTCGTGCACCCATTGCTTTATATTTTTGAGGATTACGAAGAAAATCGACAATTTCTGAAAGCTCTTGCTTTGCCTCATCGACCCCTGCCACGTCATGAAATGTTACCTTAGGCGTATCTTTACTATAAAGCTTAGCTCGTGATTGCCCAAAAGAAAAAATACTCTCCTGGGTCCCACGGGCCTGCCTAAAAATAAAATAGAAAAATCCAACCATTAATAATACTGGCAAAACAGCACCTATAAGACTGACCCACCCTGACATGCCACTCGTATCTTTAATAACAACATTCACATTCTTATCTTTTAAAGAAACACCGGCATTGTTAAAAAGAGAATAAACATCAGCAGATGGCTCTTTAAAAGCACTTTTCTTTTCTCCGTTTTTTCCTGTAACGATAAGCTTATTATCAAGAACAACAATCTCACGTACATTCCCTTTCTTCACATCTTGAATAACCTGAGATACAGAGATGGTTTTTGCATCATCGTATGGGGTTGCGCTAAATGCACCAAAAAGAAGGATTGAAAAGAAAATTAAAAAACCATAAATAACCAAATTCTTCCAGGAAGTTTTCATCCTAAACTTGCCTATATTTTTTTTCCCATTTCCAGAAGTCTTTCTGCCTGTTGAAGCCATAGAATCATCCGAGTATAGCAAAATATCACCTATGATGCTAGTGCTACAAGCGTAAACTTTCCCTCACTCGCATGTATTAAGCTTTCTTTTTTCATTTTCTTAATAATAGCCTCAAGGCGAGCCGGGTTAATTGGGTTTTGTTCTGAAAAATAATCGATGAATCCACTCATACTCATAGGTGTCCTCAGAAGAATTTTAATGATTTGACCTCTGTAATATCGATCAGAGGTTAAAAAATGAGACTGCTTGGGAACAGGGATCTTTTTATGTCTTAACGCACCTGCGCTATAGTCCATTAATGCCTGATTCCATACGTAGGCTTTCTTGGAAGGAAGAATTTTTAAGGCTATTTTTTCAATCTCGTGATCTGTTGGAAGCTTTCCCCCACAGAGCTCATGAGCAATTACCTTTCTAACATTGGTATCAACGACAGGAATTTGAGCATCAAAAGCAAAACATGCTAAAGCTGAGGCAGTATATTTCCCCACTCCTGGAAGCTTTAGCAAGTCATCAACCTCACGCGGGAATACACCGCGATACTCTTCAAGGACAACTTGCACTGCTTTTTGGAGCCTTATCGCACGACTGTTATACCCAAGACCAGACCATAGGCCAAGAACCTCTGCTTGAGATGCCCTAGCAAGCTTGTCAATCGTTGGAAAATAGTTCATCCATGCTTCAAATTTTGGAATCACCCGCGAAAGTTGCGTCTGTTGGGACATTATTTCCGAAACTAAAATATGGTATGGCTCTCTAGTTTTTCTCCAAGGTAAATCGCGTTTGTTATTTTTATACCAAAGCAAAATTTTATCTTGAAACAACTTGATGTTTCTTTGAGTTAGCTCCATGAGGAATTTTACATTCTTAACTCTTAATTGTTAATTACTAAGAAGCCCATTTTTTCTCTTACTTCTTTAATGGTCTGCCTTGCAATTTCTTGGCATTTATTTGCGTGCTCTCTCAGGATGTTATCAACAACGTGAGGATTCTCTTCATAGTACTTTCTTTTTTCCTGGAGTGGTCTTAACTCTTGATAAATAACATCGGAAAGCTCTTTCTTCATATCCGCATATCTGATTTTTTTGTCTTTATAATCGAGAACATATTTATGGTGCAATTCTTTACCTCCAAGCAGATACATCAAGCTAAATAAAGTTGCAACTCCTCCCTCTTGTGGAATCTGTCCACCTAGTTGCCCGCTGTCTGTTGGGACTTTTGCAAGCTTTTGCTGTATTGTCTCTAAATCATCAGTTACGTTAATAAAACTACCCTCAACTGACTTACTCATCTTGCCCTCACCCGTTAATGATGGGATATATTCTCCCTCTGTTGCAAAACGCTTAGGTTCTGGAAAAGTCTCTCCAAACATGCTATTAAACTTACGAGCAATTTCTCTTGCAACTTCCAAATGAGGCTCCTGATCTATACCAACAGGTACTCGCTCTCCTTTATAAAGAAGGATGTCAGCGGCCATAAGAACTGGATAATATAAAAGTCCCATATTTACATATTTTGGATGCTGAGCCTTTTTATCTTTATAGGTAGGCAAATCTTCAAGGCGAGAGACAGGATAAATTGTACTTAGATAATATGATAATTCTATATGCTCAGGAACAAAAGATTGTACTTCAATCAGACATTTTTCCGGATCAAGTCCTGCTCCAAGATAATCAAGAATCACTGTCCTTGTCGCATCTGCAAGCGACGTACTCTCATAGGGGGTCGTGACCGCATGTAAGTCCACGACAGAAAAGACACAGTCATACTCGTCTTGAAGCTGCAACATGCCCTTGACCGCACCTAGATAATTGCCAAGATGCAATCTCCCAGTAGCACGTATGCCTGAGTAAACTCGTTTTTTATGCATAGATATCCTTCCTGCTTGCCCTTCCGAAGCCTTGGCGAAGGAGGGTAGCTCTAATACCTGAATAAACCTTCTTTTTCATAGCTGTATTGTACACCAGAAAAACTATGTAATCCAATCGTTTTTAAAATGAGAAAAAGACTCATCAAGTATTGACTCTCGAATTTTGTTCATGAGATTTACAATAAAATACACATTGTGGTAGGACCCCAGGCGCTGGGCAAGAAGCTCGTCAGCCATAAATAAATGCCTGAGATACGCTCTTGTATAGTTATGACATGTCATACATTCACAACCCGGATCAATAGGATCCTGATCAAGCGTATACTTCGCATTAGTAATCTGAAGTGTAAAATTATTTTCTTTTTTGCCTCCATTTTGAGGAGAAATATACAAATTACCATGTCTTCCACGCCTTGTTGGGGCAACACAGTCAAAAAAATCTATGCCTCTTGCAACGCCTTCAAAAAGGTCTTGCACCTCACCAATTCCCAAAAGATGCCGTGGCTTATCATCTTGAAAATATGGCACACACCAATCAAGCGTTTTGTATAGTACTTGTTTTGAGGTATACGATCCTCCTATAGATACTGCTGGAAAATATTTATCTACAAACTGAGCCGAAGCTTTACGCAAATCCTCATAATGTCCCCCATGAACTACTCCATACATCAATTGATCTTTCCTCTTCTGGGCAGCAAGGCTTGCCAGTGCCCATCTATTGGTACGCTCAAGCGAGATCTGTGTCGTTTGATAATCCCAAAGAGGCGACTCGTGATCATCAAACGCGACAATGAGGTCTGCTCCTAATTTCTCCTGAGCTCTAATCGAAACATCAGCATCAAACCAATGTTTTGATCCATCGACATGGGAATAAAACCATACTCCGTCCTCACTGATCTTTGCAGCTCTTAGCTTGTTGAGCTCTTTATCCTCTCTCGTTTTGGTCACTGCAGGAAGTAAAACCTGATTGTCAGCTGATTGGATAAACACCGACTTTGAGAACTTACTAAGCCTCCTCCCTTGCTGGTCACGAACCTTCACTTTTTTTTGAGCAACTCCCAAAGAGAAAACCTGAAAACCTCCACTATCAGTCATTGTCGGCCCATCCCAACCTTGAAACTTCCCAAGTCCCCCCAGCTTTTCAACCACATCGACTCCTGGCCGCAAAAATAAATGATAGGTGTTGGACAAAATCATCTGAGAACCAACTGACATGAGATCCTGACTTGAAAGAGTCTTAACCGTAGCCTGGGTGCCAACAGGATTAAAATATGGCGTTAACACATCCCCATGAGGAGTACTTAACGTTCCCACACGAGCTTTTGATGATCTATCTTTTACGAGTATAGTAAATCTAAACATAGCTGCTATTATAGCTTACTTGACACAACTATTGGCCGCTACTAGAATACAGCTCATGAGAACAGTTGAATTACGAGGTGGCGGGACCTATCCTGCTCTTACTCCTGTTAGTAATCACGAGCATCGCCTCATCACGCAGGCAAACGAAGAAAGACGCGCGAGAATTGAGAGCATGCAAACACAAACATCTGGAGCGCAAACAGAAGAATATCCAAGAATCGCTCCATTAGCACCTGTTGCAGAAAGACCTTAAGAGGCTAAAGTGCTTGTACTTCTTTTTTGAACTGATTTCCGCGATCTTTATAATTCCTAAATATACCAAAACTTGCGCATGCTGGAGAAAGCAAAACAACATCACCCTCAACCGCCACCTTTGATACTGCCTGTACAATTGTTCTCATGTCTTTTGCCCCTTCAAGGTAGATTGCTTTTTTCTTACTTTCATTATCCTTACTGACTGCATTATCAATTGCCTCTTTAATCGTTGGCCATTCATCCCCAATGCCAATAATGGTGGTTATATATTCGGATGAGGCAATTACCTTTCCTAACTCGGTAAAATCGCTATGCTTACTCGAACCGCCTAAGATTAAGACCATTGGCTTCTTAAATGATTCGATTGCAGCTATTGCTGTTTCAGGAGTCGTTGAGAAAGAGTCATCATAATACTTCACTCCGTTAACTTCGCGAACAAATTCCAAGCGATGTGGTAATCCAGTAAAACTACTTAACACATCAACAATATCAGACTTTGCTGCCCCAGCTAACATTGCTGCAACTGAAGCAGCAGAAGCGTTTTCAAGGTTATGTCTGCCCAATAATGCAATCTTGTCTCCATCGATAATCTTCCACTCGCTTCCTCTCATTCGCATCCACAGCGCATTATCTCTCACAAAGCATCCTTGCTCAGTTGTCGTCCTCTCCCTACTTACCCAAAAAACCTGAGCGTCCGTATAAAGATCTGATTCATTACTTGCTAGATAATCGCGATTAATAATGACAAAATCATCTTTTGACTGAAAACGAAGAATGTTTCGCTTTGCATCAATATACTCTGCAACATCTTTATGGTAATCTAAGTGCTCGGGAACGACCATGAGCATTACAGCAATATGAGGACTTTTTTCAAGATCTTGTAGCTGAAAAGATGATAGCTCTAAAACAACAATCGATTGCTCATCGAGCTCGTGTAAAAAATCCAAAGGAGGAGTACCAATATTTCCTCCAAGAAAAGTCTTTCTTCCTGATTTCTTAAGAATCTCATAAATAAGCGTTGATGTTGTTCCCTTACCTTTTGTACCTGTCACACCTATAATAACGCTTGGGCAAAGATCAAAAAATAACTTTGTCTGTGAAGTTATTCTTGCGCCTTTTTCTTTCGCATGTATTAAGGATTCTTCGTCCATTTTTACCCCTGGACTTCGAAAAATAAAATCAAAACCTGAAAAATCGGTAAAAGAATCTTTGCCCAAAATCACTTTCCCAGTCTCTTCAGCTTCTAAAAGAGTATTACCATCAAGATCGCTTCGTTCTTTTTGATCAAAAAAGGTTATTTTGGAAGTAAACTGCTTAAGAAATTTGGCGCTGGAAAGCCCCTCTACCCCAATACCAAGTACTGCAATATTCTTGTCAACAAAAACTTCTCTCTGATTATCTGAGTATTTCACACACGTATTGTAGCAAAAGATTCATGAGATATCTTGCAATTCACAAAAACTCATCTATATGATAAGGGTGTGCTTGCCAAAGTTTACTCATCTGCAGTTGTGGGACTTGATGCCGTATCAATCGAGGTAGAAGTCGATATCGCCTCACAAGGACTTCCTAATTTTACTATTGTAGGGTTACCAGACAAATCGGTCGAGGAAGCAAAAGAGCGAGTTCGATCAGCAATTCGAAATAGCGGAGCTGATTTTCCTGCAAGAAGGATCACAGTAAATCTAGCACCAGGCGACCTTCCTAAAGAAGGGCCTTCATATGATCTCCCAATTGCCGTTGGTATCCTACTTGCTTCTGGACAGCTTACAACTGACCTTACCGACACGATGATCACTGGCGAATTATCTTTGGATGGAAAAGTGAGAGGAGTTGCTGGAATTCTCCCTCAGGCATTATTAGCACTTAATAATCACTGTAGTTCTTTTTTTGTCCCTGATGATAACAAATATGAAGCAGCGGTCATTGAAAACTTAACCGTTTATCCCGTGTCATCACTCACGCAACTTTTCAACACTTTACCAAACAACAAGAGATCACGCCTGCAGAATACAGTCAAAATGAAGAAATAGATGAGACATTTAAGTTTGATATGAAAGATATCAAAGGTCAGCACCAGGCAAAAAGAGCTCTAGAAATTGCAGCTGCAGGTGGGCACAATATCCTCATGAAAGGACCCCCAGGCGCTGGGAAAACACTGCTAGCAAGAACCCTTCCATCAATTCTTCCTTCACTAACTTTCAATGAAGCAATTGAGGTCACAAAAATTTATAGCATTGCTGGCAATCTCGAGAAAAAAGGACTTGTTAAAAAACGCCCCTTTCGATCTCCTCACCATACTACCTCTCTTGTGGGACTCATAGGGGGAAGCAGCAATCCTCGTCCTGGAGAAATAACTCTTGCGCATAGAGGAGTACTCTTTCTTGATGAATTTCCAGAATTTCCTCGACATGTCCTTGAAACATTAAGACAACCTATTGAAGATGGTATTGTTCACATTGCAAGAGCGTCAAGTAAAGTAAGCTTTCCAGCAAAATGCATGCTTGTTGCTGCCCAAAACCCCTGTCCGTGTGGATATTTTGGAGACCCTCAAAAGCACTGCTCATGTAATCCATCTCACATCAGTAGATATCAGAAAAAAATCTCAGGGCCTCTCCTTGACAGAATTGATATTCACCTAGACGTTCCTGCTATCAAGGTAGAAAAGCTTACTCAACAAGCTGATGAAAATGCTGAGTCTTCATCGGTAGTGCAAAAAAGAGTACAAGCAGCACGTGATCGCCAGATCAATCGGTACAAAAAAACCTCCATCGCCTGCAACGCAGATCTTACATCAAAAAGTATCAAGGACTTTTGCGAACTTTCTGATGAATCCCTCTCACTTCTCAGGTCTGCAGTCTCATCGCTTAATCTCTCAGGAAGAGGCTATCATCGAACAATCAAAGTTGCACGAACAATTGCAGATCTTGAAAATAGCGAGACTATTGAGCCTGCTCATGTGGCAGAAGCCCTTGCCTATCGACCGCAAAATGCTGATAAGCAATAAGCTTTTGGTTATACTTGAGTAATGGAAAGACTCATAAAAATGTTGTCTGTCAGCGCTCCGCTTCTTATTCTATTTCTTGGGTTCTTCCACCCTACGCAAGCACTTAATCAAGACTTAGGAAGACATATTCTCACAGGCAATATTATTCTTTCTTTGTTTTCTGTTCCACCAATCAATCTCTATTCCTATACCTATCCTCTCTTTCCTTTTATTAATCACCATTGGCTTCCAGAAGTCATCTTTGCGATGCTTTTTTCTCTAGGAGGAGTTAAAGCAATCTACATTATATGTATAGGAATTATTATTAGTGCGTCTTGTATTATTTTTCTTACAGCTAAAAAAGCCTCTTCATGGATTGTTCTATCGTTATCCTCACTTCTTTACCTTGGGATTCTGTTTGAGCGAACTGATCTTCGCCCAGAGCTTTTTAGCTTTCTTTTTCTGTCACTTTTTGTTTATATTCTCTACCAATATCGAGAAAACTATACACGACTTATTTTCTTGCTTATTCCACTTGAAATTTTATGGGTAAACAGCCACATATATTTCCCCCTTGGTGTTCTTGTAACAACGCTTTTTTTTCTTGATATTTGCTTTACAGAAAGAAAGAACCTAAAACAAAAAAAGGTTGTCATGCTCTTTTCTGCAGTTTTTCTTGTATTGCTTGCCACTCTTTGTAATCCCCAGGGATTAACAGGGGCGTTATATCCTTTTCATGTATTCCAAAATTACGGATATACTATTGAAGAAAATCAAAACCCATTTTTTCTTCAATCGCTTGGCTTTTCAAAAGCTTCTCTTCCATTTCTTGAAGCCTCAGTAATTATCCTCTTTCTCTCTCTTCTACTAACTTTTAAAAAAAGCAGACTTATCGACTGGCTTTTAGCAGGTACCTTTACAGTAATAGCCTTTCTAGCGGTTCGAAATTTTCCTCTTTTTGTTTTCGCAACTCTCCCTGGATTCACCCGCTCTCTCACTATTCTCTCTGCAGTATTGATAAAAACACTCAGTGAGAAACAAAAGCGAATAGGAAAATATATCATATTTTCTCTTATAGCAATCGCGTCAATAAGTATGCTCACTAGTCTTTCTCAAAGAGCACCTTTTACCTATGGGGTCAAAGAAGATGGGAAGAATGCAGTCGCCTATTTTCAAAAAAATAATTTACCTGGGAAAATTTTTAACAACTTTGATATTGGAAGCTATCTAGCATTCAAGCTTTATCCAGAAACAAAAGTCTTTATCGATGGTAGGCCTGAGGCATATCCTGCTTCGTTTATTAAAGACACCTACATTCCCATGCAAGAAAATCCTGAGCTATTTACAAAGGAAGCAAAAAAATATCGTTTTCAAACCATTATCTTTTCCCACACCGACCAAACGCCTTGGGCAGAAAAATTTGTATGGTTAATTACTCGTGACCCTGCATGGACAATGGTATTTCTTGATGCAAAAATGATGATTCTAGTAAAAAATGAGGAAAAAAATATCCCTTTGCTTGAAAAATTAAAACCTTTCGATCTTATTAACCCAATAAACGTTAGTAATGAATCAGATCTTAGCTCGCTTGGTCATTTTTACAGCATCACCCAAGACAAAGAAAACCTCCTCCTCGTCTTACAAAAGCTCCTTCTTATAAAGCCTTATCATTGCGCCTATCTGAGGGCAATACTAAGCATTACCGACCAAAATACTCCTATCCAATCTCTATACCTTAAAAGATTTCAAGGTTCATGCAATTAATTTTTGCTACAATTACTACATGCTCCCACATGGTCTCTCCTCAGCTGAGGCTCAAAAAAGATTAGAGGAATATGGGCTAAACCGCCTCCCTATCCAAAAAAAACGTTCGACAATACATGTTTTTCTTGCGCAATTCATATCATTTATCAATGGGCTTCTTTGTCTTGCCGCATTATTTTCCTTTGTATTTTCTGATCTCATTGATGGTTTTTTCATTCTTGCTACAATTTTCCTAAATGGAGTCTTTAGTTTTATTCAAGAATTTAAGGCTGAAAAAACACTAGAAAAATTACTTGACGTTTCCCCACAACAGGTAAGAGTATTGCGAGATGAAAAAGAAAGTATCATTCCAGCGCCCGAGCTAGTACCAGGAGATATTGTCATCCTTCTTGAAGGAGACAAAATCCCAGCCGATGGAGTTTGCATCCAGACCACCAATCTTGAGCTCAATGAATCAACATTCACTGGAGAATCCTTACCTGTTGAAAAATCAAACAAAGATCAATGCTTTATGGGAACACTCGTTACGAAAGGAAAAGGACTTTTGCTTATTCAAAAAACAGGAGGACAAACTCGCTTTGGACAATTAGCTACGACTCTTTCAACGCTCAGCTCTGAAAAAACACCCCTAGCAAAACAACTCTCATCGTTGGGAAAAGTGTTAACGCTTCTTGCTATTGGAGTAGGAATTATTGTAACTCTGGAAGGACTTTTCTACCGACAACCATTGACCTCTGTTGTACTTAGTGGGGTTAGCATTGCTGTCGCAGCAGTTCCTGAAGGTCTCCCTCTGGTTCTTACTGTTGCTCTTGCTCTTGGAACAAGCAGGCTCGCAAAAAAAGGAGCTCTTATTCGAAAAATGGACGCTGTCGAAACACTTGGAGCCATTCAGGTGCTTCTTGTTGATAAAACAGGAACGCTCACGCAAAACACCATGCGCGTAAAAAAAATATGGTCAAAAAACAATGAAGACCTCCAACAAATACATCTTGCAGCAAGACTTAGCAATACAGCATCTCTGATTGAAAAAAGGGGAGGATCGTATGAAATCGTTGGCGACAAAACTGATGGAGCGCTTCTTGAATGGAGTAAGCAACAAAACTCTCACGTTGATACTTTATTAAAAAGTGGTGTCGTCCTTGACGAATTTGTTTTTGATACAAAAACAAAAACTGTCACAACAGTATGGTCCCAAAAAAATAACGTTCATGTCTTTGTTCGAGGAGCACCTGAGGAAGTACTTACGCTATGTAAGACTGATTCCAAAACGCTTCAGAGTCTTGAAACCGAATTCCAATCATTTGCTAAAGATGGTCTTCGCGTAATTGCCTTTGCACATAAAACAACAAATAGTATCAAGAAAACCACGAGAAAAGATCATGAGTCAAATCTTACATTTCTAGGCTTTGTTGGAATTTATGATCCTCCCCGAAAAGAAGTAAAAGAGGTATTGTTAAAAGCTAAACATGCAGGAATACGAACGATTATGGTCACAGGAGACAATGAATTAACAGCAAGGCATATTGCAGATGAAGTTGGTCTTTTAGAAAATGACGCAACAATTATGACCGGCGAGGCATTTTTTGCACTTTCTCAAGAAGAAGCAAGAAAAAGAATTAAAACGATTCAAGTAATTGCTAGAGCACAACCTGAACATAAATTGAAACTAGCTGAGATGTTTCAAAAAGATGGCTTTATTGTTGGAGTAACAGGAGATGGCGTCAATGATTCACTGGTTCTTAAAAAGGCTCACGTTGGTATAGCTATGGGTGAAAGCGGAACAGATGTTGCTAAAGAAGCAAGCGATATTATTATAACTGACGATAATTTCTCAACTATTATACGAGCAATAGAGGAAGGCAGAGCAATCTACCACAATATCCTCAAGGCAATTCTCTATCTACTTACAAGTAATATCTCAGAATTAACTCTTGTGGTAGTAGCGGCAATGCTCAATCTCCCCGCCGTGCTACTTCCCACTCAAATACTATGGATTAACCTTGTAACAGACGGACTTCCTGCGCTTGCCCTTGCAACTGACTCAACGTCTCACGAAATTCTCAAGGATCCCCCACGAGATACGTCAACCCCACTTATCACCAGAAAGCGCTTGGCTTTTATCCTTACGGGAGGAATAGGACTTGGGATACTTCTTCTTTTGTTATATAAAATACAGCTTGCTTCACTAAACCCAACTGTTGCAAGAACAATTATTTTTAATCTATTGATCTTCTCTCATCTGATCATGATGTTTGTAATCAGAGGAAGACGATCACATATACCCCCTCGCATGTTTATTGTTACCACTCTCATAACAATTGCTTTACAAGGAGTAATTACCTTTACTCCATTTTTCCAAAACATATTTCATATTGGAATATAGCCTAAAGTAGCGTTTGTTGATCGGAGGACGCATGAGGTAAATTAAGATGTTGATATGCTGCTTTGGTAATGATTCTTCCTCTGGGAGATCTTTTCAAAAATCCTATCTGCATAAGATATGGCTCGACCATGTCCTCAAGGGTTCCTATGTCCTCAGAGAGTGTTGATGCGATCGTTTCAATTCCCACAGGACCACCAGAATGTTTTTCAACAACTGCTTTAATATATTTCACATCAAGTGGATCAAGGCCTAGTATGTCGATCTCCAAAAGCCCCAATGCCTTTGCAGTAATAGCAGAGATAATTTCCCCTTCTCCGTGAACCTGAGCGTTGATTACCTCCAGATCGTCTGATGTGTAAAAATTAAGTCTATGCACAACGCCAAACCTATCCCTCAAAGGCGCTGAGAGAAGCCCAACTCTCGTTGTTGCACCAACAATAGTAAACTGAGGAAGATCAAGTCTCAACGTTCTTGCAGAAGGTCCCTTTCCTAAAATAATGTCGAGGGCATAATCCTCCATAGCAGGATAAAGCGTCTCTTCAACGACCTTATTTAGTCTATGAATCTCATCGATAAAGAGAATGTCGCCTTTCTCCAAATTCGTAAGAATAGATGCTAAATCACCAGCTCTTTCGATTGCCGGGCCTGAGGTAACGCGGATAGTACTTCCCATTTCATGGGCAATAATATGAGAAAGCGTTGTTTTCCCAAGCCCTGGAGGTCCATACAAAAGAACATGCTCTAAAGCCTCCTCTCTTTTTTTCGCAGCTTGAATAGCTATCTTTAATGATTGTTTTATACTCTCCTGTCCTGTAAATTCCTTCCAATCGCCCGCGCGAAGAGAGGTAAGCACTACCTCCTCTTCTGGACTCTGCTCTTCTAATCTATTACTTGATAAATCGTTGTTATTCTTCATATCATTTCCCAAGCTGTTTAAGAGCAATTCTAACTATCTCTTCTGTAGTCTTCCCCTCATGTTTTATTTTTCCCACCACATATTCAGCTTCTTGTCTCGTAAATCCAAACGCTTGGAGTGCTGCAATCGCCTCAAGCTGCTCACTACTTTCTGCCTGAGAAAGATCAAGGTCTTCAACGCTCCCTAATTTACTTTTAAGTTCGATAATAATTTTTTGTCCATTTTTCTTACCAAGACGTGGGACAGCTGTAAAAAAATTGACGTCTCCACTAACTATTGCATTGACAATTTCGCTTCTTGAACCAACTGAAAAAACCCCAAGAGCAGACTTGCAACCCACCCCTGAAACGCTAATAAGCATTTCAAACAATCGCAAATCCTCAGCGCTCAAAAAACCATACAACTCCAAAACATCCTCTCGTACATGCGTGTAGATAAATAACGTTGTCTCAGCACCCAATCCAAGAGTTGAGAAAAGGTGGTGAGATACGAGAACTTTGTATCCTACACCACGGACATCAATAATTACTGCTGGGGTGTTTTTTAGTGCAATAGCACCATGAAGCATACCTATCATAGAGGAAAGTACAGCAATTATAACACAGGAAAAATTACACTCTAGCCTGCTTTTTCATTTTTTGAGAGAAAGCATGAGTAAGTGCTATTGCTAACGCATCTGTGGTGTCATCATGCTTTGGAAGCTTTGGGAGCTTGAGAATAATTTTTACCATTTGTGCAATCTGCTTCTTATCTGCTTTACCATAGCCAGTCACTGCCACTTTTACCTCATTTGGGTTATATGAAATTACAGGAATATTATTTTGAGCAGCAATCAGAAGTACTACCCCTCGTGCCTGACCAACCATAAAAGCTGTAGTAACATTTCTGCTAAAAAATAGCTCTTCAATAGCAAGAACCTCAGGATTATTTTCTTCAAAAATTGTGGTTAATTCATTATAGACCTGCTTAATTCTCTGCTCTTCAGAAAATGTAGAGGAAGTTTCAATACACCCATAATTCCAAGCAGTATGCTTGTTCCCATCAACATCTATAACTCCCCAGCCTAATCTTCCAAGGCCAGGATCGACTCCTATGATACGCATCATACTATAGTAGCATATCTATCTTGACCTATAGTTTGACAGCGTTTGCTTTTTTTGCTATACTTTCGTATGATGTGTGATAGAAACACATTTGCTCTCATAGTATATGAAACATCCTATTCTTAATGCATCCAAAAGAACAGTTCTTGGAAAAAAAGTTAAAAAACTTCGAAAGGAAGGTCTTTTGCCTGCAAACGTATACGGGAAAAGCCTACCATCCATTTCTCTTCAGCTGGCAATGAAAGACTTTGTGGAAGTTTTTAAGGACGTGGGAGAAACTGGACTCATTGATCTTATGGTCGATGGTCAAAAACACCCTGTTCTTATCAAGAATGTACAGTTTGAATTCCGTAACCACATTCCTCTCCATGCTGATTTTTACGAGGTAAACCTTAAAGAAAAAGTTAAAACCATGGTTCCTCTTGAGCTCACAGGTGAAGCATTAGCTGTTAAAGAAAACATTGGAACCCTCATTCAGCCTGCATCTGAAGTTGAGGTTGAAGCTCTTCCTGAAGCATTGCCAGAAAAAATTGAAGTTAATATTGAAAGCCTAGCAGCAATTGATGATCAGATCACCGTTGCAGACCTCTCAGTTCCCGAAGGCGTTACTATTCTTACTGAAGAAGGACAAGTTGTTGCAAAAATTGCTGAAATTGTTATTGAAGAAGAGCCTGAGCCAGTTGCTGAAGAAGGCGCTGAGGGGGAAGCTTCAGAAGCAACCGATGGCGAAGAAGGATCAGAAGAAAAACCTGCTGAGACATCCGAAGAATCATCTGAAGAAAAGTCAGAGCAAAACTAAAAACCTACTTTTTTTACAAAATTCCAACCCTCTTCAAATTCAGGATCAATTTCAAGCGCCTTATAGATATACTTACTCGCGCGATCTTTCTCCCCAAGCTGATAAGACAACACTCCTGCTTTAAAATATGCATCACGATAACCAGCATGCCTCTTTAAAACATCATCCCAATACCTTCTTTCAAGAGCTACTACCTCTCTTTGACGAGAAATAGCGGTAAGAATCTGAAGTGATGAAAAAAGCTGGTAGCTTTCAACAAAAAGCACCACAATTAACACTACACAGCTAAGCACAGAAAGGGATAATTTTATTTTTTGTGAGGCTGAAGAATTACGATATTCGGTAATAAATCGGGAAATACTCGGTAATTTCATACTCAAATACTTGGCCACTTTTCAATCATAATCGATTCCCCATGTCCTGACATCTTCTGATATATCTCCTCTGTCACAAAAGGCATGAAGGGATGAAGAAGCTTGAGAAGAATTACATATATTGATTTTAAAACAACCCATGATTCATTCTCAGTAGATCTCTTAATGTCTTCAATATAAATATCTGCGAACTCATGCCAAGAAAACTCATAAAGCCGTTCAGCTGCAAGATTAAACTGATAACTATCTATATATTTGGTAACTTCATCTATCAAGTTCTGAGCTTTTTCAATCCACTCATAATTTTCCTTTAGTTTTGTGCCTTCTTTCAAATCACGTAAAGAATTATTAACCCCAAACTCCTGATTGGCATCTTTTTCAGCCATCTCAATAAATCTCGCCATATTCCATAGCTTGTTGGTAAATTTACGAGCAGCATCTAGCTTGGGATAGGATAGGCTTTGATCATTACCCGTCGCATTTCCATAAACAAGTGCAAACCGAACAGCATCAGCTCCATACTGCTCAATTAACTCAAGAGGATTTACCACATTCCCCTTGCTTTTGCTCATCTTTTTTCCGTAAGGATCATTTACAATTCCATGGAATAAGACATTTCTAAATGGCACCTCTCCAGTCACGTAAGTTCCAAGCATTACCATTCGAGAGACCCAAGCACGAAGAATATCATAGGCTGTCTCCAAAACAGCTGTCGGGTAAAACTTCTCAAAGTCTCCATCCTTTGACGTTTTAAGAGTCACAAAAGGCCATTGCCCACTTGAAAACCATGTGTCAAAGGTGTCTGTATCCTGCTCCCACTCCATCCCCTCAGGAGAATCTCCTTCAGTAACCATCCATTCACCCGTAGCTTTGTTTTTCCATGCTGGAATTCTCATACCCCAAACAATTTGACGTGAAATATTCCAGTCTCTTAAATTCTCAAGCCATTGCAAACAATGTGTTTCAAAAACTTGAGGGTGGATTTTTACTTTTTTTTCCTTTATTACACGAATTGCTTCATTTCTGAGTGAGTCAACTTTTACAAACCACTGCTCAAGAGGTAACGGCTCAAGGATTGTCTTACATTTATAACAAAGGCCAACCCTATTCATATATCCCTCATCAACTTTTTCTATGAGGTTTTTTTCCTTCATCTCTTCAACTATTGCCGCTCTTGCTTGCTTCACATATAAACCTTCAAATCTTCCTGCGTGATCATTCATTTTTCCGTCATATCCAATAACCTGCTTAAGTGGCAAATCATGCCTCTTTCCTATTTCAAAATCAGTAAAATCATGAGCAGGGGTTACTTTAACAACACCTGTTCCAAATTCTGGATCCACAGCTTCATCTCCAACAACTTTCATGCTCGCCTTTCCCAACACCGTTTCAATCTCAATTTCCTTACCGATATACTGTTTGTATCTCTCATCATTGGGGTTAACAGCAACTCCCGTATCTCCAAATTTTGTCTCAGGACGAGTGGTTGCAAGAACAAGCGGGCCATATCTTATATAGTAAAGAGGGCTATTTCTCTCCTCGTGGATAACCTCCAAGTCTGAAAAGGAAGTGCCATCCCGGGTACAGTAATTAACTAACTTGTGCGCTCTATATATCAACCCATCCTCATACATTTTCTTAAAGGTTTTGTAAACTAATTTTTGAATTTCTGGGTCAAGGGTAAATTTCTCTCGTGACCAATCAAGAGAATAGCCAAGCTTTTTAAGCTGGTTCTGAATTTTTCCATGAGATTGTTTAACGAAATCCCAAATCATTTGATAAAGCTCCTCTTGCGAATAATCAAATCGAGATTGTCCTTCAGATTGCAATTTTTTCTCAAAAACAAACTGTGTTTCAATCCCTGCATGATCTGTCCCTGGCAGCCACAATGCAGCATCCCCTTTCATTCTGTGATAACGAATAAGGATATCCTCAACAGTAAACATGGCATGACCAAAGTGAAGATCTCCGTTCGCATTTGGAGGGGGCAAAATTATGCAATACGGCTTACCATCGGGGTTGATCTCTGGCTTAAAATATCCTTTTTCTTCCCAGGTTTTGTAGTGTTTGTCTTCTGCTTCTTTGTGATTGTAGACTTTATCCATTTTACGTACCTGAGGCTAATTGTAGCAGATGATAACTAGTTCGGGAATAGATCGGGAGATGTTCGGGAAATCAAACGCGTTCGGTAAGCATGTAGCCACGCGTTCTGATAGTACGAATTTCAAAAGGGCTTGTCTGTTTTTTTAGTTTACTTCTCACCCTTGCCATCAAGCGATCAATTGACCAATCAGAAACCCCAAATTCCTGATTTTCTGGCCAGACAGCTTCAATAATCTCATCTCGCTCACAGATTTGACCCACTTTTCTCTCAAGTAATGTATAAAGGAGGTGCTCTTTTTTACTAAATACCAACTCTGGTTCACGCTGTTGTTTTTTTACAGCGAGGGTCCGAATATACTGTTCAAATAGAGGACTGAATAACTTCTCTCTATTTTTTTCTCCAATAATAAAACCAGTCTCAAAAATGTATTGGCCTGCTCTTCTCTCTTCGTCTCCAATCTTATTTCCACCAACGATCGCTAGTATCAAATCTTTTTCTTTTGGAAGAAGACTTTCCCAAAGTTCTTCTGAAAAAAGATTTGTCCTTTCATCTTGCTGAAAAATATCTTGCATTGATGCCATGTTCTTTGAGTCACTTTTCCCCTGCTCATTCAAAATAACGAGCCCAAGCTGTAAATATTGAACATTTCCTCCTACGAGAGTGAAAAGATCTTTTGCTTGTGATGAAGAAAAATCGAGATGGTATCTTTGATTGTATTGCTCAAAAATTATTTTCATATCTGATACAGTAGCAGGTTTGATAGATAAGGTATAACAAAACGTTGAGAGATGTGACCTGTCAATTGCTTGAGGAGAAAGATCCCCAAGGTTTCGAAAACTTGTAAATACATACGCAAGCTTTCCATGGGTAGAATCACGAAGACCCTCAAGGTTGTCAAAAAAAGCAGGTGTGACAACATCTTTAATTCGATCAAATCGAAGCAGAAATAGTGTTGGCAAAATATCTTCGCTCACAAGCCTGATAAGACTCTGTCTAATTCCATCGATAAGGAGAAACAGATCTTTTGTCTGAATTGAATAAAGAAAAAGATCTCCTATCTTTTGCTTTGTATGCTCTGAAGCATTTGAACGCACTGTTTCATCAAGAAGTCTTTTAAAAGTTAATGCCCAAAATGCATATAGCTCTCGTTCTACCAAATCATTAAGATCTATTGAAACAAAAAGGTGCTTCTCTGTCTTACTAACGAAGGACTCTTTCGCTCTTTCGTTGTAAAGAAAAAAGCGCAAAAAATTACTTATTCCTACCCTCTTCATTCCAGTAAGATCAATAGAATGTCTATGTCTGAGGTGTTCTCCTAATAATTCTGCGTCTTTTTTTCGGAAAGTAAGTGGGTATTTCGCCTCTACACAAAAAAAATCCATGACGCAATTCTAGATAGTTTTCTCTTTTTTAGCAACTGACTCCACCCATCATTCACAAAATGATATACTCAAAGAACCATGCCCGATGTATTTGCTTCCATAGTAAGTCTCAATCAAAAAATATCAGCTGTAGTAAATAACCCTCAATCCCCAACCACTGTTGATGTAGATAAAACAAAAAGTGAGCTACTTGATGAACTCATTGAAATAGCACTTTTCTCGGTTGACCAACAACTTCGTGATCTTGCTTCAAACACTATTTATCTTTTTGCTGAAATGTCAGGAGTATATCCTTCCTCAATTCATCCTCTCTATCAAGATTTTGCTAAACAAAAGGCTAAAGGTTTTACTGTTCCAGCAATAAATATTAGGATGCTTACCTTCGACATTGCAAGGCACATTTTTAAGCTTATCAAGAAGCATCATATCGGAGCTGTTGTGTTTGAAATATCACGCTCAGAAATGGAGTATACGAAACAAAGTCCAAAAGAGTATGCGGTATCTGTGTTGGCAGCAGCGATGAAAGAGGAATACCAAGGCCCTGTCTTTCTTCAGGGAGATCATTTTCAGATCAATCCTCTTGCTTTTACCTCTGATCCAGACAAAGAACTCGAAGCAATTAAAAGCCTTATACTATCCTCATTTGAAGCAAAATTCTATAACATTGATATTGATGCATCAACGTTGGTAAATCTTAAAGCAGAATCGCTTATTAACCAACAAATTTTGAATAGTTACACCACAAACGAACTGGCAAAGTTTATCAGATCCCACTCCCCCATAGAAACACCTATTTCCATTGGAGGAGAAATTGGACATATCGGTGACCGAAATAGCAAGGCTGAGGATTTTCATGCCTTTATGGCTCTCTTTGAAAAAAATGCAGTTACCCCTGGGCTCTCAAAGATTAGTATTCAGACAGGAACCACACACGGAGGTATTCCACGCGAGGATGGAAGCCTTAAGCAACCTAATATTGACTTTTCTCTCCTGAGAGAAATTAGCCATATTGCACAAACACAGTATCACATGGGTGGAGCTGTTCAACATGGAGCATCCACTCTTCCTGTGTCGCTATTTGACAAATTTGTTGAGAATCAAACACTTGAGATTCATCTTTCCACAGGGATTCAAAATATTGTATTTGCAACAATGCCAAAAGAGTTAAAAAGCGAGATGTACCAATGGATCGATAACAACCTTTCTCACCAAAGACAACAAGGACAATCAGACGAACAATTTTATTACAAAACAAGGAAAATCTCTTTGGGGCATTTCAAAAAAGAGCTTTGGGACCTATCTCATGAAGAAAAAGAGCACATTACCTCAGCGGTAGCAAACCACCTGGAAGAAATTTTTCTTAAACTCAACTTAGCTAACTCTCGAGATATCGTCGAGCAATCAATTCCTTAAATATGAAGTATATTGACCAGGTCACCATCTCTCACAAGCGAGTTCTTGTACGCGTTGACTACAATGTCTCTTTTACCCCATCCCACCAGATTGCAAATGACATACGAATCACTAGCACCCTTCCAACAATCAAACATTTACTTCAGAGAGATAACCAGGTTATTTTGATGACTCACCTTGGTAGACCACATCCAAAAGATCGAACTCCGTCTCTACTCCCATTAGTAGACGCGCTTAAGCATTATTTACCCCAAATACCAATAACTTTTATTCCTGATTTCACCTCACTACTAAGAGAAAATATACGAATCCCGCAAGGCAATGACGTTATCCTGCTTGAAAACATTCGTTTTCTTGAAGGAGAGGAAAACAACTCAAAAGTCTTTAGTAAAGAACTTGCCTCCCTTGGAGATGTCTACGTTAATGAGGCATTCAGCGTTTCCCACCGTAAGGCAGCATCAGTTGTAGGAATTACAGATTTTCTCCCTTCTTATGGCGGATTGCAATTTAAGAAAGAAGTGGAGGCTATTTCTCACATAATTAAAACCCCAGAAAAACCATTCGTATGTGTATTGGGGGGATCAAAGATTTCTACAAAAATCCACCTGCTTGAAAAATTAATTACGCTTTCAGACATCATTCTTGTAGGAGGCGCACTAGCCAATACATTTCTAGCAGCTCTTGGAGAAAAGGTTGGAAAAAGTCTTATTGAAAAAGACAAGCTTAATCAGGCAAAAGCACTGCTTGGTTTTGCTGAAAAAAGACAAACAAGTATTATTCTCCCTATAGATGCCCTCATCGGCAGTAAGGATGGCAAACATGTTGTAACAAAATTGATTTCTGAAATATCTTCCTCCGATACCATATATGATATCGGACCACAATCAACTGCAATTTTCCAACAGGCACTTGTTCGTGCAAAAACAGTTTTATGGAACGGTCCTGTCGGACTCTTTGAAGTTAATGCATATAAAAAAGGGACGGACAGCATTTATGAAGCGATAACCACAACTCCTCATGTGAAATCCATTGTTGGTGGAGGTGATACGCTGGCGGCCCTTACCCACAAAAGACATCTAGATCATATTTCACACATCTCAACTGGCGGAGGAGCACTCCTTGAATTTATCGAAAAAGGAACACTTCCTGGAATTGTCGCCCTTGAAAAAAGTTTGTAATTTATCAGTTTTATGTTTGTAAAACGTACTCAAGAAGTCATGAAAAGACTTCTACTCTCGTGTAGACTAACCACATGTCATACCTTGAAGGAGGGATAACGCATTTTCAAAAAAGACCAGACCAGAGACTGCTTCCCCTTTATCAAAAAGGATCTCCCTATCAACACTTTGAGATCCCAGGATATGGCTATCCACTTCCAATTGAGCCAGAATTTGAAGATGAACATGTCTCGTTTGCAAGTCCAGAAGGAGAATTTTCAAATAACATGAACATGCCTCCTCAAACCCCACCTATTGCAGAACTCTATAAATAAAACTCTCCTAGATTTTCTTGCATGTTTTCCATATAATTATCTTTATGCCTGATTTCCTAAACATTGAACATTTTGTTCAATCTTCTGGCCAATTTATTGCATTTATTGTACTTTTTTGCATTATCTTTGCTGAAACAGGTTTATTTATTGGGTTTCTTCTTCCTGGTGACAGCCTCTTATTTACCACAGGAATCCTTGCTTCTCAGGGGTATCTAAACATATACATACTAGTCCCGGTTCTTTTTGTCGCGGCTATTGCTGGTGATAGCGTTGGGTATGCATTTGGACACAGAGTCGGCAGACGCCTTTTTCAAAGAAAAGATTCCTTTCTTTTTAGAAAGGATCACCTCCTAAAAGCTGAGGCTTTTTATGAGAAGCATGGTGGAAAAACAATTATTCTTGCACGCTTTATGCCTGTCATTCGAACATTTGCACCAATTGTCGCTGGAATTAGCAAGATGGAATATCGAGCATTTCTTACCTACAACATCGTTGGGGCGTTTATCTGGGCGGTTGGACTACCAACGCTTGGCTACTTTCTTGGAAAAGTAATCCCAGACATAGATAAGTATCTCCTACCTATTATTGGATTTATTGTACTTGTCTCAGTTGCTCCTCCATTTATTGAAATTCTTAAAACAAAAGAGCAACGCAAAAAAATTATTGCCTCTATTAAATCTTTTCTCCAAAGGAATTAGCGGGTAATGTCTAAGAAGGAGTTATTTTGTTAATGAGTCTGATGGCTGAAGAGTAACCTCGATTGTTTTAAGGCTAATTCTTGATTTATAGAAAAAGTAACCTACCACTCCAAATGTTGCCACGGGCGAAAGCCAGTGAGGAATATGAAAACCAAAACTATCAAGTACCATAACTACACCAAGAATTAAAATTGAATACATTGCGCCATTTTTAAGATAACGATACTGCTTAATACGCTCAATATTACTCACTGTCAACTTACGAAGAATCAACGCACCGATACCGTTTCCAATAAGAATTAGAGGTACTGAAAAAGTAAAAGCGAATGCTCCAACAACTCCATCAATAGAGAATGTTGAATCAAGAACTTCAAGATAAGCTATTTTGCTAAAATCAGACATATTCCCCCCAATAAGCTTTTTCTCCTGTTGCTCAGCAAACTGTCGAAATCCATGAATGATAAAAAAAGCCGTTGAGCCAAGAACAGCAGAAAAGGCTAACATAGGATTTATTTGCAGTGAAAACCAAACGATTGATGCCAAGAGTAATGAGGCAATTGCAAAAAACCAAGCACCCTGTTGTTGAAAAAACTTTTCCCCACGTAATCCAAAATTTTTTGGCTCTAAAAACAACCAATTAAAAAATAAGAGCACCAGGAACACTCCCCCACCCAAAAGAAGAAGCGGGGAAGATGACTCAATTGCTTCAGCAACTTTTGGGTCTCCACTAAATGCCGCTGTTAATACACCCAAGGCGCCTACGCCAGGGTTTGCTAACCACACAATAAGAAATGGCAAAACACCTCGAACAACAAAGACTGCAAAAAGAAAACCCCAAAGCAAAAACCATCTTCGTGCTTTCTTACTCATCCCAGACAAAACTTCAGCATTGATAATTGCATTATCAATACTTGTAATGACCTCAAAAAGAGTAAGACCACCAATGATCATTCCAAGAGCTAGAAATTCCATATAACAATTATATCACGAGGAAGCCATGTTGCTGCATTCTTATTTTTGTACAAAAGTGAAAAGAAAATGCTGATCTTGTAAAAGTGGTTTTTCAGCGACTAATTTTCCTCCCAGGTCTACAACCTCGCTAGGCAAAGAATGAGGCTTGTCATCAACAGGATAACGCAACGTAAGTGAATACGAATCAGCGACAGTACCAGGTTGCTTAATAATCTGGAGACCATACCTCCACTCCTGCTGAGAAATTGGAGCTTTTTTATCCAGCTCGTATCTTATTACAACTTTTTTTGTTGTCTCTTTTGGAACAACGAGATACATACCAGCTGTTTTTAGATAATCATTTATAGCATCCTCCTCTATCTCTATGCCCTTCCTCTCTTTAAAAGATGCTGCGCTGTACACCGATCTGTTGGTAATTGCAGGGATTATTTCCTGCGCTTGACCATCAATATCGACTCCAACAATTTTAGCTGTACTAGGCATAACAAAACGAAGGTAGGCTTTATAATCTCCTCCAAATTCAGACCTATCAGTGCTCATATTCTGATACTTTACTCCCAGGATGTGTGAGATGACACCCTCACCATCTATCGATACATCATCAGAAATACTTCTATGCAAATAATAATTTACTTTGTTCTGCCCGATATTTGCCTCGTTTATCCCAACAACATCATCAATAACATTGCCTCTTTTACCAACATAAGTGTCATCGAGTGAGGATGAGAGATGATTTACAGAAAAAACGCTCTGAACTTGATTGTTCGAGAACGCAAAAAGAATATGCTTTTCAAGAGCAGACTCAATAAGTACAGAAAATAGCTGCTGGTATGAATAACCTCCTTCTGCCATTTTTTCAAAAAGTGAGGACTCAAACGCCCGCAAGAAATCTTTCTTTTGCGTTGATCCTGGAAAAAAATTGTTTTCTACACGTCTTTGAGTTAAAAGATAAAAATTATCTTTATTCACTGTTTCGTTGTAGTCTCTCACATGAATAGGACCGACAACGCCCAATATAGCAGCCATGAATGAAACATCTACGGCAATTACACCATCAACCGACTCCCCTGTTTCTAGCTTTAGAAACGATACGGCTTGGTTCGCGCTTATTGGAAAATCAATTGAAAAATTACTGTCTCTTAAAAACCAATGAGATGCGCCCATGTATCTCTCAAGCACAAAAGGTGGATCAATTTCAGCAGTTAGTTTGCCATCGGCATCATATACGTCTTTAATTGAAAATGACTCTATTTTTCCATTGTCTATGACAAGAATTCCATATGACCCTATAAAGCCTCCTGATGGCCTTAGTTCAAAATTATTTTGGAAAAGAATGAGGTATTGTTTCTTTCCGTCATATCCAAGAATTTGCGGACTTACTTCAAGAACGTTTATTAACTGCCCCAATGGTTTTTCAAACTTTTTTATTTTCTCAACATAGACTTGAGGAAGATCGTCCTCAGCCTGTAACACCTGAAGCGTCAAGAAAGATTCTTTCAAAGCATTAATTGACTCAATATACTTTTCCCTCGGAATTCCTTTTGCATCTCCAATCCCATTTTGGAAAATGACCCCCACAGACAAAAGCTGTCTGACTGCCGAAGAAATCTCTTTCCCAGCGCGAACAAAACGCCTCATGCCATCCACTTCAGAGGCAAGCCCTATTTTTGATGCGCCATTTCTAAGAGTAGAACTCGCCTCATCTGCTACTAAAAAAAATGTTTGAGCCTGCTTACTTGATGCATATGCCTCAGACAACTCGCCCCTACTAAGATGAGACTCAACTTGCTGAAGAGAAAACCCTCCCATTAACGAAAAAAGGGCTGTGAGAACAAGAGGAAGCGAAAGAAGAAAGAAAAAAACAGACATGGCAAGAAACACAATACGCTTCCTCCCTCTTTTTTTAAGAGATATCTTTTTCTTACTCTTTTTGACAGCTGGTGAAGACAAAGTCTTAGAAAATGAAAGCTGGAGCTTTTTTATTCTATGCTCAAGCGGATAAGGAGTATCAACATAAGGAATAGCTGATGTAGGAAGAAGGTAGCGTAAGGAATTGGAAGGTTTTTGCTCATAGTCAACTGTTATGTGTTCATGGCTTTTTTGAAGAAGTCTAACAAACGATAATTGTGTAATAGGATGCGGAGGGAACATAGCGTAAGTCTCTCCCACTTCTCCAACTGTGGGAAGAGACATCAATCTATCAACAACATCATCTATAAATACAGGATATAAAAGATCAAGTCCGTCATTTGTTAATAACACTCTTCCCTTCTCTGCCTGTACTAGTAAACTATTTACCGGAGTTTGACTAGGATATGTGCGATGCGAAAATATATCGCCGACAACCACTATCTCTACATCTTCATAAAGAGATCTCAATGCTTTTACGATTTCAGTCCTGTAAGAAAAAATTGAGAAAATGCAGACAAGAGGGATTGATGATTCCTTCGCTTTTTGGACAAACCCTGGAAGAAAATCAATAAACTCTTTTTCTCCTGAACAACAAACATACATTCTAGAAAAAAGATTGTTTGGAATAGAAGGTATTCTCCCTTGTAGAGGAACAGGAATAACATTTTCTTTTTTAGAAACTTCTTTTTTAGTTACAAACAAAACTAGATCATTTTGGGAAAAAGCTTCTGCCAACTTTTCACCCAACATGCCCTCACTATCAAAAATAAGAATAGGTCGACTATTACTTGAGGTAGCCATAGACAGCATCCTTATTGTACACCAAATCAACCCTTCACCAAACGATATGCCTTATGTTCGATCTGGCGTTCGTAAAATTTTTCAAAGGAGACGAAATAAATAAAAAATGAATATTCCGTTTTCAAAAAATTTTCGCAGTTAGTCAACCCAAACTATTACATCAATAGAACAGCAAAAAGAAATGCTCCCAAAAACTGCCCCTGGTGGAGTGTATAAAAATAATGGTCGATTATACCTAGTGCTATAAAAATCACAAGCAAAAGAATCTTCCCAGCTTTATCCTCAGCTCTTGATTTTTGTATTTTCATGATGGTAACAGCAACCATAACTATAAAAATGCCGGCACCAACAAACCCAGTTTCGGCTAGTATCATAAGAAACATTGAATGAACTGGTTGAAAATAGGCAATTGGAGACGAGTCAGGCAAGTAGTGGGTGAGTGTTGGCAAAAAATTTTGAACACCTACTCCAAAAATAGGGTTGTCTCTTATCATAATACTCGTCTCTTTTATCAATTCTCTTCTCACTAGCACTGATTGCTCCTGAATGGAGAAGGACAGTAAGCGCTGCCAAACTATCGTATAAGACAAAACAACAAGTGCTATGACACCCATTACTAATGTTAACACTTGCTTTTTTCTTGTTACCATATAAGTTAAGCACCACACTACACCTATCAACCCAAGCAACATAAGACTACTCCTACTCATGCTAAGTATAATCGCTAAGATACCTGCGATAACCCCAGCTTTTTCAAAAAGTATTACCCTAGGGTTGGTACCGGCATGTTTAAAAAACAATAGAAAAACAACCATAACCAAGCTATATCCACCAAGCACATTTGGGTGAGCAAAGGTCGCATACGATCGAAGAATAAGAGTTCCATCGACTGAGAAAGCTGCAATCCCAGGAGTCGTAAGGTCAAATGTTCTTTCACCCAACCAATACCAAACACCACCTGCTGATTGCTGAAGAATAAACTGAATAATTGCAAGAATGCCAGTATAAAGTAAAGAAAAAGAAACACCCGATCGAATAATTGCATAAGAGGACTTTCTACGAAGGAAATACGTGCATGTGAGAGCAAAAATTATTGTCTCTAGTATCCGAAGACTGCCTAAGAGACTACTCTGGGAGAGATATCCAAAGGAGTAAGCCAGAACCATCATGCTTACTAGAATGCAAAAAAATATCACCTGTTTTTTATATTGCTTAAGGAGAAGTGGAAAAAGCTCAACAATTAAAACAGCTAAAAGAATATCGGTCATATATAGAGTAGGGGAGAGATAGTCTATTCGGAGTCCTTCGACAAATGAGAAAGGGGGCCAAAAATGCTTGCCGAGTTGAGAAGGCAAAAAAAGAATGAGGATAAAAAGCAGAAGATCTGCCGGGTTATTCGCGAGGCTTGACCACCAAGACGCGGTCTTTACCCTCGCCCATTGACTCTGAGGTAACTTCTTCATCGTCTTGCAATACCAAGTGAACGATTCGTCTCTCCCATGATTTAAGCGATGAGAGCGTATGCGCTCTGTCATCTTGGAGAACCCTATCTTTTGTCTGTTGCGCCAGTCGCTCCAAATATTCAGTTCTATTTTTTTTATAATCCCCAACCTCAAGTGAAGCTCTAATAAAACGTCCAATTTTCTTAGATGCCATAAGAGAAATTAACAGCTGTAATGCTTCCAATACTTCACCATGATAACCAATGATAAGACCGCTCTCCTCTGTCTGAAGAAGAATATCTGCCATATCTTCATGCACTGTCACTTCTACGGTACCTGAAACCTCAAGCTTTGCTAAAAGCTCTTGAGTAATATCTTGAAATACTTGTTGTTCACTATCTACTTTTTTTACCATAATGTTGCCTTTTCTTTTTTGGTGTTTTTACAATTTTAGCATCGATAATAGCTGGCGAAGACACGCTAGACTGTTCTTTCTGCATCAAATATTGCTGTATGATACCAAAAACCGTAAAAGTTATCCAGTAGAGAGATAGCCCTGCTGGGAACTGGTAGGAGAAAAACGCAATCATAAGTGGAAACACATAAAGAGATTGGGTCTGAAATGCAGAGGCAAAATCACTACCTGATGGCTTACTTTTTTGTGTTGGATCTTTCTTAGGTATCATCATCTTCGACTGCACAAACTGAGAAGCTCCAGTAAGAATAGGCAGCAGCAAGATGCCAGGGCCAATTGTGGCAAGAAGCTGAGAAGGGTTTTGACCAAGTGGCATTCCAAAAAAATGAGTGTCCCAAAGCTTTGCTAATTTAAGAGAATCAACATAGATAAGCTTATTAATCTCATGCAACGATGTCTGAGAGACTGCATGCTGAAGCACAGAGTATAACCCCCATATTACTGGAAGCTGAACAAGCACAGGAAGACACCCGGCTGCTGGATTAATTCCATGCTTTTTGTAAAGAAGCATCGTCTCTGCCTGAATTCTCTGAGAGTCACCTTTATGCTTGTCTTTTATCGCACTCAAGTGAGGAGTCATGTCCTGCATCTTCTTTGCTGAGCGAAGCTGTGCTCCCATGAGAGGAAAAAGCGCAAAACGAATAACAATCGTTAAGAGAATAACTGAAAAACCAAGAGGGTAGGGGATATGTAAAAAAATTAATAACTGATAAATACCAACGAGTAAATTGGTAATAGGTTGAATAAATAATATTGTAAAAATATTTCCCATGATTTATTTATAAAACGGTTGGCAAGAGAGAAATCTAACAATTGCCCGACGCGATCCGTATAGTATACCATAGGTAAGTATCATTCTTCGAGCATAAGTTGAGCAAGACTCCTCAAAACGACACACAGTCGAAGACCCAATTACCGCATGAATAAGAGGAGAAAAAAATATTTTATAAATAAAAAAGAGGATGTTTACTATTATCTTCATGCTATTCCCTTAAGCACTAAAAGCACATTGTTTTCTTGATCTTTTTCCAATTGAGAGTAAGGATGTTTTGGAACACAAACAATATCGTATCCGAAAGGAATATTTGTCAAATTCTCCCTCAAAAACGTATAGAATATTCTTCTCATGTGATTTCTATCAACCGCCTTCTTTGAAAGCTTCTTGCTAATAATCATCCGAAATCGAGAGATGGACAGGTCATTTTTACTATAAAAAAAAATGAAGTCATTACTGGTAACTCTATGAGGGCTCTTTAAGCGGATTGCCCGAGGAAGTCTAGACGTTCTTGGGAGCATGATTAAATCGTTAATCGCTTTCGGCCTTTTGCTCGCCTTTTTGCGATAACAGCCCTGCCACCATGTGATGCCATCTTTGTCAGAAAGCCATGCTTTCTTTGTCTTTTTACTTTTTTAAGAGTAACAAATTTTTCCATGAGCGTAGTATAGCAGATTTCATTTTTTCTGAAAAGACAAAGTGTTAAAATTGGTATTGACAGGAGTTATCCACATGAGTAGACTGACTCCTACACCCCTTGCCCCAGAACTCTGTTCTGCAGACTATGACAAAAAGTACAAGCCTATCATCTGAACAGCTATGGATTGAGGTACTTGCTGAAATAAAAAAGCAGGTTTCGACTGCAAACTTTCTTACGCTTTTTAAGCACACGATGCTGCTTTCGTGCGAAGACAATATCGCGACAATAACAACACCCTCAACCATGATCTCAGACCTCCTAAAAAAAAGGTTTGGCAAAGAAATCAAAACCCTCATCGACGCTAAGACATCAGGAGATGTTGAGCTTCTTTTTATTACAAAGCCTCTTGATAGACAAGCGTTGTCTGAGGAGAAATCTGGCCCTCTTTTTGAGACAGAATCCTCAGGGGATAAAACCAACAAGCTTAAATCTCAGCCTCTGGCTGTTGGACATCTCCCCAGAGTTCGCCCTGAATATACGTTTTCAACATTTGCGGTATCAGGAAGTAATCAGCTCGCCTTTACCGCCGCCTCTACAGTTTCAAAACATATGGGTACGTATTATAACCCTCTCTTTATATACGGCCCTGTAGGGGTAGGGAAGACCCACTTAATGCATGCTGTTGCCAATGAAGTTTATCAAAAGTCTCCAGATCAAAAAATTATTTATATCACCAGCGAGGAATTTACCAATGAGGTTGTCGATGCAATTCGGACCAATTCAACGGCAAACATGAAAAGAAGATTTCGTTCTGCATCTCTTTTGCTCATCGACGACATCCAATTTATAGAAGGAAAGGAAAAAGTCCAAGAAGAGCTTTTTCATACTTTTAATATTCTTATTGATAACCACGCCCAAATATGTCTCTCATCTGATAGGCCACCCCATGAAATAAAAAAGCTTGAAAAAAGACTCTCATCTCGATTTGCTGGAGGACTTACCGTTGATATTGAAGCGCCAGATGTTGAGTTAAAAACAGCGATTCTTCAGATGAAGGCAGAAAAATTTGGCCATAATCTACCAACTGAGGTTGCCACCATGCTCGCTGAGAGAGTAGAGGACACAAGAAGTCTTGAAGGGCTCCTCCTAAGAGTTATCACTCAGGCTTCAACTACGGGATCTCAAATCACAACCGAGTTAGCACAAAAAGCACTTGGCATCATGAAGGAGGAAAGGTCCTCTCACATCCACGCTGAAGATGTTATTAGAACAGTATGCGATTACTTTGGAGTTAAAACAACGCAGATAAAGGGACCTAAAAGAGATGCTTCTCTTGTAAAAGCTCGACAGGTCGCCATGTATCTCCTCAAGGAACAGCTTGGCCTCACTTTTGTTGAGATAGGAAATCTCTTGGGAGGGCGTGATCATACAACCATAATGTATGGCGTGGAAAAAATGGAGTCTCTTGTGGAAAACAAGGCTAAAATCACTCAGGATATCATGGGGATAACCAAGTCGCTCCGCGGGTAAAACTATCGTATATCTCAAACATCAAGAGTTATGCCAACATCCTCCCCATATTCTCCTCATCTTCTCCACAATGAAATTGAGCGTATATTACTGAAAATATATGAACATTATAGAACTCTTTACAAATCCTACTGATGATAAATGGATTGAAAGAGTGATCTTTTTATACTTAAACCTCGTTATTATGGGGCGTATTGTTGTTGATTTTTTCCACTTTTCCATATACACTACTACGACTACAAATATAAATATATGAAGATAACATTGTTAGCGGAAAGTCTTCAAAAAAAGTTAAGTTATCTTAATCATGCAATATCTACAAGAACAGATCTTCCAATACTGCTAAATATATTAATTGAAACAGAAGCCTCGGGCATCAAGCTAAGTGCTACCGATCTTGAAATTGGAATAGAAATAACAGTACCAGCCGAGGTGGTGGAAGAGGGGAGTATTAGCGTTCCTGCAAGGTCATTTATTGAACTCGTTAACTCGCTTCCAAATGAAAAGCTAACGCTTTTTCTCGACAAGAATATGCTCATCGTTGAGAGTAAGAAGACGAAGAGTTCATTTCAGACAACTCCAGCATCTGATTTCCCCAAACTTTATGAAGATAAAGGAGCGATGATTGCATCTGTGTCTTTTGTTGGTCTTAAGAAGGACGCATCTATTGTCGTTTTGTCTTCAAGTACGGACACGGGAAGACCAGCTCTTTCTGGAGTGTTATTCAAAAAGGAAGATGAAGGATTTTTGCTTGTTGGAACGGATGGATACAGACTTTCTCTTAAGCATCATACGGTAACAGGAGAGGGGAGTGGTGCTAAGGAGGAGATGTCGATTATTGTTCCTGCAAAAGTGGTAAGGGAGGTTTTATCTATGAAGGATGAGAATCAGATTGCCATCTATCTCTCAAGAAGTAGTAATCAGATTATTTTTGAACAAAAGGACGTATTGCTTGTTGGAAGACTTATTGAGGCAGAGTTTCCTAATTATGAAAGAATTATTCCCTCCGATCATAACTCAAAAGCATCGTTTGACAGAGAAGCTCTTCTAAAAGCGGTAAAGATATGCTCAATTTTTGCCCGCGAAGCTGCAAATATTATTACGCTCTCTTTAAAAAAAGATATGATTCTTGTTTCTTCGCAAACCCCTTCTCTTGGAGAGAACACTGTTGAAGTTGAGGCTCAGCTTGTCGGAGAGGAAAATGAAATTGCTTTTAACGCAAGGTATCTTCTCGAGATTCTCTCAGGGCTTACACAAAATGAAATAACTCTTGAGATGACAGGGCCTCTCAACCCTGGGGTTTTTAAGATCAAAGACGATGCTTCATTCCTCCATCTTATTATGCCTATTCGCGTCCAGCAGTGATTTATAAAGCGGGGTAATTTTCTGTCTCGTACTTAATTGTTAAGTTTTCAAGTTGCGCACCGTTTTGTGTAAGCCATGTAGTTGCCTCTTTTTGGAATGGAGAAGTAAGACTTGCATCGTTTGTAAAAATCGTTACGAGAATATAGTCTTTGCTATCTTTGTATTCAATCTTAAAGTGTTTGTTTGGAGACCAATATGGGAGGAGGTTCCAAAATTTTTGTTCATTAATTTTTTTGATGTATGAGGGATTTTGCGTTGGGGCAAGGTCTTCATCAATGTCTTTTTGATCAATCGGTAGGGGTGGGGTTGTTGGTGTTGCTGTTGGGATTGGAGTGTTTTTGTTAGACTCAGGCTTTTCAGAGATAAATGCGAGAACTGCAACAAGAATTACCCCAAGAGTAAGAAGGACTGCAAGTACCAGAATAATTTTTGTAGAGAGTGTTACTTTCATTTGTTAATATTCGATCCCATTAAAGTAATGTTGCTTTGCCATATTGTAGACGCATGTATAGTCTTGGGCAAGGTTTTTGTTTGCTCCAAGATATCCGCCTATTGCCTCTTCTCCTGCTGTCATATAGAACGCAAGAATTTCTGAGTTGTTTTCATTCCAGTTTGTATAACCATAATTACTCACAATGCTACCGCAGGACTGCACGTTTTTATATGCGCTATTCTCTCCTAAGCTACCCGCAAGGCTTCCGTCTGGTAATCCTCCTGAGGCGGAGTGTCCTATCTCATGGGCAAAAAGCCATTCCATAACAAGTTGTGACTGCGCAAGGTTGATGTTGTCTGTGATAACAATGAGTCTTGCGCCACTGATCTTTCCCCATCCAGGATACACTTGTCCAGCATAGTATCCCCACGTGTTGTCACATCCTCCCGGGTAGCATCGGGCTCGTGTAAGCTCAAGTTGATAATTGCCTATCGCAAGCGTTTTGTAGGTTGGGGACATATAGATTTTTTGTACTAGGTTCCACAAGGCTGTAAGTTGGGCTAGTGTCCAGGCCCCATTGGGGGGTTGGAGTGGGCTTTCTGTTGGGCAAACTTTGTATTGAGTGCAGAGCTCCTCTTTAATCTGCGTGGTGTCGTTTGAAGGTAGTGGTTGCCCAGGTTGCCCCGTTCCAGGTTGTATGGTGCCATCAGAGCAGTCTTTTGGAAGAGAGGGGGCGTCATTCTGGGGTGAACCAACTTTTGTTACAGCACAGCCCACTGAGGACATTTGGGCATATACGAGAGGAGATGTTGATAACACATATGACGCGAATAGGCATATGAGCGTTAGAGAGGTCAGTAGTGAGCGATGTTTTTTTATAAGCATAAATTATTATTGCGATGCACTAGTGCTTGCTGTATCTTTTGGGTCAGCTGTGTCAAAAGCGACAATCTCAGCGACTGCCTTGTTGATGACATAGGAATCATTTTCTAAGGGTTTTAACACAAGCTTGAGCGTTACAGACCCTTTTGGGACAGGAGTGGTGCCTCCGTCGCTTGCATCTCCAACATTTTCTTTCAGAGTTTCATACATCTTTGCAATTGCCTCAGCTCCACAGTCCTGGCCAGTGTTGCCGGGGTCATCGCAGGGATTGTAGGTATTGTAGAAATTTTCAAGAGTAGCATTTGGGTAGCGTTTGGAGATGTAATCAAAGTAAAGTCCAACTCCATCCATGATGGTAGGAACAAAAGCAAAGGTATGCCCGAGCGCTTGAGGCCCGGCGGTTGCATGCCATCTGGTTACGTTTGCTACTTGTGCTGCTTCCCAGGTAATGCCTCCGCAGTTGTAGTTGTCTGGATCAGAGCCTCCTGGTGAGACAACGCCGTTATCAGAACAGAACTGACTTTCGTTTTGAAAGATAAATATCATAAGAGGGTCTACTCCAAACTCGCTTGCGAGCTTAACAACCTCATCTCCATGGCCAATAATAGGGCTACGTGAAGCGAGCTTTTTTACATAATTTTCGATTCTTGTTCCGTCCGATGTTCCTAGGCCAAGGTTGTTGATCGTTGCAGTTTTTGTATCCTCTGCAGCAAACACTTTTTGAGTAAAAAGACGATTTGCCTTAAAGTTCTGAGGATTGGAGTGTGAAAAGCCTGAGGTAAGGGTGAAGATACCAAAACCTGAAAGGACAATTGCGCTTAATGCGAGCAGCAAGACGCCTTTTGATGTCAGTAAAAAGTAGCACAGTCTTACCATATTATCGAATGACCTCCCAGACTATGGTATATGTATTTAGATCAACGCCTAGCCCTTTTAGCTTGTCGGAAATTACTTGTTCAAGAACAGGGACCTCAACCTCTCTATATACAAAAAGCTTAGCAACAAAAACTTTCTTTTTAAGATCAAAATTAACCTGATATTTTCCGCTTAGCAATGGGAGGCTGTTAAACCATGGGTATTGTCTTGTTACATCGCTTCTTTCTAGACCAGCTTGCGTAATGTTGTTTGTGATCGATCCAGCTTTCGATGTTGTTGTGAAGGAAACGCTTGTTGTTGTTTGTCCAAACGTGATGACAACGGTGTATTGTTGATTTTCCGCAAGGGCGCTTTCGGGTGTAAGCATGAGGGTTTTTTCATCTTTCTGCCATTGCCTGATAAAAACAACGCGTGGAGTCGTGCGAATAGATAGCCCACTTTGCTCTGGGGGGGTCATTTTTCGCGAAAACTGAACTGTTATGGGTGAAAAAATTGTTACATTTTCTTTGTTGTCCTGTGG
>JACROF010000013.1 GCA_016214555.1 Candidatus Levyibacteriota bacterium
CATTTTGCCTGACACCCGCCGTAACCCTGAATGGTATATCCATCGGAGATGGAAAGCCGGGGGAAATTATGCGACTCCTGCTGGACACATGGAGCGAAATGGTGGGTGTAAATATTGTTGATCAGATCAAGAAATGGGATGCTACAATGTCTGTAAAAGATACTAATGCACCGTCACCATATCAATTTAAGAATCCGACATTGTCTATGGATATTGCTCAAAATAAATGAAATATAAGGATATGATGGGAGAGATTATTAATGGGGGAAAAAGAGCATATGGCTGAGAATAATATTTTTAAATTAACCGGGAAATCAACAATAGTGACAGGAGCTGGGAAAGGTATCGGAGCTGTATTGGCTTCGGGATTAGCAAAGATGGGCGCCCGAGTTTATGCTCTGGATTTATGTTTTCCTGAACATGATGGCATGATTGATCAACTAGTTTGTGATGTTACTGTAAAAAATGATTTTAAGAGTATATGTGAAAAAATCTTTAATGACTTTGGACAAATTGATATTTTAATCAATAATGCAGGTGTATCTTTTCCGTTTTCTGCATCGGAATATCCTTCTGAAGCATGGGATAAAACAATACTTGTCAATCTTACTGCGACATTTCAATGCAGCCAAATTGTTGCTGACTTCATGAAGAAAAAAGAGACGGGATCAATCATAAATATTACCAGTTTATCTGCTGAATTGGGTTTCCCGAACAATCCTGCTTATGCAGCTTCTAAGGGTGGGGGGTCAATAATGTCGGCCCAGGTTATATGATTACGGACATGACCCGAAATAGTTATGAGAACCTCAATATAAGACGGCAAAGAGAAGCCTGTATGATGATTAAAAGGTGGGGGAATCCCAACGATTTAATAGGGATATGTGTGTTTCTATCTTCCGATGCATCCGGTTATATTACAGGGCAGGACATTTATGTTGATGGCGGTTGGACCGCTAATGGGTTCCCAGATTTTAAAATTATGTAAACATGTTAATCTTAATGAAAGCCCGGCTGATGAGCATTTTGAGAAACCATTGCATGGGATTAGAGAATCTGGACTAATTCTTATAAACAGAGGAATTTTTTTATCACCGACGCTGACCGTGGAAAAGATCTAACATAAAGGAATAGTAAATTATGATTCCAATAGCAGAGCCTTATTTAAACGGAAATGAAAAGAAATATGTGCTTCAGTGTCTCGAAACCAACTGGATATCAAGCCAGGGGGACTTTATTCTCCGTCTAGAAGAGGGATTAGCAGCCTATCACGGTGTCAAATATGGTGTCGTGACATCAAGTTGTACCACTGCCATTCATTTGGCATTAAAAGCATTCAACATTGGACCTGGGGACGAAGTGATCTGTCCGGATTTGACATTTATTGCCCCGGCAAACATGGTTGTGCTGTCAGGAGCAGCACTGGTTCTCATTGATGTTGATCCGCAGACCCTGTCCATTGATGTTAATAAGCTGGCTGACAAAATAACATGTAAGACAAAAGCAATAATTGTTGTGCATCAGTTCGGTCATGCAGCTCCGATGGATGAAATCCTTGCCATAGCTCGTGGACACGATATCAAAATTATAGAGGATAATGCCGAGAGTATAGGTGGCAGATATAAAGGTCGTCTTCTCGGCACGTTTGGAAACATCTCCTGCTTCAGTTTTTTTGCGAATAAGATAATCACATCGGGAGAAGGCGGCGCACTACTAACGAATGATGAAGAACTGGCTGATAGATGCCGTGAATTGAGGGATCACGGTATGTCAAAAATAAAGAAATATCATCATATCAATCTCGGGTACAACTATCGCATGACCAATATCCAGGCAGCTATTGGATTGGCACAGTTGGAACAGCTTGATACAATACTAACTACCCGCATGGAGCAAATGTGTCTATATTACAAACTATTAAATGATATCCCTGGCATAAGTCTTCGACGTTTTGCCGATTGGTGTGAACCGGTTCACTGGTTAATGACAATGACTATAGATGATTATTATAACCGGGATGAATTCTTGCAATTTATGAGATGTGAAGGAGTAGATTGTCGTCAGATGATAAATCCCGTACACAGAGCTCTTCATTTTATCGATAAGTATGATGAGTCTGATTATCCAAATTCTACGAGGATTTCCGCCCAGTCTCTGCATCTGCCCTGCTCAACATCACTACAAAAGAATCAGGTTGAGTTTATTGTGGAAAAAGTAAAGAAATATTTCTGTTGCTGAATAGACAAAGAGGATGAAACATGAAAATACTTTTGGTTGCCTACGATAACGATTCCCATGTACATTGGTTCCCTCAAGGGCTTGCTGCAATTGCTGCAGTTTTACGCCAAAAAAACTATGAGGTTGAAATCTATAATCAGGATCAGTTCCATTATCATGAAGAGCATCTTACAGATTATTTGAACAAGAATAAATTTGATGTTGTCGGCATCGGAGTTATTGCAGGGTACTATCAGTATAGAAAGTTGCTGAAGATTGCAGGCGCAATCAATAAGTCGAAGAATAGGCCCTTTTTCATTATAGGAGGACATGGACCATCTCCCGAGCCTACCTTTTTCTTGAGGAAGACACAGGCGGACGCAGTAGTTATTGGAGAGGGAGAATTGACAATAGTTGACTTGATTGATGCTTTAGAAAAGAAGCAGTCTTTACACGGAATCATGGGGATAGCATTTACAGATGGTAATGAAGTAATTATCAATGAGCGGAGACCTTTAATCAAGGATATTGATAAAGAAGTGCCTTTACCTGCTTATGAGTTGTTCCCCATAGATTACTATAAACTTTTCAAAATGCCCCATGCTGCCAATAATGATTTTGTCCTTCCGGTTTTATCGGGCCGAGGGTGCACCTTCAAATGCTCCTTCTGCTATCGTATGGATAAAGGGTTCAGACCGCGCAGCAATGAAAACATTATAGAGGAAATTAATCTCTTAAATAAAAACTATGGAATTACCTACATTATTTTCTCCGATGAGTTGCTTATGTCATCTGTAGCAAGGACTGTAAGCATGTGCGAGGATTTCATTAAAGCAAAACTGGGCATTAAATGGTGTTGCAACGGAAGGCTGAATTATGCAAAGCCCGATGTCCTGAAGATTATGAAGGAGGCGGGTTGTGTCTTTATAAACTACGGGATTGAGGCCTTTGATGACAATGTACTGAAAAAGATGAACAAGTCCCTTACCACGCGGCAAATCATTAATGGAATTGAGGCGACATTGGCAGCGGGAATAAGCCCTGCTTACAATATTATATTCGGTAATATTGGAGATAACAGGGAAACATTGAATAAAGGCGTGGAATTCTTGGTAAAATATGGTGACGCAGCTGAGATGCGTACTATTCGTCCAGTGACTCCTTATCCGGGCTCTCCTCTCTTTGACTATGCTGTGGAGAAAGGACTTCTGATGGATGCGGAAGACTTTTATGAAAACAAGCATGTTAATTCAGACCTGCTGGCTGTAAACTTTACCGATTTGACAGATAATGAATTCCATCAGTGCCTGCTGGATGCGAATACAAGATTAATTAAAGACTACTTTCAAAAGAGATTGTCGGGTGTTCTTGAACAAGCCATGAAGCTATACATGGGAAGAGATGTTACCTTCAGAGGATTCCGCAGTGTCTGATTGAGATTTGACAATAGTTGGTGTAATGGGGATTAATTATGGCTAAAGTTAATAAAATAGTTTTTTTCGTGTTCAATAATTTTAATAAAAGAGATTATGAGAGATTCGGAATCGAGATATTGAGAGGAAACGGATTTGTCGTTGAAGTGTGGGATTTTACACCGTTTTTGAAACCCGATATTTATAAAACAGAGAGGCAAGAAGTTCCGGATTTTGCCGGCTACAGGCTTTTTTTTAAGATGAAAGAGGCTGAATCGGCAATCCTGAACCTTGATGATGGAAGTTTTGTCTTTTGTTGGATGAGATATTTATCGCGTACACACAGAGTATACCGGCTACTTTCAAAAAAGGACATTAGGTACTGTGTGGACGGTACCACCATATATCCATTTTTATATATACAGAAAAATATAAAAATGTGGTACTTCGTTAAGGGCATAATCCAGAAAGGTAATTACAGGAAAATAATAGATTTTATCCTTTCACGAATTCCATGTGATAAATTGGGTATAAAGCCCGCAAGTTATTTTTTGGCAGGAGGCGCAAAAACAAGTTTTTCAAAACAGATGATCAATGACCGGACTGAAATTATCTGGGGTCATTATTTTGACTACGACCTATATCTCAGAGAAATAAAAAAACCAACCCCTGATAGAGAGAAGATAGGTGTATTTCTGGATGAATATCTACCATATCACCCGGGTTGGGCAGATAGCAGTTTATCAACTTCGTTTTCTATGTCGTTCGCTGAAAGCTATTATGCATCGATTAAAAATTTCTTTGACATTGTGGAAAGGGATTTGGGGGTGAAAATGGTCATTGCAGCCCACCCGTATTCACGTTATGACAGACATCCCGATTATTTCGGCGGTAGAACGCTACTGCTGGGAGAAACAATTAGTTTAGTAAGGAAGGCTGAATTTGTTGTTACTCACGCAAGCTATTCAGTCAACTTTGCGGTTCTCCATAAAAAACCGGCAATTTTTATAACGAGCAATGCCTTGAATCAAAGTATATTCTGTGAAGGAATAAAATTATGTGCGGAATCGTTAGGGAAAAATCCCGTAAATATTGATCAGGTCATGTCCATTGATCCGGAAAAAGAGCTTGCGGTTGATGAAGAGAAATATAATGAATATAGAAATTGGTATATCAAGAAAGATAAAACGGAAGAACTGCCTCTATGGCAAATAGTGGCAAACCGTCTTAAATCCCTAACATAATGTAACGAGGCGCAAAACTTATTACGTTTAAGGGCCTCTCAAGGAGTTCTCATGTCTTCAAAACCGATAGAACGTTTCTCAAAGACACTGGATTTACGGAAATTGAATCGTGATGTGCAGTGGCGTAAGAATGCAGCCTTGCGCAGGGAGTCCGATGCCAGACGTTTTGCCCGACAAACAGAGATAGTTGGCTGTCCGGTCTGTTCGGCAACGACTCACGATATGTTAAGTAATATACATGGTTTTTCCTATGTAACATGCCGCGAGTGCACTCACGTGTATGTGACAAACCCGCCACTGGAACAGGCATTGGAAGACTTTTATCGGAATCAGACTTCGGAAGTGAACATGCGACCTTCAGAAGACCTGCTCCAAAGAGACCTATATCTGACACGTGTTGAGGACATTGCCACTCCAAAGGTCCAGTACATCACTGAGTCCCTCGGAAAAAAAAGTAAATGGGTCGATATCGGTTGCGGTATCGGTGAAATTCTTCTGATCGCCCAGCGCATGGGTTGGCAAGCGACAGGTATTGAAATTGATCCTCAGGAAATTGCAATTGCCCGGGGCTTCGGCTTGACCATCGTTGAAGCCATAATCGACTCTGCCAACTGCAATGAACTCCTGTCCGATGCTGATGTGATTTCATTATTCAGCGTTTTAGAGCATGTCCGTCATCCTCGGAAGCTCCTTGAGGTGATCGCCAAAGCCGCAAAGCCCGACGCCGCTCTGGTTCTGGAATTGCCGCATCACCCGTCGATAAGCGCATTTTCAAACATGGCATTCCCCGGGATGATAGCACGTCACATGCTGCCGCCAAATCATCTGATGCTCTTCACTGACCGCTCTCTTGTAGCCTTGCTTACTTCCGTGGGGTTCGAGCCCAGTTGTATCTGGTACTTTGGCCAAGACTTTTACGAACTGATAGGGACAATTCTCGCAAATACTCAGATTGGAGATGCCGCGATGGTGCATCAGGTGATGGACTCCATACCCTCTGTCCAGGAAGCACTTGACCGGGCAAAACTTTGTGACGAATTTTTAATTATAGCAAAAAGAAAACAATAGTTATAATTATATATAATACAGATAATATTAGTGATAAACGGAAAGAATTTGGCTGCTAATAGTTTTCAGGGTCAGGCAGAAGGGGACTCATTAAAGAGAAGATATTTTTTTAAGCTCCTTACTAATTTTGTAGGGATGGTAATCTATCTTATTAGTCAAGCCATTATTCCGAGAGGTCTAGGGCCTAAAGCCTATGGCGATTTTAATTATCTTTCAAATTTTTTTAGCCAGATTGTAAACTTTTTTGACATGGGAGCCTCAATCGGTTTTTATACAAAGTTGTCCCAAAGACAAAAGGAGTTGGGGCTGGTTTCATTTTATCTGTATTTTACGGGAATTGTTTCTCTGGGAGTAATTTTCTTTGTGTCATTAGTGTCCTCAAATCCGATTCATACGCGGCTGTGGCCTGCCCAGGAAATGCTTTTTATTTACATGGCGGCAGTTTGGGGAATTTTTACATGGGTAGCACAGGTATTCAATAAGATAGCTGATGCTTATGGCCTGACAGTTTCTACGGAGATAGCCCGGATATTACAGAAGGTATTAGGCATGATTCTTATAATCCTGCTTTATATTTCTAATCGGTTAAATCTTACTAATTTTTTTTATTATCATTACCTGACCCTGTTTTTTTTATGTGTCGCTTTTGTTTATGTTTTACAGAGCCATGGTTATTTCATGAAACATGGCTGGACGTTGTCTTTAATTCAGATCAAAGGATACATCAAGGAGTTTTATCAATACAGCCATCCGCTTTTCAGTTATACTGTAGTATCGCTGATAGTAAGCATTTTTGAAAGATGGCTGCTGCAGGTTTATGGGGGCAGTGTTCAGCAGGGTTTTTACAGCCTTTCATATCAGATAGGCGCTGCCTGCTTTTTGTTTACGAGTGCCATGACCCCATTGTTTATGAGAGAGATTTCAATAGCACATGGAAATGACAATATTGTCAAAATGGCATCACTGTTTCGCAGGCATGTTTCACTGCTATATTCTATCGCTGCCTATTTTTCATGTTTTATAGCCGTTCAAGCCGACAAAGTAATTTACATATTTGGTGGCAATCAATATAAGGATGCTGCAATGGCTGTGACCATAATGGCTTTTTTCCCTATACATCAGACTTACGGGCAATTGAGCGGCTCCATTTTTTACGCCACCGGACGGACTGCACTATATAGAAATATCGGCGTAATATTTATTATTTTGGGGGCGCCGGTTACATATTTCCTGATTGCTCCCAATGGACAATGGGGCTTGGATGCCGGGGCAACTGGGTTGGCCGTTAAAATGGTATTATTACAGTTCCTTGGCGTCAATGGTTTCTTCTATTTTAATGCAAAATACCTTAAACTCTCATTTTTTAAATATGTTGTTCACCAGATCGCCTGCATAATATGTTTGCTGGCAATTGCGGTTACAGCGACAACTGGAGTGGATAGACTAGTGGGAACTCACGCTAATGTAATCTTCAATTTTTTGCTGGCTGGTTTTGTATACAGCATCCTGGTTATTACCTTTGTGTATTACATTCCGGCAATATTCGGCTTGAAGCGGGAAGATATTCATTTAGTGAGTCAACTAATCACCGCTAAAGTAAGCAAGCATAAATGAGCCTTATCCGATAAAATAATAAAGTTATATATAAACGGGTTTATAGTTATGATCCGGATTTTGGGAGGGAGTGAATGAAAAAGATTTTGGTTACCTTAGGGCCATCATCAATGGCAAGGAGTACGATCAGAGAAATAGCCGAATATAAGGTAAGCATGTTTCGTATTAATCTCTCTCATACTGAACTCAAGGATCTGTCCAATAACATAAATATAATTCAGTCAAGTACGGATGTTCCTGTCTGCCTTGATAGCGAAGGCGCTCAAATACGTAACCAGAATATGCAGAACGGTTCGGTTTATTTTGAAAAGGATACAATGGCAAAGATTCATTATGAGGGAGTTATGGGTGATCCCCATAATATTTCTTTTACCCCGGAAGGTATCGCCAAACAGTTTGAGGTTGGTGATGTAATAAGGATAGATTTTAATCTGGCTTCGATGAAAATTGTAGAAATAAATAAAGGTTATTGTCTGGCAAGGATAATAACGTCCGGTATGGTTGGCAGCAATAAGGCTGTAGACATAAGTAGGGATATTACTCTGCCGCCGATTACAGAAAAAGATAGAGAGGCTATCAGAATCGGCAGAGAGATGAAGGTAAAGAATTTTGCACTATCTTTTGCTAATAATAGTGAGGATGTGTGGAAATTCAGAGAGCTTGTCGGAATGGAATCAAATATAATTTCAAAAATTGAGAGCAGGTCAGGATTACATAACCTTGAATCCATCATAAGGGAAACGGATGAAATACTCATTGATCGTGGTGACCTTTCGCGACAGATAGATATCGAAAAAATCCCATTCCTGCAGAGAAGAATTATAGCGATTGCGCGTATTATGGACAAACCGGTGAATGTGGCAACTAACTTGCTCGAGACAATGGTAAATAATCGGGTTCCTACGCGTGCTGAAGTTAATGATATCGTCAGCACAATATTGATGGGAGCTGACGGGTTAGTGCTGGCTGCTGAGACTGCTATAGGGCAACATCCTGTGCAGGCTGTTAAAATCGTAAAGAATATAATTGATTTGTGTAAAAAATGGACAACCAATACCAATATTTTGGAAATACTTGAAATGTGAAGGAAGAAAACTGTTATGGCATCTGGAAAATTGTTTGCCTTATGGCTGATGGGTCCTACGTCAGGCGGCAAAACCACCATTGCTAAAACACTTTGTGATCTTTTGCAGGAAAAGAACATACCGGTTATGCATTATGACGGTGATGAAATCAGAAATTTACTCGGTTCTAATTTGGGTTTTGAGACAGAGGATCGGCTTAAGGTTGTAAAGGCTTTGGTATATTTTTCCAACAAAATGTTAAAATCAGGAATTAATGCCGTAGTATCGGCTCTGACAGCTAATTCTGATGCACGCCGATATGTAGCGGAAAACCTTCACAATATAATAAGGTGTTATGTCAAGTGTTCTATTGAAGTTTGCGCTCAACGCGATCCGAAAGGACTTTATAAAATGACACAGCAGGGGAGTATTGGTACCCTGATAGGGTTTAATTCTGAATACCTGCCCCCTGATAATCCGGATATCACGCTGGATGCCGAGAAATATTCTCCTGATATAAATGCTGAAAAGATTATCAAATATTTGTCTCATAGAGGGTGCCTGAAATGATCGAATATTCTAAAAGCAGAAAACAAATTTTATTAATGGGCAAAGATTGGAAATGGTGGGTTCGCACTGGATTTTATGTATCATTTCATCCATGGCTGCTTTTTCCGAGGATTATTTACAATATCAGGCGGTCAATTTCAGATCTCAAAGCCGTATACGGATATTATGAGTATCCGCACCGGATTATTTTTATTGCAGGACTGGCGATGAGTGCCACCACATGGATGAAGAACCTGCTTGCAAGAGTCCCGGGATATTACACGCGTCCGACTCCTATGCCTGAACATGTGATGTATACCCATGGTATCTGTGATTCCGCCTTCAGTCGTATTCCAAAACACGGATACAGTCTGTTCAAGACGCATCTTGCCCCGACACATGAAAACATTGAGTGCATTTTTCGCAACGGGGTTGAAAAAGTTGTGGTGACATATAGGGATCTTCGGGATGTCGCTGTGTCCCGCTATCATAGGCTCTTGGATTTTCCCAAGCTCTCTAAAGCTTTTGATTATGTTGACTACCGTACCATGCCAAAGGAAAAGGCGCTTGACCACAGCATAGAAGTCATTGCTAACGATAATATCGCATGGATTCGGGGATGGTTTGAGATTGCAAGGCTGTATCCCGGCAGGGTCCATTTTGTAAGGTTCGAAGAGATGAAAAAAGATACAGAACGCGTATTTCGGGATGTTCTATGTTTCTACGGGATTGAACTCGCTGACGAAACGATTGCCGCTATTGTCGAGGCTGCAAAGGGGAAGGGGGATGTGAAAAAAAATCTGAGAAAAGCCCCCTTGCTGCCTTGGGGATTATCCTCTAATTTCCGTTCCGGAAAAGTCGGGAACTGGAGGGAAGAGTTGTCCGATGCTCATATTCAAAAATGTAAGGACCGATTGGGTGCTGTGCTAATAGAACTGGGGTATGAAAAGGACTTAAACTGGTGAGCAATATGAGAAAAGTAAATAAGATGGATGACGAAGAGCTGCGTTGTCCTGATGTTGAATCGCATGCCGGAAATAAAAAAAACCTTTAACGGTAAAAAGAGGGGAATCATGGTTATAGCGTTAATAATGGGTCGTAAGGGTAGTAAAGGGTTCCCGGGGAAAAATCTGTATTCGGTGTTAAGCAAACCCTTATCTTATTACCCGATAAGAGCTGCAAAAGACTGTAAAGAAATTGACAGGGTTTACATGTCAACCGACGATGAATGTCTTATGGCTCTTGCTGTTGAGAACGGTGTTGAAATCATCAGGAGACCTCCTGATCTATGCACAGACGCGGCATTAGGGGAACATGTCTATGTCCACGCCTATAAGACGGTGAGAGATATGTCGAATGAAAAAATAGAGCTTATTGCTCTCCTCATGTGCAATGCTCCTACTGTTACCTCAGCAACAATATCCGAAGGCGTTAAAGCGCTGAGGGAGAACGGCACATATGATTCTGCGATTACTGTGTCATCTTACAATATGTGGAGTCCCCTCAGGGCGCGAAGGATTGGAAGTGATGGTCTTCTGCATCCTTTTGTTCCGTTTGAGACTTTTGGAGACCCCGCAACATTGAACTGTGACAGGGACTCTCAGGGCGACGTATGGTTTGCGGATATGGGAGTATCAATCATAAGGCCGCGGTGTCTCGAAAATCTAGAGGACGGGCTCCTGCCGCAAAAATGGATGGGACAAAAGATATATCCTCTAAAACAGTGGGGCGGGTTCGACGTGGATTATGAATGGCAGATACCACAAGTCGAATTCTGGCTGAGGAAACACGGATACGGAGGATAGGAGATTAGTGTCAGCAAAAATATCGATTAACCCGAACAATAATTTCCATACCGCTACGGAGACTACGGTTTTCGATGCAAAGGCAGACGAAAGGTTCCGCGAATATAGAAGAAAATGGCGGGAAAATCCGGAAAGGTTTATTGTGGAAGGCTTCCCGCTTCACATTGATATTGAAAGCGTTGCTGTATGCAACTTGAGGTGCCCTTTTTGCGCAACGACAAATAGTCGGTGGGGCAATGACAAACGGGGGTTCATGGCTCTATCCATCTACCGGAAGATTATCGATGAGGGCGCAGCGAACGGGTTGTGCGCAATAAAACTCAGTCTCAGAGGAGAACCTCTCCTTCATCCCAAGTTGGCGAGCATGGTGGAGTATGCAAAGAAGAAGGGGATCATGGACGTCTACTTTAATACTAATGCAATCCTTCTCACAGAGGAAAAATTCGAGCAGTTGATTGACGCCGGGTTGGACAGGATATCCATCTCTATTGAAGGGTTTACAAGGGAGGTATATGAAAAGTTTAGGGTCGGAGCAACGTTCGAAAGACTTCTCGATAATGTGAGCAGGTTAATTGAGATTAGAGAGAGGAAGAATTCACGTTTTCCGCAAATACGCATTCAAACAGTCCTATTAGAGGAACTAAAGAGAGATTTTAATGATTATGTTGCATTCTGGAGGCAGTACGCGGATGAGATATCCTACCTTGATGCGCGTGAAGAGGAAACGGATACCATTAAAATAAACGATACCGCTGCATGGGCTTGTTCATTCCTCTGGCAGAGGGTAACTATTTTATGGGACGGCATGATTTTGCCGTGTCTTATGCACGGCATCACCGATTTCGGCTCTATGATGCTCGGCAATATCAAAGATTGTTTTATTAGAGATCTATGGCAAGGTGAAAAGGAAAGATTGTTAAGGGAAGCTCATAGGTATGGCGAATCCCACAGAATTCCCGCATGTGTCGAGTGCTCATACCGTGCCATGGAGATCGGAAAGCCCTGACATTTCGGAGACATAGAATGAAATATAAAAAATGGATTGAGGGCGTAACAAGGGTTAGGGGCGAGATTGAAAGCAGGCTCGATAAGGTAAGGCTTGACAAAAACGAGAGACTTGCATATTTTGGAAATGATTTTTGGAAAGGTATAATGGAGAAATTGACACAGGAACATGTCCTTACATACCCTGAAGTTGAACCATTATATGAGGAGCTTGCACGCTTTTTAAATTTGACTTCCGAACATTTGGTGGTTACTGCTGGTTCTGATTTTGCTATAAAGACAGTCTTTGAGCTTTTTGTAAATCCGGGCGATAAAGTGATATTTCTTGATCCGACATTTGCAATGGTGGAGGTGTACTGCAACCTTTATAATGCAGAGAAGATAAAAATAGGTTATGATTCCAATCTTGAGCCTGATATAAGCAGCCTTATGGATGCAATAGCTGAAGATGTGGTTCTCGTAATCATCGCAAATCCAAACAGCCCGACGGGCACATATATTGACAATGAGGCAATTGAAGAAATTCTTAAAAAGGCTTCTGCTTTAGGCATTCGCAAACGAACTTCTAAATAGATGGGAAGTTGTTGATGACTATATAAAAGCTACATCGGAAGGTAAAAAATATCTTATCTCTGAACTGAATAAACTCTCTTTTAAAACTATTGATACCTTTACAAATTTTATACATGCTGATTTTGGAATATACAAGTCGAAAATACTTGAAGGCTTCCGGAGAGATAAAATTTTAGTCAGGGGCAGCCTTTCTGTAAAAGGATTTGAAAACTATACGAGAATATCTGTAGGCAATACAGAAGAAATGAAAAAGGTTATTGAAAGCATCAAAAAGAGCAGGTTGTTGTAAATGCGGAGATTATTGAAAGAATCATTTGCTTATATTGGGATAGATATAAATAGATTTATACAGGTTATTAGTAAGTTCTCTATTTATCTGGCACTTTTTCGGAACGGACAGAGGGAGTTATTAAAAAAGCTCAGAGAAATAGTTCCTGATATTTCCAATCAGGAATCAAGTGGAAAAGATACATTCAATGATTATTGGGAGATAAACCACAGGGCATTACAAGCTTTTCAGTGTTATTTAATGCTTAGGGTTTTAGAATATTTACCAACTGGTAAGTTGACTGTTGTAGATATTGGTGATTCTGCAGGCACACATATGCTTTATTTAAGAGAATTGACCAAAGATAAATTTGATGTTGATACTATTAGCGTTAATTTAGATCCAAGAGCAATAAAAAAAATCAAGGCGAGGGGGTTAAAGGCAATTCTTTGCAGGGCAGAGGAACTCGATTTGGGTCAGAATGCAGTTGACCTTTTTACTTCTTTTGAAATGGTTGAGCATCTCCATAATCCGGCTATCTTTTTCCGCCGGTTAGCAAAGAAATCTCCGTGTAATAAGATTGTAATTACTGTTCCGTATCTTAAAGATAGTCGTGTTGGCTTACATCATATACGAAATAGGACAGGTAAGATTATCTTTGCTGAGGATGAACATATATTTGAACTAAGCCCAGAAGACTGGACTTTGCTAATTCTTCATTCTGGATGGAGAGTTGTTTACAGCGAAGTCTATTATCAGTATCCAAGACAGTTGCCGGTTATTAGCCAATTACTTTCATGGTTCTGGAGGAATACAGACTTTGAAGGTTTCTGGGGGGCAATACTGGAAAAGGACACCACATTATCAGATTTGTATCAAGACTGGGATGATTAGTCATCCTAAAATGTAGACGAAAAGCAGATAAAGGGAGATGAGAGAGATGAGAAAGTGGTATAAATATTTTTTAGATCCATTAAGGAGAGGTAGAATTTATCTCCCCATAGATAGTAATTTTTATGACCATGAGAAGGCTATGGGTGGCTATAAAGCTGATGATGCATATCTCAGCAAATCAACTTTTTTCAATAAATATTTTTGGGGGTATCATTTAGGTCGCTTTGAATGTTATGATAATTTTTTGAGAAAGCATTTAAAAAAAGATGAGGATGTTCTGTCTATAGCCAGTGGACGCTGTGCTAACGAACTTTTCTTGATTGAAGACGGTTATAAAATTACCTGCTCTGACTTAAAAGTTTTTGATTCCTATAAGGAAACAAAAACATTATTCCCGCAATTTGAATTTATGGAGCATGATATCCTAAATGGTCCATTATATAAAAAATATGATGCAGTAATATGTTTGAGTCTGATTTATCTTTTTAATGAAGAAAAGTTACTTACTTTTTTCAGAAATGTATCTAATAGCTTGAAGATTGGCGGACATTTAATTCTTGATTCTGCAGGTTCACCCGATAATTTACTGTCTTATCTAATTCATGATGTGTTTCTGAAGTATGAAATGCTCGGAATCAGACTGATTAAATTTTTATTGACTGGACGATTACAGGGATTTGTGAAAAAACATCACGGATATAGAAGAACTGATGAGGAAATTATTGAAACTGCTAAGCAATCAGGTTTTGAGCTCTTGCATCATGAAAATTACGCTTTTACAACTGAATTTAAGAGAAGCCATCTTTTGAATAAAGCCATAAAGCCCAATTCTATTGTTGAAAAAACCTTCAAAACCATGAGAGAATGTTAAATTTAGTTGAAATTTAGAGTAACGGCTCCTAAAATGGTATTGGTTTTAATTATAAAACAACAACATACCAAGACCTGTCTGCGTGCAACGCACAGGCAGAAAGGAGCCGATATGAAGAAGATATTACA